>PVWD01000484.1 GCA_003003615.1 filamentous cyanobacterium CCP2 | reverse complement strand
CTGGCATCGCGATCGGACGGCTAATTTTAGGAGGGGTTGCGGTCAGTTCGCTGTTTGGGGCAATTCAAACTACCCTGCTGCTGCTTTCCGACGATGGCCGGATTCAACTTGCCCTGAACTGGCTAATCGGCAGCCTCAACGGACGGGGCTGGTCAGATTTGCGGGTGGCGGGGGTTTACATTGCAGTTGCGCTGGTCGGTGGTTGTTTCTTAGCCCGATGGGTCAATATTTTGAATCTAGGAGACGAACTGGCAGTCGGGTTGGGGGTTTCCTTGGGACGATCGCGCTTTTTGATTGGCGGGTGTGCCACACTCTTGGCAGCAGGAGCCGTCAGCATTGGGGGGCTAATTGGCTTTGTGGGACTGATTGTGCCTCATGGAGTCCGGCTGTTGGCAGGGAGTGATTATCGTTGGGTGTTGCCGCTTTCGGCGATCGGCGGGGCACTCGTTCTCACGGTGGCTGATTTGCTGTCTCGGCTAGGAGCGATCGAACTTCCAGTGGGTTCAGTCACGGCCTTATTGGGTTCACCGTTGTTTGTCTGGTTACTGTATCGCCGATCGGAAGGAGTTTGAGTCTATTCGTCCACATTCGTCCACCGCAATTCGTTCACAGCATATTTAGCGACACAAGTCATCGATCGCAGTCACACCCATGCTGAGCGGAGTCTACTACCTTTGAGGCTGCAATTTAGATCCGCTTGGAGATGGTTCTATGCTGAATTTAAGCTTCCGTGCCAATCGGGCAGATTCCCAACTTAATCGCTCTAATCAAGCGGCGATCGAGTTTCGGGGGGTGTCTCAAGGCAACGGGCTGCAAGCTCAAAAGCGTCCTCGATCCCTACGACGATCCTCTGCGGCACCCACGATCGCGGAGTTGGAACGTTCCGTCTTTCGCAAAATTAATCAGCATCGCCAGCAAAAGGGACTGGCCACATTGCAGCGGAATGCCACCATCAACCAGCAAGCCCGCCAGCACAGCCAGTCCATGGCCAATAGCCGCAACCTCAGCCACAATGGTTTTTCCAATCGGGTAAAGGTGATCAGCAACTCGATTCCTTACAAGGCTGCGGCGGAAAACGTTGCCTTCAATCGAGGCTTCAGCGACCCTGCTGGGCAAGCGGTAAACGGCTGGCTCAAGAGTTCTGGGCATTTGAAAAACATCATGGGGAACTTCAACCTGACTGGGGTTGGTGTTGCTAAGAACAATCAAGGCGAATTTTACTTCACTCAAATCTTTATTCGACGGTAGAGTGCTAGGCTAAGCAGACAATCAGGGCAATATGCATCTACCGTTCCGAGCTTACTGAAACGCCAGACTCTACAAATCGCGTTCATTCCCCTAATGTGCCGCAAAACACTACACGCTCGGATGAAATGCAGTCTATTCTAAATTCGGCACAGTACACCAGAGGTTCGTGGTGTTAGAAACGACTCCCAGCCCGCTACAGTTGCGGCTCGATCGCTTTATTCATGATTCCTATACAGAATTCACCCTCATCATCCTGATTCTGGCATCCATTCTGATTGTGATTGCTGAGGTTGCCTCTGAGCCAGGCGTTCCTCTACCCATTCTGACGGAAATTGATGGCGTTCTCACTACCATTTTCATTGTGGAATTGAGTGTGCGGTACTACATTGCCCGTCGGAAAGACCGCTTCTTTAAGCAATATTGGATTGATATTATTGCCGTTGCACCGTTTTTGCCTGCCTTCCACATCTTGCGGCTGTTGCGGCTGCTGCGGTTATTGCGGGTTGGTATTCTTGTAAATCGCAATCTGTTGCGGGTGTCCTCTACCGTAACAGCCAGCCTGAGTGCCCAACTAGGGCTATTTGTCATGGTGGGGCTAATTGTTTTGGTGGGGGCATTGGGGATTTACCTGCTGGAAGGGCGGCAAAACCAGGATTTTTCTAGCCTCAGTGATGCCCTCTGGTGGAGCTTTTTTACCCTGATCTCCGGAGAACCGATCGGCGGTGAAGCTCAAACCGATGCCGGACGGTTTATTACCCTGATTGTACTGGTGGGCGGCTTAACCATGTTTGCCGTGTTTACTGGGGTAGTATCAGCAGTAATGGTACAGCGATTAAAAAACGTGATGGAAATTCGTTATTTAGAACTCGACGAACTGCGGGATCATATTGTGATTTGCGGCTGGAATCGCAGCGGACATTTAGTGATTGAAGAGTTGCACGCCGACCCAGATCTAAAAAAACTGCCGATCGTGGTGGTGGCAGAATTCACCGAAACCCCTGAGCGAGAATTAAAAACGGCCGATCGATCGCAGCTTTATTTCTATACCGGAGACTATACAACGATCGAAGCCCTGGAAACCGTCGGAATTTATTACGCTTCCCGCGCCATTTTGCTTGCCGATGCCACCCGCCCCCGCAGCGACCAAGATCGGGATGCCCGCACCGTCTTGGCTGCCCTCACCATTGAGAAACTCAACCCCAATATCTACACTTGCGCCCAACTGCTCGATCGTAAAAATAATGTCCAACTGCGGGTTGCAGGCGTAGAGGATGTGGTCGTTTCCGATGAACTCGCCAGCCATTTAATTGCGACTTCTGCTCGCAATTTTGGTGCTTCCGAAGTGCTTGCAGAACTGCTCACCGTCCAAGTCGGCAACCAAATCTACAAAGTGACATTGCCTACAGAATGGATTGATTCTACATTTTGGCAGGTGTCCGAACAGTTAAAGCAACAGTATGATGCCATCTTGTTAGCTGTCGAACGACAAACCAACGGTAAGCGAGAAACTCTAGTCAATCCACGACAAGACGAACCCTTAAAAGAACAAGATTCGCTAGTGGTGATCGCGCGGAAAATGCCGGTTTTGAGGGGGTAGGGAGTGGGG
>PVWD01000483.1 GCA_003003615.1 filamentous cyanobacterium CCP2 | reverse complement strand
ATTTTGCTCATCCAGAAGCTCGTTCTCAGTATTTACAGGCTCTTCAGGTCTGTCGAATTGGCTAGGTTGAGTCATGGCAGTATATTGTGTGCATGATTTCTGAGTCAAAAATAATTGCTAGCTTGCGCCCCCTTACAGGAATTAATGACTCCAGGACGTTTTTGTGACAGAACCCGCGCTTTGGCCCAAGAGCTTCGATGGGAGCCTCCTAATCAACCTAAACAATAGAGAAATGGCTATTTTCTAAGGTAAAGTGCCCTAAATCACACAATTCAAGTTTCTGCCCATAGTTTAATTGAACTAGTTTTAGAGTAAATATGGACAAATTCTGATTTGTTCAGAAAAAGTGGGTAAAACCCTGTCACATCTTTGGCTAAATGTCATTAACCTCTGTAGAGCGGCGCACCATGACGTCCAAGAGCTTGAGTTGTCAGCTCTATACTGCTGTGATCGAGGAAATTGAAGATGCCTAGTAGTCTTCTAACGTCCATCCTGGAGGCCACAACTGACCAAGTCAGAGATATGGCCATCGACTATGGTTTACTGATTTCGCTACCGGAGCTTACGGAGGAAGAGGGCGATCGCTTACAAGAGATTCTAGACTTTGCCTGCGAAGATGGTGCTCTTAGTTTCTGGATCAGCGAGTTAGACCACATTGTTGCCCATCAAACAGGGCTACTCAGTCCTGATTGCAGAAAGGATTATGAAAACAAAAAAGCCTGGCTTAGGGAGCATTTCATGGAGTGCCTGAAGTATGGAATAGAACAAAAGAGTCCTGAAGAAGTTAGAAATCTATTAGAGCAATACACTGCTAAGCGCAAAATCTCTAATTTTTCTATTCCACCTAGTGCAAGGTCTACCTCTGTAAGGAAGTGAGTCACGCGTTTACTCTATCTACCAGAATCTAAGCTGGTAGTGGAGTTTTGTTGTCTAAACCATAAGAGGATTGGCAAGTAATGAGATATCCAGTCCACTGCACTTACTGGTGCTAAGGGTTCATTATGCGTTGTATCTACCAAACAGAAACAGGAGGAAGACCATAGAATCAGGCTATAGTCTTCCTCCCTTATATAACGACTAGAGATCTGTTGGCCCTAAAGTGCAATAATCAGGGCACACACTAGCGTTAGCACAAAACTTAGAAACATAGAGTAGATAGTCACAAGGGCAAGATCTTCATTCTCTTGCTGACTCACTTTCTCTAGGCTAGTGAGCAAGCTTTGAAAGAGTTTGATCATAGTCATCTCCCAATAGAATAAACATCAGCCGGTTAAGGTCTACAAGAATCTCGACCGGCTTCATTTATCTATGAAAAGCAGATCAAAAGAGTGACAAATTTCCCGTTATATGCTAGGTCACGCTTCTCTCTTCGCCGTCATTGTTATGTAAGACAGTCAACCAGAGGAGCCGTGAAATGCCTCCAGCTTTATCTGAAGCCCATGTCGGCCAGCAGCCAGGATATCAGCAAAATCTACTTCAGGGCAAAGTTGATGAGCCCATAGAACCATTTACCGGAGGCAGAGTTTTTTATCAAGCATCTTTTTGGCCCGCGAGATCTATTGACAACTCCAAAATAGAGAAGGGCGAGCTTGTATTGGTCATTGACAGGGTTGGAATAACGTTACTGGTTAAGCCTTATAGCTAACACATAGCCCATGCCAAGATCTCCGCCGAGTCTGTCAACTCTTTCCATTCAAGGTCAGGTTAAAATGCCAAGAGCACCGCCGTATTTCTTCATATCTTCTAACTAAAAGCCTTTGGATCCAGCTGGATCCAAAGGCTTTTAGTATGTATTAAAAGCTACTTTTTGATGGATTGAGTATTAAGAAAATTTACTTTTTTGACGCTAAAACAGCTCATGTCACCCCCTGTATACAGAAATCTGGCCTACAATTTTATGTAGGTGCATCTCTAGGATGGCGCTCCAGATAGGGTATGAATCAGTGCTTGGGAAAGCTGCTGGAGCATGCGCAGATTAGGAGTGTCGGAAACGATCAAGCAGTAACCAAGTGGGCCTCGTGCTCACTTTTTTTTCTCCGTTAGCGGACTCCAGCAGTTGCTACATTATGGTCTAAGATGCCATTTTTGTTAAATCAACTTTGATACTTTTACCAGATCAATATCAATGAGTTAAGAGTAACTTAGAGCTATTTCTATAATAAATGAAAGCTACGCAAGGTGGTACTACCCTTTAAGGTAATATGTTGTCTAATTTTTTACAAATTCATCTATCTTTATTCTCTCAGAAGGCAATGGCTGAAGTAGGTTCATCTATAGAGGTATGTAGGATGATCCAGTACGGGCAAAGAGCTTAAGCCTCCCTATTCGCTGGTTAGGTTTGTACTTGATTGACCTGAACACCGCTGTAGATTGGGTAAAGCCTTAATGTTCAGCGGTCGCCAAAAACCGTGGATTGACAAAGCTGCTGTTTTAGGCGATGTTTGAGAGCTTCCCAATCGGAGATAGTGAGGGTCTAGACTATGCCGTCGCCTGATCGCTGGAGAAGGTGGCCCCTACCGTAGCATTGAACGCTTCCACTATCGAGATGATGTTGTCTACATCGTCGTCACTGAAGAGCCCCTCAACCCCCTCCTGGTGGAGACCTGTAAACGGGTCTTCGTACAGCAGACCAGGGTCCATAATGCCGTGCTGGGTCAGGGTATCGATGATTTCTTCAATGAAGCGAATCTGGGTGGCGCTGAGGGTTTCGCCTTGCAGATAGCGAGAGAATGCTTCTTTGGCAGCACCCCGGTCTAGGCCCACAATCTCGCGGATCAGGCGTTTGAGGCTCTTGTTTTTGCCAAAGACTTCTTCGAACCGTTCTCGACTTTCGACTTCTTCGGCTCGAAACAGCATCTCTTCCAGGG
>PVWD01000158.1 GCA_003003615.1 filamentous cyanobacterium CCP2 | reverse complement strand
CTGGTAAAGACCATCAGAAAAATCGTCATTGATGAACTCAACAAACGGCTCAAAAGTTAGTCTGTTAGTCTCGGCACTTAGCACTTAGTACTCAGTCCTACGGGCTTTCCCCACGCTCTGCAAACAGCACTCAGTCCTCAGTCCTTACAACGGCCGATACACCTGATAATTCACACTAGGAAAAATATTGTCGATCGCCTCTACTTTTTCCAACCACCCTGCATCAACCTTGCCCTGGTTCAGGTCTTCCCAAATTTTGTTGAATCGCTGTAAGTGCGATCGGGTGCGTCTGACGGCATAAGGCACCATTGTTCCTGTTCGCATAATAAATGCCCAGTCAGAAGATTGGGCAAGTAAAAGCTCTCTGGCAGCTTGGTTCAGGGCCCGCCATTCTAGATCATCCTGCGCCTCCCGAAGGGAAAGAGAAATCATCCGTTCAGCGGCCTTGTGTAGGTGAGGATAAATCCAGGCATTGGTTTCATTCAGCCAATATTCATGGAAGCCGCGAAACCCCCAGCTAGATTGAGCCGGACGGCAAACTTGCTGTGTTGGATGCTTTTTCAAATAGTCTGCCAGGTGAGTCATTTCGTAGGTGTTTTGGTCAAACCAGGTTTTGCGGAATAAATAGTCTAAAAACCAGGGGCCCTCATACCACCAATGCCCAAACAGTTCGGCATCATAGGGCGAAACAATAATTGGTGGACGCTGCATCATTTCGTAGAGGTGTCCCACCTGCTGTTCCCGGTTAAACATAAAGTTTCCGGCATGTTCGGCTGCCTTTTCCTTCGCCCAGTGGGGGTCATACAAAGCCTTCTCGCTCAGCCCTAGCCCTCTACCTGTAATTTTGTGGTATTTCACGCCAGTATTTTTGCGCTGACCGTTGGGCATAATGTAGGGCTTAATGTACTCATAATCTGCATCCCAGCCCAGATCTCGGTAAAATTCTCGGTATTCCGGTGCCCCAGGATAGCCCACTTCAGATGACCAAACCTGCTGGGAGGATTCATGATCGCGCCCGAAGACTGCCACCCCAGTTTCTGTGAAGATGGGGGCATAGGTGCCAAAGCGGGGACGGGGACGGGCATACAGAATCCCATGGCCATCGGTTAAAAAGTAGCGTAGGCCAGCATCGGCAATGAGGCGTTCTAAGCCGTCATAGTAGGCACATTCGGGTAGCCAGATCCCTTTGGGGGGTTGTCCAAAGTTTTCTTCGTAATGTTCACAGGCCACCTGAATTTGTGCCCATACTGCCTGCGGGTACATTTTCATTAAGGGAAAGTACCCATGTGTGGCTCCACAGGTAATAATTTCCAGATTGTTGCTGTCAAGAAACTGCTTGAAGGCAGTGACTAAATCATGGTTATATCGCTCCCATGTGGCTCTGACCTTGCTAAACTCAGTGGCATAAAACTCTGCTAAGTAACGGAGGTGCCCATTGTGAACGTTGTGATCAATTTCTCGTTCAATTAATTCCTGTAACTTCGTCAGGTGATCATCGTAACGTTCCTGTAACAGTGGATCGCGAAGCATTGACACCAAGGGAGGAGTCATGCTCATGGTCATTTTGAAATCTACACCATCCCGCTTGAGTCCTTCAAATACGTGCAGTAATGGGATGTAGGTTTCTGTAATTGCCTCGAACAGCCATTCCTCCTCTAAAACATAATCACTCTCCGGATGCCGAACAAAGGGCAGATGGGCGTGTAAAACGAATGCAAGGTATCCAAGGCTCATAGGTCAGAGAAAGTCACAGGCTGAAAGTGGGCAAGTTCTATCTAAATAGGTAAAGCGCAAGCTAATGCCAAGATTGTAAAGCAAAAATTAAGCAAAACGAATGATGCGTGAAATTGTTGAGTTATGACACAGCTACACCTCATCGAACAAGCCAAGCAAGGTGATCCAAGTGCGATCGCCGCTCTGATGAACAAGTCGCTTCAGCCCAAAGGCATGACGGCTACCGTCAATCGCTATGCCGATCGGTTGGAAGTCACTTTGGAAGCAGAGCGAGTCCCAAATCGCCAGGCCCTAACCGCCTTTGTAGAGAAGGGAATTAGCAACCTTGGGCTGCAAATGATTCAGTCCGTCAAGGTATCAGGACAACAGATTGGGGCAGAATCTCCAGCTTGGAGTCATGAACTGTATTTGGAAACCCCTACGCCAGAATTTGAACCAGATGCATCGGCTGAGCAAATTACTTCGTCAGTTGAAATGCATGCTGCTGAGCTGGATGCCGAACCTGTAGGGACTGTTTCGAGCCAAGAGTTTGATCAAGATTTCAATATGGATGATGTTACAGAATCCCGGCAAGATGAGCAACAGTTTGATGATCGGTTTGATGAACAACAGTTTAATGAGCTAACTGACCTCACTGACTTGTCTCAACTTCAAGATTTGCTTTCCGAAGAGCCAGAGCAACCTGTTTCAGACCGCCAACGCCAACTTCTGGAGGAGCAAATTGAATCAATTTGGCAGGAGCAAACCGCACAGACAGATAATTTCTTAGCTGATTTGATTTCAAGCACCCCAGAAGAGCCAAATGTCCAGTTGGAGGAATTTTTAGATAGCTCGCCTGATGTGCAGTTTGAAGGACAATCTGAAGGGTTATGGCTGGAGCAAAACCCTGAGCCAGCAGATGAGTTTGACTTTTTTACTGAGCAAAATGCATCGTCTGATTCAGCGGATGACGGAGATTTTAACCTTTTTGCTGAAGCCTCTGAACCCATTGAAACAGTTCCCTCCTGGATGGATACCTCTGGCGGAGAAGAAGAGGAACCGGATGAAATCCTCACTGGTTTTATGGATGACCAATTTCGATCGCCCTCCTCTGAGTTTGATTTAACAGCAGGCGACGAGGAAGACGAACCCGACGAAATTCTTACTGACTTTTTGCCGAGAGAATCGGATCAAGTCGATGAGCCAGGATTTGAGCCAGGATTGGAACTGGATGAGTTGGCAGGATTGCCTTCAGAAGAGGAGCTAGTAAACTTTTTTGAAGAATCCTCGGAGCCTTTGGAGCAGCCAGAATCTCAAGCACCAAGCACTGGAGCACCGTTATCAGAAGAGTCGATCGATTTTCTGGTGGATGCCTCTGAGGATTCGGAAGGATGGGCAGTGGATACTGATGAGCAGCGCATGGCAGATTCTCCAGTGGAGGCAAATGCGTTTGAGATCGGCGCGTTTGATGCGGATGAATTTAGCTCTGTAAATGAGTTTGGAGCAAATGAGTTCCGAAATCAGCCAAGTGAGCTATCCTTTGACGATGTTTCGCTAACATTTGATGACTCACCTTCCGATGACCCTGGAACGTTGACCGATTCTCCAACGGAGTCATGGGATCAGCCCCCGATCGAATTCCTCCAGGATGAACCAGACTTGTCTCTTCCAGAGATGCCAACTGAGCAACTCGATGAGCCGCTAGCCGCGTTTATGACGGAGCAGTCGATCGACTCATCCTTTCCGTTAGAGCCAGCAATGGGAGATTTTCCACAAGATTTTCTTCAAGATTCGCAAGAACCCCTGGAGAATTTGTCGGAGGAGTTTTATGTAGACCCAAACGAAAATCCCTTCATTGAACAGATGGAAGAAAACAGAGACCGCCCCGATGAATTTCCTTCGGACACTCCTCAGCCAATGGATGAGGAATTTGAAGCGTTTGACCAAACGGACTGGCAGTTGCCGAGCAGTGGGCCAAGCTATTCTGATTCAGGTGAGCCGAACGACCTGTCTGGGTTGCCGTCCGATCTTTCAGGACTCACCCTGGAATCACTCCAACCTTCAGATCCGCTTGACTTCTCCCTGGAGCAACCGGATCAATCAGAGGATTATTATTCAACTTACTCATCTAACTCGTCTAGCGATCTCGTATCCAACGATCTTGCATCCGATGATCTTTCTGAAGAGTCACTGATTGACTTCTTTGCCACAGATCCCCAACCCTCTTCTGATGCGATCGATTCATCCGATGCAGTTTCTCAGCTTTCTGAAGCGGATCTGCAACCGTCTGATCAGTACGGTCAATACCGGGAGTACGGGCTATCCGATGAATATGGTCTGGGTGAACCTGCTGCCTCATCCAACTCGATCCCCACTCAACCTCCCGTGTTTCCAGGTACCGAGTCTGTATTTCCAGACACCGAAATCGGAGAGCGACAGCTTCCGGATACACAAATCCCCGTCCGGGAAGAACTTTCCCAGGAAGCTTTAGAGGCACAGCTTGAAACCTCTGAGTTTGGGCAAATTCCTGCAACAGACGATCGGCAGGACAGCAGCGTAATTATTCCGCCTGATGCTGAAGTTGAACCGCAAACTGAATCACGCGGTTCACCCTGGCTATTTCCGCTGATTTTTCTAGGAATTAGCGGTTGGATTGTTGGCTTAATTAGCTTTGCATTCCTGTGGTCGCGGCTTTCGTCTCCCCCTCCCATCCAAGGGCAAGACCCGTCTCAGCCCACTGATGTTGCCGGTGCTCCCCTTCCTGCCGATGCCTGTACTCCACCTGCCGAGGGGGGTGCTCCTGTGGCATTAAGTAATTTGCAGTTTCAGCCGAATACCGAAAATCCACAGCAGGTCAACCTGGTGGGCTGTGTCACGAACCAAACCCAGCAGGCGATCGACATTGTGAGTGTGGCGTATCGTTCTGGGGCAGGTGGTTCGACTGTAGGCGGTTTAAACATTCCAGATAACCTGATTCAACCTGGGCAAACAGTGGCATTTACCAGTCGGTTTACGGTGCCCTCGGATGTTTCTAATGTGGCGATCGACAGCGTATTCTGGCAACCCGCCGGAACCACAGCTTCCGAAGAGGCAGGAACGTCGATTCAGGTTAATCGATAGTCCTTCACCGCAATGGCTGGCGTGGCGATCGGGTTTCAGGCAGGTTGCGGGGGGTGTCCTTCATCCCCTTGCTCTGTCGTACATGATGAATTAATGGTTCAGATGATCTAGTTTCAAACACCTCCTGCCTGTAGTGTTCCTGGATGCGGTACAGGGTTTAATGAAGGCTTACAGTAGGCTTGCGCCTGCGACGGCTCAGGGAGTGATCGGTGGCTCGTTTCTGGATACGCTGTGGTCTGCGGCTCAACAAGAACGGCGGGGTTACTTCTACACGGTGGCGGATCAGTTGATGGCGTTTCTGGTGGGGATGGCTGATCCAATCCCTGCTTTGCACTTGACGCGATCGCTTCTGGAAGCAGTCAACCAGTCTAATATCCCGGATGAATTGAAAAGCGATCGACGTTTCCTGCATGAACTGATTACCCTGGCACAAGCCTATGCCTCAGTAAATCCCGCAGACTGTCCAGCGGATGATCCGCAATTCTTTCTCAATACTTTATGGAATGGACAAGATGAAGCTGCCATTGAGAAAGGGGCGCAGGAACTAACGGCATTTATTGCGGGCTTTGCTGATCCCAACGCGATGATTACCTATGCTCGTCGCCTGATTAAGGTGGCTAAACATTACCCCTGGACTGGAAGATGACTATCAGAATGCCAGCTTCTTGAGTGAACTGGTGAATTTGGGTCGAACTTATGCGGCGATCGATCCGATTGATGCTTCAGGAAGTGATTCCCTCAACTTCTTTCTTCATACAATTTGGACAGCACAAAGTGTAGAGGCGATCGAGCAGGGGGAACTGGTGTTCTGAGATCTAAATCGGAGATTAAGGAGACTTTATTGCTGAAATCCAGTCAAAAGCGGGCATTTTAAGGGTAACTCTAGCGAATCTCTGGCACGCCTCCATCCATCTCCCTCATCATCACCAGCTACAACCGATCGGCTTACCTGGCAGCAGCGATCGAAAGCGTTCTCAAGCAAACCTACACAGACTTTGAGCTACTGCTCTGGGACGATGGCTCCACCGACCTTTCCCCCCACATTGCTCGCTACTACGCTCTGCAAGATTCAAGAATTCAGCTCAAGACGGCCCACCACCAGGGAGTTGCCCCAGCCCTAAAAGCCGCCATTGCTGCAACGACAGGACATTATCTCGGTTGGGTTGATAGTGATGACCTGCTTGCACCCATCGCCCTAGAACAAACCGTAGCCGTCCTGAATACTTATCCCCACGTCGGAATGGTCTACACCAACTACCGCGTGATGGATGCACAGGGACACGATCGCGGTTCAGGCAAACGCTGCCACATTCCCTACTCGCAAAACCGGTTGCTAGTTGACTTCATGACCTTTCACTTCCGCCTGATGCGCCGATCGTTTTACGAACAAGTTAGCGGTATTGATTCAAGCTTCACTTATGCGATCGACTATGATCTGTGTCTCAAACTTTCAGAAGTTACTGGCATCTATCACCTGCCCCAAGCTCTTTACTTCTATCGCACCCATGCTCACAGCATCTCTACCCAGTGCCGCAATGAGCAAACCGCCTGTGCCCGCCGCGCCGTAGAAAATGCTTTGATCCGTCGAGGCATGAGTGAACAATATACATTGGAAGTCTATCCTCCCAACCGTTTCTGCTTGCAGACAAAACTTCAAACCCCCTGAATCGAACAGAAGGTCTTGAGTTAGATATCCTCCAAACATTAGCTAAATTTTCAAAAAAGAATTTCTAACTTTTTGAGGATTCTGAAAGGATTTAGTTCAGTAAAGGACTTTCAGTTTACTTCATAAGTCAGTACTTAACCCTTCGTTTAAGATTCAACATGCTCTGGCAAGGGAACGTTAGAAAAATCGTCATAGTTGCCCGATCGCCTTGCTGGCAGGAGTACTGATTGAGTAAATCGCTGCACAGTCTGTAAATATTCTGCTCCGGCTAATTCGGCAACATTGTTATGCCCTGCTCCTGGGACAAGGTAAAGCTTTTTGGGTTCAGGGGCTGCATCATAGAGCTTCTGGCTCATGGAAGCAGGAACGGTTTGATCGGCAGTGCCATGAATAAATAGAATGGGAGCCTTTAGGGTAGGCACTTTTTGAATTGAGTTAAATTCTTGAGTCAGCAACAAATCAACGGGAAACAGCCGCAAGGATAAATCCAAGTTGACCATATCCCGCAAAGCGGTAAATGACCCGTCGATGATTAACCCTGCTAGCTCAGGATGGCGCGTTGCCAGCTCAATGGCGATCGCTCCGCCAAGGGAATGTCCATATACAAAAATCCGATCGGCTGAAATTTGCCGCTCCTGGGTGAGGTAGTTCCACATCGCTTCAGCATCTTCATAAACCTGCTCCTCACTGGGGAATCCTCCCTCACTTAGCCCATACCCTCGATAGTCCATCAGCAGCACAGAGAAACCGATTTGGTGAAACCGATTGGCGTGGGCAACATTCGCCCCAATGTTAATGCCGTTGCCGTGAAGGTATAGCAGTACCCCCCTCTCTTCTTCCTCTGCTGGCAGCCACCATCCGTGAATCCGCTCGATCGGATTTTCTGCAACCGTCAGCCACACCTCTTCATACTCCAGGCTAAACACCTCTGGCGTGGTTTCAATGCGGGCAGATGGAAAGAAAATCATGCGAGTCTGCCGAAAGTAAAGCAGGGCGCAGGTTGCGAGATACGCAATCCCTAACACACCCGCCACAACCAACAACGGCTTCAAAGCTGGGTAAGAAATCTGAGACATCGTGCCTTCAACTCATGTTTATCCTGCATTAGAGAGAAGCTTTATTCCTCCTCCCGACATCTTGTACAGACACGAAATTTCGCATCCTTATTCCCCAATCTCTGGCTGCCGTTCATGCCAATCTGTGGCTTGCTCATAGGCATAGGCTGCTTGCAGCAACACATCTTCCTGCAAAACATTGCCAATCATTTGTAAGCCGATCGGCAGACCTTGGTCATCAAAACCGCAGGGCAGGCTGAGGGCAGGCAACCCAGCCAGGTTCACTGGAATGGTCATCAGGTCAGTCAGGTACATGCTGAGGGGATCGTTGGTCTTTTCACCCGCCTTGAATGCAGTAATCGGCGAGGTTGGGCAAACCAAAACATCAACCTCTGAAAACGCCCGTTCAAAGTCTTGCTTAATCAACGTGCGAACCTTCTGCGCCTTCAGGTAGTAGGCATCGTAGTATCCGGCGGAAAGGGTGTAGGTGCCAATCATAATTCGGCGTTTGACCTCTGCCCCAAAGCCCTGAGCGCGAGTTTTGGTGTACATATCCATCAGGCTTTCAGCCTCTTCAGTGCGGAAGCCATATTTCACGCCATCATACCGGGCCAAATTTGCAGAAGCTTCAGACGGGGCAATGATGTAGTAGGTGGGCAAGCCATAGCGAAATTTAGGACAGGAGATTTCTTTGACCTTTGCCCCCAGCTTTTTCAACTCGTCCACTGCCGCCATCACCGCTTGACCCACCACTGGGTCTAACCCCTCGCCAAAGGTTTCCTTGATGATCCCAATCCGGAGCTTTTGCTTTTTCAGGAGGTTTGGTTTCAACAAACTGGCATAGTTGGGAATGTTGACCTTGAGGCTGGTTGAGTCTTTGGGATCATGCCCTGCGATCGTTTCTAGCAACACCGCAATATCTTCAACCGATCGCCCAAAGGGGCCAATTTGATCCAGCGATGAGGCGAAGGCAACCAGACCATAGCGCGACACGAGTCCGTAGGTGGGTTTCATGCCCACCACACCACAAAATGAAGCGGGCTGGCGGATGGAACCGCCTGTGTCTGATCCCAATGCCACAACGCATTCCCCTGCGGCCACGGCAGCGGCTGAACCACCCGAAGAGCC
The DNA here is from genome assembly GCA_003003615.1 of filamentous cyanobacterium CCP2. GTDB lineage: Bacteria > Cyanobacteriota > Cyanobacteriia > Elainellales > Elainellaceae > Egbenema. Next base: position 5,313 of record PVWD01000158.1, on the reverse strand, counting down.
TCCCGGAACTCGTTCTACATCCCAAGGATTTGCGGTTAGCTGAAAGGCAGATGATTCGGTGGAACTGCCCATTGCAAACTCATCCATGTTCGTTTTGCCCACCATGACGGCCCCTGCCGCTGCCAGCTTTGCGGTGACAGTGGATTCGTAGGGTGGCACAAAGTTTTGCAGGATTTTGGAAGCGCAGGTTGTAGGAATTCCTTGAGTACACAGGTTGTCTTTAATGCCGATCGGAATTCCGGCAAGCGGCCCAACTTCTTCACCCGCCGCAAGTTTGGCATCCACCTGCTTTGCTTGCTCCAAGGCGCGATCGGCTGTTACGCACAAAAAACTATGCAGTTTTGGTTCCAGGGTTTCAACCCGCTTCAGGTAATCCTGGGTTAGCTCAACAGCCGAACATTCTTTCTTGACTAGCTGATGGTGCAATTCGCGAATGGATGCCATGAAATACGCCTCGTGAAATACGCCTTGTGAAATACGCCCCGTGACTGAGCCAATTACAAAGTTTATCGTTAATCCTGAGCCGATGCAGGACTCTTTCTCACAGCAACCATCCTAAACGATGTCCATCCCCCATCCCGCAGGATTACCATAGGCTTTAGTGTAGCCCGTGAACGGCAGCCTCATCTGGCTTTCCGCTTGCCTTCATCCAATTTCCATCCACTTTTACCTGCTGCGTTTGTTTGCAAACCATTTGCTATGCCCTCTAATCCATCCCTCTCCACTTCCCTGACACCTGCCACCCCGATCGCCCTTCATACCGACCTAAAAGGCCAAGGGTATCCCATTCTTTGCCTGCATGGGCATCCTGGCTCCGGACAGTGTATGTCTGTTTTTACCAATCATTTGTCAACTCGGTTTAGAACGATCGCTCCTGATCTGCGGGGCTACGGCAGAAGCAAAGTGCAGTCAGCGTTTGATATGTCTGCTCATTTAGCTGATCTTGAGGCATTGCTCGATCGTCTTCATCTGGAACAGTGCTTGGTGTTGGGTTGGTCGCTCGGTGGCATTTTGGCGATCGAACTGGCCTTGAAGCGTCCTGAGCAGGTCAAGGGATTAATTCTAGTCGCAACAGCAGCCAGACCCCGCAGCAGCCATCCGTCCATTTCGTGGGAAGATAACTTCTACACGGGGATCGCGTCTTTGATCAATAAACTCAGCCCTGGATGGCAGTGGAATATTGAAACGTTTGGCAAACGATCGCTCTATCGCTACCTGATTCAGCAGCACACCCCCACCGCCTACCAATACCTTGCCGATGAAGCAGTGACAGCCTATCTACAAACTACTCCACTAGCAAATCGGGCACTGCAAAAGAGCTTGAGGGCTGGCTACGATCGGCTTCCAGACTTGGCTCATATTCATTGCCCGTCTTTGGTACTGGCAGGAACTGAAGATCGGCACATTACGGCAGCCTCTAGCCGCGAAACAGCCCAGCACTTAACCCAGTGCCAGTTCCATTGCTATCCAAACGTTGCCCACCTATTTCCCTGGGAAATTCCGCAGCAAGTTTTGGCAGACATCGATCGATGGCTGAATCAATACCATGCCGCCTTTCCTGGAAACCCTCACCGGGGGCGAAAGATAAACTGAACTCAGTAATAATGGCTGCAACGGGACTAAAGTTGGCTGCTAAAAATGGGAGAAACCCCCCTTGCCGCTTTAACTTCATCTCCCGCTTCGTCGATCGTGAGTTCTTTTGGCTTGCACCGCTTCACCTCAACGCGAATCCCCTTTGCTCCTTCGTATTCCAGATCCTCAAGGTATCCAGATTGGGCAGCATGAGCGTCTTTGGCCGTCAAGAAGGGGCCAAAGTAGTAGGTGCAGTTTGGGGTTTCGGTAGATACTTCAACCCACCATGCCAAGCCAAAAAATTCTAGAATGCTAATCCAAATCTCTTTCATAAGCTCCTACCGATGTCAAACGTCAGTGGACGCGCAAAATAGCCTCAACGGGTGTTACTAGATGATTGCGTTAAAAATTCTTTACACTTCGTTTATACTGTGTTGCACTTGATTTTGAAAAGCACTTTTTGATGGATTTTCTAAGTGGAGAGTCTGCGATCGTCGTTGACGATAGACTTCATAAAGAACCATTCCAGCAGACACGGATGCATTGAGACTGGGCGTTTTGCCCTGCATTGGAATTGAAACAAGAACATCACAACAACGCTGCGTTAGCAAATTCAGCCCTTCCCCCTCTGAACCAATCACCAAAACAACAGAACTGTCAAACTTTACCCTGTCAACGGGTTGACTCGCCTCTGCGCCTGTGCCATAAATCCAAAAACCTGCGCTTTTCAATTCTTCCAATGCTCGGCTGAGATTGACAACCCTAGCGACTGGAAAACTTTCTAAAGCTCCGGCTGCAACTTTAACCACGGTGGAGGTCACGCCAACGGCTCGTCGCTGAGGGATCAGCAATCCTTGAGCACCCATTGCCTCTGCCGTCCGAATAATTGCTCCCAGGTTATGGGGATCAGTAATTCCATCGGCTGCCACCAATACAGGATGTTCACTGGTCGCTTTGGACTGCTCGATCAGTTCGGCAAGTTCAAGATACTCATATGGAGCAACCTGAGCCGCGATCCCCTGATGGTTAGCACCATGGGTGATTTGATCTAGCCGTCGGTAATCTACCTCATCAATCACTGTGCCGTTGGCTTTGGCGTTGGACAACAGCGAGTGAAAGCGAGAATCATAGCGAAGCTTAGATAAGACCCAAATCCGGTTGAGGTAACGATTGCCTTCCAAAGCTGCCAGAATACTATGACGACCGTAGATCAAATCAGTGTCAGATTCAGTATCAGAGTTGACCTCAAATCCTGATGTTGCAGGGGATCGATGCGTGCGATCGAATTTTTGCCGTCCTCTATCTCTGTTTTTGGTTTGGGTACGAGGGGGGATCGGTTGCTCTGATGATGACTCAGCCGCCTGGAAATCTGAAGGAGCGAAGTTTTCAATGTCAGGATTTTTTGACCGCACTGAGCGAAACTCAGCTTGATTTCCCCGACGAACATATTGCCGAGACTTATTTTTAGCTTGACTTTTATCAGGATATTGCGACTGATGGTCTGCTGAATCGGCAGCATCGCGCTTGGGTTTTAATTTGGGAGCAGCATTAGACGATCGGTTAAATCGTTTCGCTGTCCCTTTGGATGGGGTTCCCTTCGGCGCATTTTTTCGTTGCGACGGGTTGACTGACTTAGAATTACGCGGTTTACCAGCCATGTCTCTGTAGCATCCTTGACGAATCTGTAATGGTGAAAAAAATCAAAACCAGGCGCACCGAACCATGTACCTGGCAGCTTAGTGTTCTAGAGCGTTTCTAAGTCGATCGGTTCTCTCCTAATCAATCGGCAAGCTCGGCGGTGTCAGGCGTTACGGAGTCATCAGATTCTACCGAAAGGGACTCCAAACGAATTTTGGTTAAAAGCTGAAACAATCTTTGGGGGTCTGTAATGTAGAGATAACCTAGCAGCGTTTCGAGACTGGTTGCCTGTTGATAAATTTTTGGCTTAACGCGCTTAGGCTTCTTCGTTGCTGCATTGCGCCCACGCCGTAGAATCTGCTGCTCAAGTTCAGTAAGATGAGGCTGAAGTAATTCTAAATGTAAGGCCTGACTTTCCGCTCTTACATGGGACACCACCTGCTCATGGTAGTCTTGCAACCGTTTAGGCGGCAACAGGTACACCGCCCGCATATACAACTCGTATACCGCATCACCCAGGTATGCCAGCGTTGCCGGAGAAAGGCGTTGAACTGAAGCAAGCACTTCGTCTGGCAAAAAAGGGACTAGTTTCACCTGGCCGGACATCTCCACAGAATGACCAGCTAGCTGTACGCCAGTTCCATCGTCTTTAAACTCCACCAAGTCAATGCCCAAGCCTACTTACTTCATAATGCCAGTCAAACTGATCCGTTCCCCCCACACTTGAGAAGAAGCAAACGAAACAATGCTATTTCTAAAAAACTCTAACAACAAAAACTTTTAAACCTGGAAGCGCGATAACACCCCCAGGTTTAGATTAACTAATTTTGCTTGAGCTTGGCTAGTGCATCATCCACTGAAGGTTGAAGGGATAGAAACTGTTCCAAACGTACCAATTTAACGGTTTGAGTCACCCTAGGATTGGTAACAGTCTGGAACGTGCCACCCGCATTCTGCACCTTCTTGGCAATCTTGACCAATGCACCAATGCCAGAGCTATCCACAAAATCGATCTGTGAAAGGTCAAGAACGAAGTTTTTAGGACTTTCTTCGACAAACTTTTCCAGTGCCTTGAGGAATGCTTGCTCTGAATAGGCATCAAGCAAGCCCGCAAGGCGGAAAATCTGGCAGTTGTCCCTAACTTCTCGGTTGCCTTTCAGACTAAGAGTTAAGGTGAGCGTCTCAGGAATAAAAGCCTCCTATGGTAATGCCTTACTAACGGTACATTCGTGCTTTATAAATGCGACGATTAAGTATAGGATAGGATAGCACAGGATGCAACCTCTGAGCTTTAGTATTGGTTTGTCTTTGTAAAAATCAGTCTCCTTGGGGAAATTCTTGCCATAGAGTTGTTGTTTGGCGCAGGCTGCGGTAATCGCCATTGCCCAAAATCAAGTGATCTAACAATGGGATTCCTAAAAGTTGCCCCCCATTGAGGAGCTGGCGCGTTAGGGCAATATCTTCAGGGCTAGGTTCAACATTGCCAGAAGGATGGTTGTGGGCCACAATGATGCGGACAGCCCCTTGTCGAATCACTTCACGGAAGATGTCTCGCGGATGGGCAAGGGTTTCGGTGGCCGTACCAACGCTGACAATTTGTGTGCCAATCAACCGATGTTTAATATCTAGCAGTAATACAGCAAACCGCTCTTGTGCTTGCCACATCAACTCATTGCTAAGGGCAGCCGCAGCGACGCTGGGATCATCAATTACAGTCCGATCGGGTGGACGAGAATACAGAACTCGTTTGCCTAGCTCGATCGCCGCCACGATCGCCGAAGCCTTAGCCACCCCCACCCCCGGAATCTGAGTCAACTCCTGCACCGACACTTCACGCAGAGCCGCCAAAGAATCTCGCTGATGTTCTCCCAACTTTTGGAGAATATGTTGCCCCAACCCCACCGCAGATAGTTTCCCGGCTCCCTGGCCCGTTCCCAGCAAAATGGCGATTAGCTCTGCTGTAGAAAGGCTCTTTGCCCCATGAGACATCAATCGTTCACGGGGTCGTTCGGCAGCAGGAAGATCGGCAACACGGAGGTTGTAGGTCATTGGGAGTGAAGAGTAGGGAGTGGGGAGTAGGGAGTCTGTCTCTTATACACATCT
>PVWD01000157.1 GCA_003003615.1 filamentous cyanobacterium CCP2 | reverse complement strand
GGCTTCCTGTTGGCGGGTTTGGAAGAGGGAGTCGAAGTGGGTGAAGGGGGATGAAGAGAGTGGAGAAATGAGGGTGGAACGCAGGCGGAGTTTAATAACTTGGGTTTCGTGGGGGGCGAGGATAAGTGGGTAATGGGCAGCGGCTTTTGTGCCGATTTGAGCCGGATTGATGGCATCGGTTTGGCTGTGAATCACATAATCATTAATGCCATCTTTGACGTAGGGAGCGGCATTGGCAACGCCAAATAGTCGGTGCAGATTGGTTTCATTTTCGGTAAATAGGAGCGCGGGGGCTTCCTCTTTTCCTTGACAATAAAGCTGGAACTGTCCGAGGGTGGGGTGAGTCGCTTCGATCGCAGCAATGCTTGCTCCATCCGCAATAGGGACTGTTGTGGCTTTGAGACGCGGTTTTAGGGTGTTGTGATCCCATGACCAGGTGTTGCGAAACCAGAGCGTGGGAAGTAAATGGAGCGTTTTGGGTTCAGCACTGCGATTGGCAACGGTAATTTGAATCAGAATATCTTCAGAATCAGCTTTGGCATACTCCACGAACACATCAAAGTATTGATTTTGATCAAAAATTCCCGTATCGATTAACTCAAATTCTGGCTCATGGCGCGATCGTCTGCGGTTTTCTTCCGCTAATTCGGTATAGGGAAAAGCTTGCTGTGGATATTTGTAGAGCATTTTCATGTAGGAATGGCTGGGGGTGCTGTCGAGGTAAAAGTAATACTCTTTGACATCTTCTCCGTGATTGCCTTCATTCCCCGTTAAACCAAACAACCGCTCTTTTAAGATGGGATCTGCCCCATTCCAGAGGGCGATCGCAAAGCAAAGGAGTTGCCGATCGTCGGAAATGCCACCAATCCCATCTTCCCCCCAGCGGTAGGCACGCGATCGAGCTTGATCATGGGAAAAGTAATCCCACGCTGAGCCATACGCGCTGTAATCCTCCCGCACCGTGCCCCACTGCCGATCGCCCAGATACGGCCCCCACTTTTTCCAGGGTGAAATGTTGTTCCGCGCTTCTGCCAATCTTTGTTCTTCGGGGGTCATATTGGATTCTCCTCGTTCTCTCTTAGAAGGTTTTGTTATGCTCATTCACCCTAACTTGATCACAGCATTCTTCACTGTAGGCTTACTGCTCCTGATAGTTCCACAGCAAACCGCCATCCACAAATAGCGTCGTTCCGGTTATATAATCGGCATCAGAGGAGGCCAGAAATGCCACCAGCCCAGCCACGTCCTGCGGTTGGCCTAACCGTCCAAGGGGAATGTGATTGAGCAATGCCCCTAGCTTCTCAGGATCGTTCAAAAGCTTTGTATTAATTGGGGTTTCGATCGCTCCTGGGGCCACATTGTTGACGGTAATCCCGTAGGGGGCAAGTTCGACGGCCAGGTTGCGAGCCAGCATCTTCATGGCGCCCTTACTGGCGCAATAAGCCGTGAAGTTGGGAAAGGGCAACTCTTCGTGAACCGAGCTAATGTTAATGATCTTACCAGGACGTTGGGTTTCAATCCAATGTTTGGCGATCAACTGTGAAGCAAAAAATACACCCTTCAAGTTCACGTTCATTACAGCATCATAATCAGATTCGCTAACTTCCGTAAAAGGTGCGTGTTTTTCGATTCCAGCATTGTTCACTAAAATGTCGATCGTGCCGTAATGGTTGATGCTTTCTTCAATCAAGTACCGCACATCTTCAACCACCCCCAGATCTGCCTTGATGGAATAGCCACTCATATAGCACTCTCCACCCGCTGCCTGCACCTTGACCAGGGTTTCCTCTGCCCCCTCCGGATGAGAACGATAATTAATCACCACCTTTGCCCCCTCCTGAGCCAGCCGAATCGCGATTCCCTGCCCAATCCCCTGGCTGCTGCCCGTTACCACCGCAACTTTACCTGCAAGTCTCATCACATTTCCTCTCAGTAAAAATCTTACATCGCAGTAACAATCAGGATCAGGACAGGTTTTATCTGCAAAGCTTGTCCATTTCCGGTTGGTTTAAGAGGATGTTTGAAAAGTGGTCTATGGTGATTTGAAGCACCTGTTGATCCCCCCTAGCCCCCCTTAAAAAAGGGGGAACCGCACTCAAAGTCCCCTTTATCAAGGGGGATTTAGGGGGATCTAAACCGGATTGTTACTCATCACAGGACTTTTAAAACACCCTCTAACTTATTGATTTAACTTAATTGTGCCAACCTTTTCATCCATTGCCCTGCACCTTGGACAGGGTTTCCTCCGCTCCTTCAGGATGGGAAATGAACTTTTGTAGAGTGAATCACCCTTCAAAGTGGACTTTGCCACACTTGCGATTATGGCTCAACTCCCTGGCAGAGAGAACTCGGCAATTGCTGCATCGCCCGCTGAAAAGGAGAGGGATCATTTAATCCCTGCGACAAAATCAGTGACCCCTGGATGGCAATTAATGCATCCTCTCCTCGCTGTTGGGCCAGCTTTTCATCCATTCCAGACTCGATCAGCAACGTGACGATCGCATCTATCCAGTTTTTGTAAAGGGTTTTTACGCGATCGTGAAACACATCACGGGCAGACCCCAACAGCAAAATTGCCGACAAACAGGGTTGCTTTCCCCCTTCATAAACCCCACTTAGCCGATCGCACATCTGCTGCAACCGGGATGCCGGATCGCCCTCACCGTCCAGCATTTGCAGAATATTTTTATCTAGCCAGCTTTCCAAATAGTCCAGCACGGTTTGAACCATTTCGTCTTTGCCGCCAGGAAAGTGATGATAGAGGCTGGCTTTCCCTAGCCCCGTTTCCTGGGAAATTTTGGACAGGGTAGCCCCGTCGTAGCCATACTGCCGAAACAGTTGTAAGAGGGATGGGATATAGGTTTCTTTTGCCATTTGTTAAACGAGTTTAAAAAACTCAAATTAATCTGTTGACATTATACCAAACGTTCGGTACAGTTAGGATAGACCGAACGAACGGTACAGTTATTTGCAAAACAGCTAAAATTCAGGAGGATTCAATCATGATTCAGCTCTACGGGCACGAACTTTCTGGCAACAGCTACAAAGCAAAACTCATGCTGTCCCTGCTTGGTGTAGAGTACGAATGGATCAAAGTAGACTTAATGGCAGGAGCACACAAACAGCCCGATTTTTTGGCACTCAATCCCTTTGGGCAAGTTCCAGTGCTGGTGGATGGAGAAACGGTTTTGGCAGATGCTCAAGCGATTTTGGTTTATTTGGCGCGGCAGTATGGATCTGAAGACTGGCTGCCCCTGGATGCAGAATCCTTAAGCCGTGTGGTGCGCTGGCTCTCAACGACGGCCGGAGAAGTGCGCCAAGGGCCCGAATCGGCTCGGTTATATCATCTGTTCAAAATGACGAATATTCCTTTAGACCGAACGAACCAGAAATCAGAATTCATTCTGACACAGTTAAATGAACATCTAGCAGAACGGGAATGGCTGGAGTTAGGACATCCTACGATCGCCGATATTGCTGTGTTTCCCTATGTTGCCCTGGCTCCCGATGGCAAAATTGATCTCACCCTTTACCCCAATGTGCTGGCATGGATCGATCGCGTCAAACAGCTTCCTGGTTTCGTTGGTATGCGAGGAATTGAAGCACCGACTGCGGCTTAAAAGAACTTTTAGGAGGTCACTATGGCACGTAAGTTTGGAGAAATTGCCTTTACACCGGAAGTGCAGGCAGCGCAAGAGCAACGAGGTTCACGGCAGACTTACGATCGCTACATTGCAAATGGGCCTGCCAATGATACGATTACGCCAAAACTGGCAGAATTTATCGGTCAGTTAGATGGGTTCTATCTGGGAACAGTCAGTTCCAATGGCTATCCGTATATTCAGTTTCGCGGCGGCCCACCGGGATTCCTCAAGGTGCTGGATGACAAGACCCTTGGCTTTGCAGATTTTTCTGGAAATGTGCAATACATCACGGTTGGTAATTTATCCGGCAATGACAAAGCCTTTCTATTTCTGATGGACTATCGCCACCGGAAGCGGGTCAAAGTTTGGGGCAAAGCTGAATTTGTAGAAGGAGATGCTGATTTAATCGATCGCTTGCGAGTTCCGGGCTATCCTGCTGAAATTGAACGAGCCATTCTGTTTCATGTGGAAGCCACCAGCGAAAACTGTCCCCAACATATTCCGATTCGCTATTCCGAAACTGAAGTAGAAGCAATGATTGCACCACTACACGAACGGATTGCAGAATTGGAAGCGAAGCTGAATCAGACAACAGCTTAACCAAAACTCCTACAAGCTTTGCAGATTCAATCGATCGCTTTCCGTAAGGTTAGCTGAATAGTGTAAGGAAAGGGCAGAAAGATGCCCACCCCACAAGAAATTGAATTATCAGGAGAAACAAATTATGGCAAATGTTACCAGTTTGAACGAATCAGGGGTTGCCATTCAGGGATACGATCCGGTTTCCTATTTTTCCGGTCAACCTACTCCTGGCAGCCCTGACATCACCGCTTCCCATGATGGAGCCACCTATTACTTTGCCACTCCCGACAACAAAGCCAAATTTGAGGCTGCACCGGAACAATATATTCCCCAGTATGGCGGCTTCTGTGCGGTAGCGGTGTCAGAGGGTAAACTGGTTCCTGTTGATCCGGAAACGTACAAAATTACAGACGACAAACTATATCTGTTCTACAACGGCGAATTTGGCAACACTAAACCGCAGTGGGAAGCCGATGAAGCCACTCTGAAAGCGAGTGCCAATAAGGAGTGGGCTAGCCTGGAAGTGAAACCACCGCTTCCGCCCTTCACCCTGGAAACGGCAAAAGCCAAAGTGCAAGCCGCAGAAGATGCCTGGAATACTCGCAATCCAGAGAAAGTTTCCCTTGCCTACACCAAAGATTCCGCTTGGCGCAATCGATCGGAATTTTTCAGTGGACGGGACAAAATCCGCGAATTCCTGACCCGCAAGTGGAATACTGAACTAGATTATCGGCTCAAGAAAGAACTGTGGAGCTTTACGGATAACCGGATTTCCGTCAAGTTTGAGTACGAATATCACACGGATTCGGGCCAGTGGTATCGCGCTTATGGCAATGAACAGTGGGAATTTGCCCCCAATGGCTTGATGCAGCGACGGGAAGCCAGTATTAATGATGTGCCGATTCAGGAATCCGATCGCAAGTTTCACTGGGAGCGGAATTAAGCTCATCGTATCAGTAGAGGTTCCCTATATCTATGCCGACATTACTGCATCCGTGTGAAGGACTGCACGACATTCTTTCTCTCAGGTGAGAACTGCTGCAACAATCAGAGATAAACGCAGGTTTGGCTGAGCATATGGAAACTTCTCCAAGAACCGCTTGACAGTTTTCCTTCCTATAGGTAGGATGGCATTATGAAACAAGCAGATACCAAAACACAAATTCTTGATGTGGCTCAAGACTTGATTCAGCGTCTCGGCGTGAATGGAATGAGCTATCAGGATATCAGTGAAGTGGTTGGCATTCGGAAGGCAAGCATCCACACGCATTTCCCTAAAAAAGATGATTTGCTGGTCGCTTTGCTGGATCGATACAACGATCGCTTCCTGCGAATTGTGGATGGAATTCTGGCTTCCAGTGATTCGTCAGAGGTCAAACTACGGCGATATTGCGGACTGTTTGAAGCTACTCTTAGTAGTGGCAATCAGGACAAAGCCTGCCTGTGTGCCATGCTGGGGGCAGAACTAATTACCCTAAATGATTCTGTCGTTGAGCAAGTTCGTCGGTTTTACCAGGCAAATCAGGAACGGTTGACGATTTTGCTGGATGCGGGTCGGCAGGATGGCAGTTTTTCTTTCCCTGGCGAAGTGCAGGCAATGGCATCGCTGATCTTTGGGTTACTGGAAGGAGGAATGCTGGTTGCGCGGGTTCAGGGTGGAGCGACTCGGTTTCACCAAACGATCGAGCAGTTAATGCAGTTAATCAAGTGCAGGTAATTAAAGGTTATTTTTTTGCCTGTTAAACATCCAACTAGTAGGAAGTAAATCAATTTTGTGGAGGTATCATCATGAGTCAGGATTTTGCAGGTCAGAAACTCATCGTTATCGGTGGGACAAGCGGTATTGGGAAAGCAGTTGCTCGGCAAGTTTTAGAACGGGGTGGTGCGGTGGTTCTGGTGGGTAAGCGAGGCGATCGGCTACAAGCTGCAATGGCTGAACTCAGTTCATTGGGAACAATCTTCGGAGAGCAAGCGGATATCACGAACCCAACGGAGCGCACTCATTTAATCACTCAAATCCAGGAAAAACATGCAGATATTACTCTGCTGGTGAATGCTGCTGGAGTGTTTTTACCCAAGTCTTTTCTAGAACATACGGAAGCGGATTATGACTTGTATTTAGACCTCAACAAGTCCACATTTTTCATCACCCAGGCGATCGTCAATACCATCGTTGCAAACAGTCAAACTGGAGCGATCGTTAATGTGGGTTCAATGTGGGCGAAGCAGGCAGTACAGGCGACTCCATCCTCCGCTTATTCTATGGCAAAAGCAGGGTTGCATTCGCTCACGCAACATTTAGCGATGGAGTTGGCAAATCACAAGATTCGAGTCAATGCGGTGTCTCCTGCTGTGGTGGAAACGCCTATCTACGAGGGATTTATTCCAGCGGATCAGGTGCATTCAGTGCTGCAAGGATTTAACTCATTTCATCCGATCGGGCGGGTAGGTCGTCCTGAGGATGTGGCTGATGTCGTTACCTTCCTTCTCTCAGAGCGAGCATCCTGGGTTACAGGAGCCGTATGGGATGTGGATGGTGGCGTAATGGCAGGACGAAATTGATTAGAGAATTCAGAAACCCCTCAGCTTGCTTTCACTCTGACATCGATCGAACGGTTTAAACTCATTCTATTCAGAGTCCGTTAGGGAGGTCGTAATGCAACTCTCAAAACAATTCCTCAATCAACAACAAGATCAAGTTTACGATGCATTGATCGTAGGTGGTGGCCCGGCTGGACTCTCGGCAGGTATTTACCTCCAGCGTTATTTACTCTCCACATTAATCATCGATAAAGGTAAAGCCCGATCGTTTTGGATGCAGGAACTCCACAACTATCTTGGCTTACCCCCTGATACGTCAGGACGCGAGTTACTGAATCAGGGTAAAGATCACTATCTCACTACAGGCGGAGATTATCTCAATGCCTACGTGGAAGAAGTCATTGATGAAGGCGAAACCTTTGCTGTGCGGGTGCGGATTGGACGAAAGCATCCAACTTATATGATCGTTCGCGCTCGTTATTTAATCGCGGCAAGTGGCATTATCGATCATCTACCCGTTCTAGAAAATATGCAGAATGTGTTTGACTATGCAGGACATAATCTGCACGTTTGTTTGATTTGTGATGGTTATGAAATGCGCGATCAGCGGGTTGGTGTTTTTGGCAGCAGCGAATCCAGTTTAGAGGTTGCTTTTCCCCTTGGCTGGTTTACACCATATATCACGCTGTTTACGAACGGAGCGTTTGAGGTGGGTGCAGATCTGCGCGATCGTCTCCAAGCCAAAGGCTATCGCATTGTGGAGCAGCCAATCAAACAATTTTTGGGTGAAAATCACCAAATGACCGGAGTAGAGCTTGCTGATGGTTCTGCGATCGAACTAGATGCAGGATTGGTTTCAATGGGGTCAAAGTATCACGCAGATTATTTGAAAGGAATTGATCTGGAATACAAAGGCGGCAATTTAGTAACTGATTCGATGAACCGTACCTCGCATCCTCGCATCTTTGCGATCGGAGACTTAAAAGTAGGGATGAATCAGGTAATTATTGCAGCCGCAGACGGAGCATTAGCAGCGACCCAAATCTGGCGAGATATTCGTCGCAGTGAACCCCCTCGAAATTTTCAAACGAACGTCCATGCAGCGTAATTAGGACAAATTAGAGATTCATGAATTTACTGGAGGTAACTATGGCAAACGTTGAAATTTACACCTGGAATACCTGTCCATTTTGTCGTCGTGCCAAACAACTCCTCGATCGCAAAGGTGTAAGATATACTGAATATGCGATCGATGGAGATGAAACTGCTAGAGATGCGATGGTAGCCAGGGGTACGAATGGTCGTAGGAGCGTACCGCAGATCTTCATCAATGATCAACACATTGGCGGCAGTGATGATCTTTATTCCCTGGAACGAAACGGCAAGTTAGATAAATTGCTGAATCAAATGAAGGTGCGATAAAGGCAAATCGATTCACCACAGCAAAGTAAAGCCCTCGATCGGGATCGGGGGCTAAATAATGAGATATGGCAGTGAATCAGAGAACCTATGCCACTTGTGAGATTTGTTCTATCCCCTTAAACAACCGATCGCGGGTATGGGGTTCTGCGTAGTTTATATTTGGCCCAACGGGAATAATGCGGTTGGGGTTGAGTTCAGGTAAACCTGCGTAGTAAAGCTGCTTTACATGGTCGATGCTGCACCATTCCTGAATCCCTGGTTGTTGGTATAGCTCTCGGCAGTAGTTCCACAGGTTGGGATAGTCAACGAGCCGCTTTAAATTTGTCTTGAACAAACCGTAGTAAGCCAGGTCAAACCGAAACAGCGTCGTGAACATACACCAGTCTGCCAAGGTAATCCGATCGCCCACCAAGTAGCGTTGCTGACCTAATATACTTTCCCAATGGTCTAATGCATCAAAGAGTTCCGTAACAGCTTTAGTATAGGACTGTTGGGAAGCAGCAAAGCCACTGCGATACACCCCGTTATTAATGGGCTGGTAGATCGCATCCATCACCGCATCAATTTGGGAACGGAGTGCGACAGGATAAAAATCCCGTTCGGGAAAGGTGGCAAACTCATTAAATTCAGTGTTGAACATCTGAATAATCTGGCGAGATTCATTGTTGACGATCGTTTTTGTCTGCTTATCCCACAACACAGGAACCGTCACTCGCCCCGTATAATCAGACTTCGATCGCACATAAATTTGCCAGAGATAATCTGATTCATACAGGTTATCAGGAATGCTGCCCGGATACTCCGAAAAGGCCCAGCCCTGTTCGCTGATGATTGGATTAACAATGGAAATGCCAACTACATTCTGAAGCCCTTTGAGCGATCGTAATAACACAGTTCGGTGCGCCCAAGGACATCCCAACGAGACATACAAATGATAGCGATCGGATTCTGCTTTGAAGCTACTTGATCCGTCTGCTGCAATATAATCGTGAAACTGAGTTGGCATTCGCTTAAACTGACCAGCTTCATCTCGTTCTGTCCATTCTGTTGTCCATTGCCCGTCAATTAATCGTCCGAGTGCCATGGGTAGAGTCTCCTGGGGAGTGGGGAGTGGGGAGAGAGGAGGAGTTCGGCGAAGCAGCGGGCGGCGAGGCCACGTCCAATACCGGGGATGCCTGCGAAAAGATAGGCTGGGGCGATCCGCTTTTGGGTGATGGCACGGGTGAGGAGTTCGATGGCTTGGGGTTGTCCGATGAGGGGAGAGAAGGGAGACATGGGGCAGATAGTCTGGTTAGGGCAGTCAAGTTAGGATAATTGGAGGAGACAAAGCGATTTACAGGCAAGCTTGGAACGTTGGGTTAAATGCCTCTCTCCGGGCGACCACAATCCAACATTAAACTGTTTAAACTTGAGGGCAGCCTCTTCTGTTCAATTTATTTTCGTTAAGCTCAAAGGATGACTTCGCCATTTACTCCTCCATCCGATCGTTCGTTACCAACAGGGCAACCGCCTTCCAGTCACTATGGCTTACAGCGAGTGGTTAGCCACTTAACTCAATCCCTGCAACAAGATATTTTAGTCCGGCAAACGGTGTGCCAGTTGCAGAATGCGCTTCAGTCCGATCGCGTTGTGCTGTATTACTTTTATCGGCAGTGGAAAGGACAAGTGACCTACGAAGCGTTGAGTAATGATCACTATTCCATCCTGGGTTCTACGGGGGCAGATGAGTGTTTTAATGATGAATACGCTGGCTTGTACTTAGCTGGACGAGTCCGGGCGATCGTTGATGTCGATCGAGAGCCAAT
The DNA here is from genome assembly GCA_003003615.1 of filamentous cyanobacterium CCP2. Taxonomy (GTDB): domain Bacteria; phylum Cyanobacteriota; class Cyanobacteriia; order Elainellales; family Elainellaceae; genus Egbenema. The sequence continues at coordinate 4,079 of PVWD01000157.1, read as the reverse complement.
CCATGAGTGTCACCGGGAGTTTTTGCAGAGTTTACGAGTCCGGGCAAATTTGGTGGTTCCAGTGTTGACCGCAAAAGGTTTGTGGGGATTGCTGATTGCCCATCACTGTCGATCGGTGCATCCCTGGTCTGAAGAAGAGATTGAACAAATGCAAAAAGGGGCAGAAACTTTAGCTTCCGCACCCGCCATTCAAGCAAGTTAGCTTTCAAAACAATAGTGGGATTCTGGCAAAAGAATCCCAGATTGCAATTAGTGCGCTTTCTGCAAAACTAATTTCAGACGTGTCCGAAGTCGTAACTTCATTTTGAAGCGCAGAAACTCCTGGGACAAGATGACCTGGGAGACATAGCGTATGACTGGAAGCATACAAAGCAATTTTTGCCAGCCGGGCATGGATGATGCTTTAACAAAGCCCCACATGGCAGCAGCAGCTTCAGTATGATGCCGATTGATCCGGTTATGATGGCTCGGTTCATAATGCTTCAGAAGATTATCCCAGCTAACAACACCGTAGAGATGTCTGCGCCGATGGGAGAGGCACTCTGGAATATGCCCAAAACGCCCAACCAGGCTAAGTTCGCTCGCCAATACTTGGTCTTGGGCGGTTATCAGTTGCATTCCGTGAGTCTTCAGCATTGCCTCTCGACGGTACAACGTATAAATCGGATCAACGAAGCCATAATCAGCTGTCATAAACCAGACCATCCGACGAAAACGAACATAGGCCTCAGGAGAGTCAAGCCGTTCACCTTTAAATTCTTTGTAATATATCGTACCGTCATCAAATACGTGATCCTGCTCGGTTGTTACTGCAATGAAGTCTTCATGATTTTCAAGGAATTCCACACATTTACGGGTATATTCTGGTTCCAACCAGTCGTCATCACCAATCCAACGAAAATATTTCCCCTGTGACAGTTCAAAAACGCGGTTGAAGTTGCCACTTTGCCCTAAATTTTTTGGATGCTTAAAGTACTTAATTCTGGCATCACGACGGGCATATTCCCGGCAAATTTCTTCTGTGCGATCGTCTGACAGATTATCGCCAATAACCACTTCAAAATCTGTAAAATTTTGCGCTAGCAGAGAATCAAATAAGCGGGGTAAATACTTTTCTCCATTACGAACAGGAACCCCAAAACTGACAATGGGCGTAGGTTTGTTACCAGTGCAGCTAACAAGTTCAGTGTCATGATGAATGCTGTTAACCATATTTCCCTCGATATTGATCCGAATTGATCCTAAAGATTGGAGTAAGTACGGCAGCAGTTTAACGATTAGTTAGATTTAGAGATTTAGCTAAACTGCTGACCTTTGAACCGAAGCTTTTCACTTCCTTGGAAATGAAAAATTGCCATGATTAACCAATGCATTAAATGCATTTAAGCAGTATGAGAACAGACTTATGCGCCATAAACAGCCCTTAAATGAGTTATGTAAATTTACCCTAGATAAGGGCTTTTGCTCCTATTCAAGAATTGAAAAGGACTATTGCATTAGGTTAATCAGAATGCTCCTTCAACTTGTGCAATGAATAACACTAAGCTGTCTAAGATAAGCTGAACGAAACCCAACACCTTCTGAAGGATCAGGCATCATATTTCAGCACAATTTACGTAGATCAATTAATCTACGATCGCTGCTTGGCGTAAGGAACATGTATGCTAAAACAACCTTGTTGTGGATTAGGTTAACTAGAATAGTTGGTGAAATATATTAGCTCTTTCAAACTTTGAGGTTCAAAGTTTATTTGAGCAGGGGGCAGCACGTTCTGAGCTAACAAAAACTGTTTCAGCGTTTTACTTGAAATGCAGTTACAGAACTTTGCTTTCTGCAAGTAATTTTCCGAAGTACGTTAGAAGATTTCTATGTAAAACGTAGAAACGAGAACTAATCACGAGAATACTAGGCATGAGAATACTAATCACGAGAATACGAAATCTGGAGGCTTCAAGCAGAGCTTTGCTAGACCATCAGGGTTACTACCGAAAGTCTATCTAGGCTTAATGAAGGAACCCCATTTCCTGGTAATTATCACACCATAAATCAGAAAAAATGTGCAATTTAATACCAGAAGGTTTAGCGGAACTTCACAAACAAACGAGAAACATAAACGATAAATGAACCAAGACAACAGTATGGCAACGGATGGAAAGGTTAGGACAACTCAGGTGACTGAAACCCCAAACGGATAGGTTTGGCATTACGGAACTGTCTTAATGTACTTGCGTAGGGCTATATGTTCAGGGGGCAGTTTGATGAAATGATCCAGTGGGATTTGCCTTTATCAGCAGATTGTGGAGGTTGTCCAGAATTTTGAGCATTTGATCCTATCACTTTTGACACATGAGGGTTTGAAGGAGGAATGGTAGCGTAAGTTGGCAGTAAACGAAATCTGATGAATGTTCGGGGGTCACGCGGTTCTGCTGTGGCTGTGTCTACAACCGATCGTCATCTCCCACTTGTTACAGATCGTAAAGTATAATATCCTGCCTAGCGAGGGGCAAAACATCCCTGTCTGCTATGCCGAATAGGTGGTGTATATGCTTCGTTTGTCAACCCTGCAAATAAAATCTTGATTAATATATAGATACCCATGTACATTGTGCAGATTGCTTCTGAATGCGCCCCCGTTATTAAAGCTGGCGGCTTGGGCGATGTGGTCTACGGACTTAGCCGAGAACTAGAGATCCGGGGTCATACGGTTGAAATTATTCTGCCTAAGTACGACTGTATGCGGTACGACCACGTTTGGGGCTTGCACGAAGCGTACCGAGATTTATTGGTGCCCTGGTATGGAGCAGCAATTCGATGCAATGTGTACTGCGGCTGGGTACATGGGCGGCTCTGCTTTTTTATTGATCCACAGTCTTGGGATAATTTCTTTAATCGCGGTGTGTATTATGGTTGCTCAGACGACCAGATGCGCTTTGCCTTCTTTAGCAAGGCGGCTTTAGAGTTCTTGCTTCGTACCAACAAACGCCCAGATATTCTCCACTGTCATGACTGGCAAACGGGGCTCGTTCCAGTTTTGCTCTACGAGATTTATCAGCATGGCGGGATGGCGAATCAGCGGGTTTGCTACACCATCCATAATTTCAAGCATCAGGGGGTCGCAGGGCAGGACATTCTGGAAGCGACGGGGTTAAACCGACCGGATTATTACTTTGAATACGATCGCCTCCGTGACAACTTCAATCCGTTTGCGCTGAACTTCATGAAAGGAGGAATTGTTTACTCCAACTTTGTGACAACCGTTTCACCGCACCACGCCTGGGAAGCCCACTATGGCGAGTTTGGCTATGGGCTAGGGCATACGCTGCATCAGCACCAACATAAGTTTGGCGGCATCCTCAACGGCATTGACTACGAGGTGTGGAATCCAGAAATCGATCGCCACATTCCCTACCAGTACAGCCCTGATGATCTGAGCGGCAAGCTCAAAAACAAAAAAGCATTGCAGGAGCGACTGTGGCTCAAGCAAGAGAATAAGCCGATCGTGGCTTACATTGGCCGCTTAGATGAACAAAAGGGTGTACCTCTCGTTCACCATGCGATTTACTATTCTCTGCACCGCAATGCTCAGTTTGTCCTTCTGGGGTCTGCCACTGAACCGGGCATTAACCAATGGTTCTGGCATGAAAAGGGCTTCCTAAACGACAACCCCGATGTGCATATTGAACTGGGCTTTAATGAAGAACTCTCGCATCTTATCTATGCAGGAGCTGACCTGATCATTGTGCCCAGCAACTTTGAACCCTGTGGGCTAACCCAAATGATTGGCCTAAAATATGGCACTGTGCCGATCGTCCGAGGGGTAGGCGGTTTAATCAATACGGTGTTCGATCGCGACTATGACAACTATCATCCTCAGGAAGAACGCAACGGCTATGTCTTCTTCCAAACCGATCATTCTGCAATTGAATCGGCAATGGATCGGGCGATCGGGCTGTGGTATCACTATCCCAAGGAGTTTAGAACCCTACAACTGCAAGGGATGGAGTATGACTATTCCTGGAATCATCCTGGAACTGACTATTTAGGAATTTTTGAATTTATTCGGCATAAGTGAGTGTGGT
>PVWD01000482.1 GCA_003003615.1 filamentous cyanobacterium CCP2 | reverse complement strand
ACCCAATCGCCCGTCGCTGGTGTGTGACTTGATTGAGGAATTTCGCGCCCCTGTAGTTGATGCGCTGGTGGCATATGTCATCAATTCCAACATTTTTACTCCTGAGGATTTCACGCCACCAGATGAGAGGGGTGGAGTTTACATGCATCCCGATGCACTCAAAAAATTTCTTAAGCACTGGGAGGAAATGCTGCAAAAGGAGGTGACTCATCCTCATACAGGATACAAGGTCAGCTACCGTCGCTGTTTTGAGTTGCAGGTTTGGGAGTACATTGCCTGTTTAACAGGAAAGCAGGAGGCGTATCGCCCCATGAAATGGGAGAAGTAGGGAGTGAAACGTGTTTTATCTGATTTGCTATGACATTGTGAACGATCGCCGTCGGCACAAGGTTGCTCATTTGCTGGAAGGATACGGATTGCGAGTACAAAAGTCTGTGTTTGAGGCAGTCTTGACTCCAGATCAACATCAGATGTTGCAAAAGAAGCTCTCTCGATATTTGAAGCCAGAAGAAGACCAGGTTCGCTTTTATCCAATGTCTCCTCGCTATCGACAGAAGGTAATGATTGTGGGGGTTCAGCCTGTGCGTGAGGTGGATGATACGGCGTTTATTGTTTGAGGACTAAACAAGTGGAACGAAATTCAATCGTCCGTCATCAGGACTTAGAAATTTATCAAATGGCGATCGCGTTGGCGATGCAAGTGTTTGAACATACAAAATCTTTTCCAATTGCAGAGAAGAGATTACTGACCCAACAATTGCTGAAATCTTCTCGATCGGTCTGTGCCAATCTTGCAGAAGCATGGGGGAAACGGCGATATCGGGCGGCGTTTGTTGCCAAGTTGAACGAAGTGGAGGCAGAAGCCGGAGAAACCCAAACTTGGATTGAGTTGGCGGTGTTGTGTGGTTATCTCGCTCCTGAGATTGGACAACAGATCCGTCAGAACTACGATGAGGTTTTGGTGGAATTAGAGATTCTCGTTGACAACGCAGATGAGTGGATTATGCCAACCGAGAAACAATAGCGACACATCTTGATTAAGAGGGTTTTGGTCAATGGGTAATAAGAATCGACACAAAGTTCGGGGTTTAACCACTGCATTGAGGGCAACTCGGCGGGAGCGCGATCAACTTAAACGAGATATTCGCGAGTTGATTCAATATGCGGATGAAGAAACACAGCGATTACACCTGGAAAACGAGTGGTTAAAACAGGAGCAAGAACAATTTCAGTTGCGAGTTCTTGAGTTGAAGCAACAAGTAGACCACCTCTCTTTGTGTCTCAATCAAAAGCAGGAGCAGATACCTTATCTAAATTCTGTTGATTTGACAATGAGGCAGTCTGATGAGACAAAGTTCGGATGGCATGACAACGGGCAGGCGATCGATCTAGCTGATTTGAACTTGGCATTCGTTGGAGGTCGCCCAAATGTTCGACGAATGGTGATTCAGGAACTCTGCATTCAATATGAGCTAAAGAACTGGGTGGAAATTCCCTCTTTTGAGTACGCGACTACCCGACAGAACAGGCTCAAGGCGAAACTTCATTCCTGCCAGCTAATTTTCCTCGTTACTGGATATATGAATCATCCACTCACTGAAAAAATCAGTCATCTGCATCATTCAGGTGCGTTGTCTGGAAGGGTTGTACTGCTCAACTGTAAGGGAAGGAGCGGAATTGTTCGTGAAGTTTTGCATCACGTAACTCAACTACTGTATTAACAATTATTGATTTTTTAAGGAGGGGTGGCTTGTGATCTTGACATTCTCTCAACTGGAGATTAAATTATGGGCATCGACAACCTTTCGTGGGGGTCAGCCGAACCTTGAAAACCTCATAGCTTCGTTGACCCTAGCGAATTGTTTGCAGTGCAAGGGTTTGAGTATTATTCTCCAGCCGCTTATTGCAAGCGATTCTCAGTGATTTGGTCTTTCAGTAGACCCCCACGAAAATAGATAGATAGAGTCCTTGTTTAATCGGGGTTCTAGAGGGTGGGGGTTTCCAAATCACTTTCCCGCAAGGGAACTGAAACTCAGGGAAAGCCGAGAACGTTTCTTGGCCCGTCAAGTTTCCAAATCACTTTCCCGCAAGGGAACTGAAACTTGAAGCTGCGAACCACGCGATTCCCAGATGCTCCCAGTTTCCAAATCACTTTCCCGCAAGGGAACTGAAACTCGTCGAGCTTCTTAAGGCGTTGAGACGCCAAAAAAGTTTCCAAATCACTTTCCCGCAAGGGAACTGAAACTCAGTAGCCGTTCACGACCAAAAAGGAAGTACACAGTTTCCAAATCACTTTCCCGCAAGGGAACTGAAACGTTAGAAAAGGTGTACGAGAGAGTGTAAGCCCCTGTTTCCAAATCACTTTCCCGCAAGGGAACTGAAACAAGTCCAAGTCCAAGTCATCAGCCAAAATCTCTAAGGTTTCCAAATCACTTTCCCGCAAGGGAACTGAAACTAGGAGTAGGAGTAGGAACCTCATCAGGGCAAACCTCGTTTCCAAATCACTTTCCCGCAAGGGAACTGAAACCCACAAAAAGTTCGTGGAGCTTTCGTTGCTCCCGTTTCCAAATCACTTTCCCGCAAGGGAACTGAAACTCGGCCTCCAGTGTAGTTATTTAGCTCATCGTGAGTTTCCAAATCACTTTCCCGCAAGGGAACTGAAACCATTCCGCTGCTGTACCGTTTCAGAGAAGAGCAAGTTTCCAAATCACTTTCCCGCAAGGGAACTGAAACAAGACCGAAGTCCCCCCGTCCGGTACGGACAGGTTTCCAAATCACTTTCCCGCAAGGGAACTGAAACATGCTCTCTGCACTTCCTGGCATGTTTGCCCGGGTAAGTTTCCAAATCACTTTCCCGCAAGGGAACTGAAACTGCTGTCGGGTGGCACC
>PVWD01000481.1 GCA_003003615.1 filamentous cyanobacterium CCP2 | reverse complement strand
AGATGTGTATAAGAGACAGATGGGAATCTTGGCAATCACCGCTCGATCGACTTGGATTCGCCAGTGATGCAGAAACCGCTACAGGCAAGAAAGCATTCATTCGGTTCATTGATTGGGAGAAGTGGCTTTGGGGTGATCCAGCATCTGATCTGGGGACTTTGGTCGCTAGCTACCTCAAGATCTGGTTAAAGAGTTTGCTTGTTAAAGCAGGCATCGACTTGGAAACCGCATTGCGTCTGGCTCCCATTCCCTTAAGAGCCATTCAACCATCGATCGCAGCACTCCTTCAGTCCTACCTGCGATGCTTTCCAGAAATCTTAAAACGGTTTCCCGACTTTTTGCAGCGCGTCATGCAATTTACGGGACTTGCCCTGATTGAAAGCATTCAAACCCGGCTGCACTATCATGAACCCTTTGGAAATACTGAAATTTGTATGCTTCAGGTGGCAAAAACGCTGTTGTGTACTCCCCTAGAATCCATTCCAACGGTGTGTGGCGTAACGGCACCCGATCTTCTAAATTTAAGTTATCCATTTGTTTTTCAAGTTGCACAGGAGAAGATCTCAATACCTTCAGATAGGCAAGCAAGAGGCGGTAATCAAGTCGTGCAAGCCGATCGCCCATCAACTCCCTTCACTCAGGGTGAAATGCTGCACGATCTGGTTCACAACATTCAAATTCGGTCAGATTTCTCTATTCATCATCCCTACTATGCACCTGCAACGCCTCCAATTGAGCTAGGCGATCGGCTCTCACTGCTGCCTGCGAATCTTCAGCAAAATTATTTAAGAGCACAGTTACAAAATTATCTTTATGAGATTTACTTCAGCGGCGAAGCGTTGACCCAAACGGAGGAAAACGGAGACCGTTTACCCAATTCTCCGCTTGAAAATAATACGGTACGTGGGTTAAATGTCCAGTTCTATGAGCAGCTACAGCACAGCAACCGTGGGAAAGGCTATTTTGATCCAGATTGGCGAGTACTGCGATGCGGAAAGGATGGTAGAGTTGCCGTTCAAAAGGATGCTTTGACCCTCTGGATCAATCCAAAACGCCATCTCTCGGCAGAAGCCCGATCGCCTGTTGTCGGAGATCCAGTTTCCATTCGTTTACCGAATCACCAAGTTGAAACTGAATTTTATGTTGCAGTGGGGGATGCAGGGCTAGTACCGGATGATGCTCCTGCGATCGAACTGTATTTCAACGTTACGGCAGCAGGGGCGATCGACCTCATGCAACACTTGACGCACCATTTCAATGCGATCGGCATTCCGTTTTCCTTTAAAGTACTTGCAGATCCAATGGAATATGGGCGTTATGACTCCGCAATGTTGCAGGTGGAGCGCATTCATTATCAACAGGTTTGGCAAGTTTTTCACCCGATTTATCAAAGACTTGCTCCTCGCGCTTTTCATGCCACTGTTCCATTATTTACTAAAGCGATCGCACCAGGAATCGGATTAGCGGAGGAACCAGACGACGATCGAGTTGGAGATTTTGGTACGAACCGATTTAGATTAGTTGCAGATGCACTTTTATCTGTTTGGAAAACTCCAATGGATACGCCTGAAGGGCGAATGAAGGCAATTCAGCAACACTTCCATCAGCAGGGATTAAACTGGCAGCAACCTTACCTGAATCCTGACTCTCAAGCTATTTATCCTCTGTTGAGTGCTAGGAATGGGGTTATCGAGAATTTTGAAGAATCACTGACCCTAGGCAAGACCGTATGATCTAATCATCTAAGGAATACAAATTGAACAGACCTCAATCCCCCATGGTAGGGGTTTGGCATTACCAAACTCTCAGAAAATGTAAACTCTGCAAAATATAAACCCTGCAAAATGTAAACCCTGCAAAATGCAATTCTTCAGATTGTTTACTTTCTGTTTTTCTATCATCAAACCCTTGCGATAAAAAGGACGTAAACTATCCGTGAAATATCCCCTGATCTTGCAGCATAGTGAAGAAGATTGTGGGGCGGCTTGCTTAGCTTCGATCGCCAAAAAACACGGTCGGACGTTCACCCTCAACCGAGTCCGTGAAGCCGTGGGAACTGGGCAACTTGGAACCACCTTACTCGGTTTGCGACGGGGTGCAGAAGCTCTCGGCTTTTTAGCCCGATCGGCAGTGGCATCACCAGAAATTCTCAACCATACCAGCGAAATTCCGCTACCCGCCGTGATTCATTGGCAAGGAAATCATTGGGTTGTGCTGTATGGCAAGCAAGGAAAACGATATGTAGTAGGTGATCCAGCGATCGGGATTCGCCACTTATCAGAAGACGAGCTAACTGAAGCATGGGCAGATTGGGTTATCTTGCTGATGCAGCCTGACATGAACCGTTTCTATGCTCAACCCGATGACCCGGTGAAGGGAATCGAGCAATTTTTGCTGCGGGTGCTGCCCTATCGTGGCATCTTACTGGAAGCGGTGCTGTGCGTCACGCTGATCGGGTTACTTTCCCTCGCCTCACCGTTCTTTATTCAAATTCTCACTGATTCAGTTTTAATTCAGGGAGATACTCGCTTACTGAGGGGAATTGTCGCGGCGATCGTGGTGATGTATCTCGTCAGAAGTGGGCTATCTTTGGTTGCAGATAATTTAATTGCTCACTTTGCTCAACGATTGGAATTAGGATTAATTTTAGAATTTGGTAAACATATCTTACAGTTGCCATTAACCTATTATGAAACGCGGCGAAGTGGTGAAGTCGTTAGCCGATTGCGGGACATTGAAGAGATCAATCGATTAGTTTCCGATGTCGTGATCAGCTTGCCTAGCTCCATTTTAATTGCGATCGTTTCTCTGGTTTTAATGATAATTTATAGCTGGAAACTGACGATCGTGG
>PVWD01000021.1 GCA_003003615.1 filamentous cyanobacterium CCP2 | reverse complement strand
TTGTCCACATCCACCCGATAGCGAATTGCCCCCAAATCAGTAGTAGCGTAGTTGTAGCCTCCCCCCGACTTTTGCACAATCAAGGGCAGCGGCTTTCCTTCCTTGTTGGTAAACCCTTCTAAAAAGACGCACTTTGCCCCACTATCTTCCACCAGCAAGCCCAGCCTTTCCAACTCTTCCAGGACTCCGGGTAGGAGTGGATTATAAAAAGACTCGCCCCGCTCTTTAATGTCGGGTGAAAGCCCCATCAGGTCGTAAATTTTGCGGTTCGTGCGGTTAGACAAATCACAAACAATTTTCCAGGCGCGGGTCGTTTCCTCATCTCCGGCCTGAAGCTTTACCACTGCCAAACGGGCCGCCTCTTGAAAAGCTGGGTCTTCGTCAAACCGTTTCTTGGCCGATCGATAAAAGGAGGCTAAATCTCCTAAATCTAATGAGGTTGAAGTTTCCAGGGCTTCTGGGTAGGCTTCTTCCAGGTAGGCAATCAACATGCCAAAAGGCGTTCCCCAATCACCCACATGGCTAAGCCGCAGCACATCATGCCCCAAAAACTCCAAAATTCGAGCAATACAATCGCCGATTACAGAGGGGCGCAAATGCCCAACGTGCATTTCTTTAGCAATGTTGGGGCTGGGGTAGTCTACAATCACCCGCTGCGGCTGCTGGGTGGGGGCAATGCCTAAACGCGGATCAGACTGAATGGCTTTGAGTTGCGCTTCTAGATAGTTTGTCTGAAAGGTGATGTTAATGAAGCCAGGGCCGGCCACCGTTGGCGGTTCACAAATATCAGAAATGTCAATATTCTGTACAATTTGCTCGGCGATCGCCCTAGGAGCCTGCCCCAACCGCTTTGCCAGGGACATCGCCACATTTGCCTGATAATCTCCAAATTTCGGATTACTCGCTGGAACCAAAATCGGGTCAGTTCCGGCTAAATCTTCTCCAAAGGCAGCAACCAGAGCCGCTTCCAAACGAGATTTCAATAGGGCGATCGTGTTCTTCATAGTGTCTGTGGCAACGGATGAGTGGGTTAGGACAATCTCAGGCTGTTGAAGTCCGAAACGGATGATTGTAGAAGATGATTGTGGAGCTTCAAAATTGTCCAAATCATCTTTTGTACTGCTATATCTAACCATTCCTAGGATACAGAAACCAACTCTTGCAGTGTTAGCCCTGATTATGTTAGTCCCCCTTGTGTGAGGGGCACTCTAGAGCAAACAAACCCTTTAACCATCATGGGTTGACCCCTTCACTGCTCAGGGATTTTATGACAAAAACACTGCTGAAAACCTCAAATGCGACGGTCTTAAAACGCAAGCCGATTCAATCGATCGATTTATCTGATATGGAGAAACATGCGATCGAAGCGGGTCAGGTTTTTGAATTGCATTCCTACTTCCCAGAACGAGATCATGTGCGGGTGGCGTTTGCCAATCAATTTTTCAACGGGATGAACACCTGGTATGTCTACGCGCCCCACGTTGAAATTGTCCAGGATGGTCAACCGGTTTTACCGAAGCCACGCCCAAAATCGATTAAACTGCCGATCCCCTATAAGTCTCAGCGCGATAATGCTGAGAATCCGGAAGGATCTTGCAATGTAACCTCTTTGGCGATGGGGCTGGAATATTTAGGGGCGAAACGGCGCACGGGCTGGGGGCAGTTTGAAGATGAACTGTACCGCTATGCTCTGAGTAAAGGCTTAAGCCGCCATGATCCCCATGATTTAGCAATGATTGTGGAACACTACGGCTGCCGGGATGATTTTCGGACGAGTGCCACGATCGAACAAGTACAAAATTGGTTAGCCGATCGCAATCCGGCAGTGATTCACGGTTATTTCACTTCCTTTGGCCATATTGTGGTGCTGGCAGGTTATGACGAGAAGGGATTTTTGGTTCACGATCCCTATGGTGAATGGCATACCGGAGGATACGATCGTAATGTTCCCGGTTCCAAAAACGAGAAGGGTAAATATATTCACTATTCCTATAATTTGATTCGTCGGTTGTGCATTCCCGATGGAAACTTTTGGGTTCACTTTATGTCTCGACGATAGTTAATGTACCCAGTTGGGTTGCACAGCAGTGTGCCCTTACAGCAGATTCCTTTTGGGCAGAGACGCGGCATCTCCACCCGTCAGAAACAGGTTAGTTTTGTAGGTCATGAATTAAACCTCTGGATTTAATTTGCGGTAAGGAAACCAGAGGTTTAGTTTGGGAACATACCATTTATGCAAATGGATCGATTTCCGTAGCGCAGGCATCTTGCCTGCCAGTGAACTATCCATCATGCAAATGCAAAAGTGGGATACACCCTCTAGTTTTGGCGATTAACCCGAGAAATCAACTGGGTGAATGAAACCAAGATATGAATATCCTATGATTGATGGTATAACTTGCTCACCCTTTCCCATCATGCTCAACCTCCACAAACTTTACGTTCTCGATGAAAATCAGCAGCCTGTAGCGGTTCAAATTCCCATTGCTGAGTTTGAGCGAATTGAGGAAATTTTGGAAGATTACGGGTTAGCACAACTAATAGCCACCCCCTTTGAAAACTCTGAAGATGGCGATCGGTTGAATCGGGAAGATGCGTTGAATTATTACCGATCGTTAAAGCAAAATTATGTGGAAGGTTGAATATACAAAGCGTTTTCTTAAAGAATTAGCTGCATTGCCTGAAGGTATCCAGAGGCGGGTTGAGCCGATCGTTTTTTCTGAATTGGAAGCTGAAAATCCTTTTCGATTAGGATATCTAGAAAAGATGAAAGTTATGGCGATAAGTTTAAGATTCGCGTGGTGATTATCGGATTGGAATCACCGTGGAAAGGCAAATTCAAACCTTGATTTGCGAACGGATTGCTCATCGAAGAGAGATTTATAAGATTTTTCCGTAAGTCTTCACATCTCTGCTACTAAATTAGCAATATTTTTCCCTAAAGCATTTTCATACTTAAATCCAGCCAAGTCGATCGCGTAATGGGGGCACTAGTCGAAATGTAGTCTACTCCGGTTTCCGCCACCGATCGAATCGTTTCCAGCGTGATGTTGCCCGATGCTTCAATTTTGAGGCGATCGTTTTTCGTGCGAATCATCTGTACGGCTTGCTGCATCTGCTCTACAGGCATATTGTCTAGCATGATAATATCAGCCCCATACGCTAGAGCTTCTGCCACCTGTTCCAGGGTTTCCGTTTCCACTTCGATCGTCAGAGGATAGGGGATGCGAGAACGCACTTGCTCGATCGCCTGCTGGATGCCGCCTGCTGCTGCAATGTGGTTATCCTTAATCATTACGCCATCATCTAAGCCCATGCGGTGGTTTGTGGCTCCTCCGACCTGGGTTGCATATTTTTCCAGGATGCGGAGTCCGGGCGTGGTTTTGCGCGTGTCTACCAGTTGAGCAGGTAAATCAGCGATTTTCTCCACGTAGCGATGGGTTAGGGTGGCGATGCCGCTTAATCGCATGGACAAGTTTAAGGCAACCCGTTCTCCGGTGAGCAGGGCATCCCATGTGCCTTCAATTTGAGCGATCACCTGACCCCGATCGCACCATTCCCCTTCTGCCACCGTTGGCATGAATTTTGCTTGAGCATCCAGCAATTGAAACACCCGTGCGGCGATCGGCAGTCCAGCGATGATGCCTGCTTCTTTGCAAATCCATTGGGCTTCACCCGTTTTTAGCGTATTGGCTAAAAGTCCTTGAGTGGTGCGATCGCCCCTGCCCACATCTTCGAGGAGCCAGTCTTGCAACAGGCGATCGAGAATCAAGAAGGGCGGCAGGATGGCGGTTGGCGAGTTCATAATTAACGTGGATGCTTTGACGGGAATGTTTACATTGTTACAGCCCGTTGCCCTTTCAACGGAAAACTACCTTATGAAAATAGACTGGTGGCAACAACATTTTCCTAAAGGTCGGCAAACCCTGAGAATTCCTGATGCGAGTGGGCGAGAAGTGGCGATCGCCTATGGTGAAGTGGGTACTGGACGGACGATCGTGTTGCTACATGGGATTGGCAGTTGGAGCTATAACTGGCGACATAACATTCAGCCGTTGTCAAAGCATTTTCGGGTGATTTGCGTAGATGCGAAGGGGTATGGTTTTTCGGAAACGCCCCCTTTACCGGAAGTGGTGGGGCATCAAATTATTGAAATGGCGCGGGTAATTCGGGCATTGTGCAAGCCGCCTGTGATGATTGCCTCAGAGTCTTTAGGGGCATTAACGGCATTAGCATTGGCTCAGTCTTATCCAGAGTTGGTCGATCGGCTGGTGTTGATCAATGTGCCAGTGTTTCCGCGACAGTTGCCCAGTGCTGGAATGCGATCGTTGGCTGCGATTCCGCTACCGTTGGTGGAATGGGTTGATCAAAATCAGCTTGTTCGCCCGTTCACGCCGATCGTGCAGTATGTCACTCAACTGGTGCGGCAAGAGGTTGTTTATGATCCGTCGCAAATTGAGGAGGAAGAAATTTTCTGGCTGACCTATCCTTACCTCTATCTTCCTGGGACGCTGACACAATTTGCCGTTGACCTGCGTTTGTCTGCCCAAGAGATCGATCGCTTACAGCGCAACCAGCCAAACCTGATTCAATCGATTCAAGATCGTTTGCCCGATGTCACCTGCCCCACGCTGATTTTGTGGGCCGACTGCGATCGGTGGTTTCCGGTGGAAAATGGCAAATTGCTTCACTCAAAGTTGCCCAATTCTCGGCTGAAAATTGTACCAAACTGCGGTCATGTTGCCTCTAGTGGCAATCCGGATGTGGTGAATGCAGCCATTATTGAACATTGTATTTATTGATCGATGTGAATGGGGATCTGTAAAGATAGGAAAGTAAAGGGGAAAACGCTAACATAGGGGGCAAAACTGCCCTTAGCCTCGTAAATTCTGGGAGTTCGATCTAACCCCACTCCCCACTTCCCACTCTCCACTCCCTACTTCTACCTCCCCCATGCGACATCAGAAAAAACTCTTCTGGCTCCTGGCATTACTGCTCCTGTGGTTGTTCTGTAGCGGAACGGCTCAGGCAGGCGAGTTAGCTGAGCGGCTGTCGCATTTTCCAGAGTGGCAGGGAAAGCCCTTCATTCAGCCTGCAAAAGGGGATTTGATTTATCCAGAGTGGTTTGCTGGAGATTGGACAGTGACAACGACGCTGGTTGATATGGCGGCCCCGTTGGCTCCAGAGATTGTGACACCGGGGTTTGAAGGAAATCGGCAATTTTTGAATCAGCCGATCGTTTTCCCAGTGCGGTTTGTGGAAGAAGAGCCTGATGGACTTCAAATGTTTCTTCAGCCTATTTTGAACCCGCTGAATGGTAAGGATGCGACACCAATCGTGTCTGATCGGGCTTTTAATGGGCTGAGTTTAGCAAAGGCTTATTTGGGTGATGATGCCGTGCTTTGGGTGAAGGTTGATCCGAAGAATCCGAACCGACAAATTACCTTACTAAAAGACGATCGCCGCTTGCTGTCTACCGTAACAGCCCGTGATAGCGAGTCTCCCAACCCAAATCAGTTCATTACAACGGAAATTTTCCAGCAAGAGTTTTTAGGCTTACCCGAAATTTACTTTAACGAAGTCGAAAATACGACCGCTTATACCTATTACCCTGAGCAAGAATCAGCCGATCGCCCGGATATCATTGCCGATCAGGTGACAGCTATCTACCTCTCGCCCCAAGACCCAGACTATTTCAAAACCTTTCCCACCGATAATCTTTTTGCTGCGTCCCGTCCAGTTGCCCTTTACCGCTACCAAATGGAATTTCGCAGAGCCGACACAAAATAGCTTGTAACGTTAACCCTGCAATCTTCCAGTGCATGAGATACCTCATAGAAAGCTTTGCGTCACCCTGCCACAGTAGAGGTACGTTGAATTTCGAGGGCAGGACAATGGCTCAAGCGACGATTGATTGGCAGAAAGCATCTGGACATCAGATTTTAGCGGCCGCAGGTAAGAAAATTTTGCGACCCGGTGGCCGCAGAGCAACTGAACAATTGTTTGAATGGGCAAATTTTCAACCGGGTGAAACCGTACTGGAGTTGGCTTCCAGCTTTGGATACAGCGCGATCGACCTGGCAAAACGCTACAACGTCCGGGTAGTTGGCATTGAAAAAAATCCAGACAGTGTGGCTCGTGCCCAAGCAAATGTAGCTGCTGCCGGATTGTCTGAGCAAATTACCATCATTGAAGGCGATATTTTCCACCTCGATCGGGTGGCTCTGCCAGAGGATTCCTCGCAGCGGTTTGATTACGTGTTGGCAGAAGCAATTTTGACGATGCAGTCGCCCGCTGGCAAGACCAAAATATTACAGAGGGTGCGCGATCGGCTGAAGCCAAGCGGCAAGTTTTTATCCCATGAATTGTTCGCTCGTGCCCAGGAAGCCGAGATCCATCGTGCTTTGGCAGAGGCAATTCGGGTCAATGCACAGCCGTTGTCAGAAGTGAACTGGATAACGACATTTGAAGCCACCGGACTCCAAATCCAACATTACCAAACTGGAGCAATGGGTCTTTTGCAACCCCAACAAATGCTTCAAGATGAAGGCATTTTGACGACAGCCCAGATTGTTTGGAACATCCTAACGCAGCCAAAACTTCGATCGCGCGTGATGGCAATGCGTCGCACTTTTCAACAACATCAGGATGATTTAGGACATATCATTTTGTGCGCTCAGCGGATTTAACCTTACCAGATTGCCCGCAGTATTGGCATCACCTACGAAGAATGTGTTCGGTTGTTCAAGCAATTCAAATTGGTACTACTTTATCAGCGAGGTGGACTCATCACCGTATTGGATTGGGAACAGCTAGAGACGATCGCTGCTGGAAAATAGAGATTGTGGAAAGTAAAAAAATTAGCGCATTGGAAGATTATGTCCGGACTGTCTCTCGCCTGTGGGGTTCCAAAAGATTGGTAATATCTGGCCCATTGGGAATAATGCCACCTGGATTGAGAGGAAACAAATTACCGTAATAGTCCCGTTTAACTGCCTCTAAATCACAGGTTTGTGCCACGCCTGGAAGCTGATATAAATCGCGTAAATAAGCTCCTAAATTTTGATAGTCTTGAATCCGCCGACGGTTGCACTTAAACAAACCGTAATACACAATGTCAAACCGAAAGAGCGTGGTAAATAGGCGTACATCTGCCAGCGTGACCCGATCGCCGCATAAATATCGATTGCTTGCCAATACTTTGTCTAATTTGTCCAGTGTGGTAAAGAGTTCCTCACAGGCAGAATCATATGCTTCCTGGGTTTGGGCAAAGCCACAGCGATACACACCGTTATTCACGGTATGGTAAATTTTGTCATTCCAGCGATCGATACAGTCCCGCAGATCTTCAGGGTACAGGTCAAGTTCTGGATGCTGAGCAAATTCATTGAAGGCTGCATTCAGCATGACAATAATTTCGGCACTTTCATTATTCACGATCGCTTTCGTTTGGTTATCCCACAGTACCGGAACCGTCGATCGTCCTTGGTAGCCTGGTTCCGCTAATTGGTATAGCTCTGGCAGCGATCGGCAGCCTTCCTGCTCCTGCTCAAACACCCAAATTCCTTGCTCTGAAGACGGTGAGGCGATCACAATGGGAATGGCAGATTCCAAACCTTTCAGGGCCCGCACAACCAGGGTTCGGTGGGCCCAGGGGCAGCCCATCCCCACATATAGGGTGTAACGTCCCATCGCAGGCGGATATAAACTTTCAGGCTCCAGGCTCACAGACTGCCGAAACTGGCTCGATGGACGAACATACTCTCCCTTGGGGTTGCGCGGAGCCAAATTTGCCATCATGATTTGCCAAAGGGTTGTCCAAACAAACTTTCCAGTCCGAATGACCAGTCCTGGCGGCAGCGATCGACCGGGTTTCAGTGGGAGTGAAGGCAGCTTTGGCATCGGATTCACCTTTACCTCTAGCTTATCTGATTCAGATAGTCCGACAATATTTCTCGAATGGAGGGTAAATTTTTGTATTTTTGCATTCTGATTGGCATCGATTGAATACTGAGCAGCAAATTCTTCGCCATTGTTGGATGTTGTTCCAGAATTGATAGAGGATAAATGTACGTCCGAATGGTAAATAGAATTGCGTTTGTTTGTGCAAGTTTCCGCAATGTTTGGCGTTCTACCCGAATCCATAATTGATGGGCGATCGTATTCACAGTCAGAGGGCTATTAATGGTTTCAGCTTCGTGTTTTGCTAGGCAAAGATCTGGAGTATCAACCAATCCCCAATTCAACCGATATCCAGGATGATTGACCTGAAGGCGATCGAAAAAATTGTTCACCGGATGATTCAGCTTTGTGTTGTATTCGGGGACAGGTGCGTGAATTTGCATCAGGGGCAGTCCTAACTTTTCGGGGAACCACCAGTTAAACGGAAAGCAGACAGAACCCGCCACCAAAACATATTCTTCTGAACGGGGCTGCATTATGCATAAATCCTCCTGGATCAGCCGTCCGGCTAACTCTAGAGGGTTTTCAGCAAAATCAGAAATTTGCCAAACCTGTTGGGTGAGCAAATTGGTAATTTGATGATCCTGTAATCGATAAACCTCTGGAAACCGTTTGGGCAAATGTTCCAGCAATAAATCCAGCACTTCTTGCTGTGCGGCTTCACTTCCTGGCAAGCAACCAAATACTTCAGAATGGCGTTCTTGCAACAGGCTGGTTTTACGGCTGAGATAGGCGGAAAATTCCTGATCAATTTCAATCCAATCCTGTAAATTGAGCGGCTTCAAGCCCAATTTGAGATGCCATTGAGGGCTGGTAAAGGGAAGATAGATCGGCTTCATGAGGTTCATTTCATGAGAAGAGAGAACGACTCGCTACTCACACACCGACACTCGCGCCAACTGCACCACAATCTGGTCGATCGCCTGTAATAGAACGGAGCCTGACTGTCCGGGTTGGTTCACCACAATACTAAACATTAGCTCTTCATAGTCTGGATGTTCTAAATAGCCTGACAAAGCCCGAACTCCATTCAGCGTTCCCGTTTTGGCATGAACTTTGCCTGCAACTGGAGTTCCCCGAAAGCGGTTTCGCAAAGTGCCGCTTACCCCCCCAACAGGCAAAGACTGATAGAAAATATCACCGCCTGAAGCCGATCGCATGGCCTTGAGCAAATTCACAAAGGCTTTAGGCTGGGCAATGTTGTTTCGCGACAGCCCCGAACCATCCACCTGCCGATAGCTTGCCGGATCAATCCCCAACTGAAGCAGCGTATCCTGAACGGCACGAGTGCCACCAATCCGAGCCAGCAGGGCATCCGCAGACGAGTTATCACTGTTGCCGTTGATGATGCGAATTCGAGGTTCCCAGGTCGATCGCCCGGTTGATGTGTTTAAGTCCAACAGTTGCAGAGCCGCCGCAGTGGTAAACAGCTTAATATTGGAAGCTGGAATCAAAAAATCTTCGGAGTTGTGGTTATAAAGCGGTTCTGAAGTAGAGGCAGACTCAACGACAACGCCCCAACGCCCATCGGCAACGGCCGGCTGACGAATAATCTCATCAATGAATGAGCCTAACTGGGCAGGGCAAACCGGAGCATTCAACGTATCGCGGACAAAATCCCCGGTGGATGGAATGGGGCGATCGACTGTTTGAGCAACCCCCCGACTGCCAGACAAGCCCACCAGCATCACAACGCACAAAACCAACACAAATTGCAACCCGTACCGCAGACGTTTGGAAAATTTCACGGCGTATAACCCCACACCAAGTTCAACAGGAAAAACAGGGAAACCAGAACGGACAGGGAAGGCTGCTTTTAAACAATGCAGGTTTCATTATGCAGATTTTTATTTACCGAAATCAAGTTCGGAGAAGATGTGCTATTCTTAGCGGCCGTCATAATTTGTCCCAAAAATCACTGTTTCAGAGCGTTATTGTGACGAGAATTGAACAAACTTCCCTTTTTTCTGCCTCCGAGCTATCCGCAACGTACAGCGTTAAACCAAAAACGGAATCGCTGCCCATTAGCCGTGAATCCTTGCAAGCCTGGAAACAGCGAGTGTTTGAGTTTCAACAGCAGGTTTGTGTCCATCCTCCAACCCAGCAAGGAACCCTGTTTGATCTGCCCACGTCACCCAATGGGGCGGCTTTACCTGATGCAGCGAATCCAGATAGCATTCACCCTTTCCATTTACCTCAACAAAACACTGAATTTTGGCGATCGAAGTTTGAAGACACGGGCACATCCGCTTTGTATTTTGTGATTGATCATGAGTTGCCGATTTTGCTGTACGTGGGCGAAACGGTCAAGTCTAACCAACGCTGGAAAGGTGAACACGACTGCAAGCGATATTTGTTGAACTATGTGACGGCTCATCGTCTTTATCAGTTGCCGGTAACGGTAAACATTAGCTTTTGGCCAAATGCCCCAACTCAAACACGCCCTCGGCAACGGTTAGAGTCTGCTTTGATCAAAAAGTGGAAATCGCCCTTTAACAAAGAAAACTGGGAAGCGTGGGGCACTCCCTTTATTGGAGAGAAAAAATCAGCTGGTTAGTGGAACTTAATCTCACCCACTCGGTCTAAAGACAAGGAAACGATTGAATTCCATAATTGAGTAAGCACTACAAAAGTATGCTCTACAACGCTGTGGAATGCTGTGGTTTCTGTCAAGCGAGTTCGGCTGCGATCGAGCCAAACTTGGCAAAGACACAAGCTCACTATCCCTTCGGTATGAGTGCGATCGAGTTTTAGGAGATACAGTCGTGGAACGAATTAGTGATTCCCTGTTTAGAAGGACAAGTGTAACCAGTATTCTCGTGCCTCAACCCGTTCGCCAAACCACAAACCTGCTGGATAACCTTTTGGGTGGTGTCATTGGCGGTGGCATAATTGGCGGCGGTGTTATTGGCGGTGGGTTCGCTACGGGCGTGAACCGAGTCGGAACCATTGGTAATGATACTCTTCGTGGCACAGACCGCAATGATCGCTTGGATGGCCGGGCAGGAAACGATCGCATTGAAGGGCGCGGTGGTGACGATCGCTTGATTGGCGGCAGTGGCAATGACACCATCTTTGGCGAACGCGGCAATGATGACATCCGAGGCGGTTCCGGTCAGGATACATTGCGCGGCGGCGATGGCAATGACACCATCCGAGGGGACAGTGGTGATGATGATATTAACGGCGAAAGCGGCGACGACCTAGTGTTAGGGGGCAGTGGCGACGATCGGATTCGAGGCGACTCCGGCAATGACACCCTCAGGGGAGATGATGGTGATGACACAATTTCCGGCGGGGATGGCAATGACGACATCCGGGGTGGCAACGGCAACGATGAGCTAAACGGTGACAGGGGCAACGATGAAATTCGGGGCGACTCTGGTAATGACACCCTGCGCGGCGGCGATGGCAACGATCGGCTGTGGGGAGACGATGGCGATGACCTGTTGATTGGCGATGCAGGCAATGACACCTTGGAAGGCGGACGGGGAAGTGATGAATTGCGCGGACAGAGCGGCAGTGATGTTCTGTTTGGCAATGAAGGAAATGATACGCTTTTGGGCGGCAAAGGCAATGATGAGCTAAACGGCGGTGACGGTCGAGATACGTTGGAAGGGCAAGCTGGGGCTGATACGCTGCTGGGGGGCAACGGGAATGATTTATTGGTCGGCGGTCGGGGCCGGGATGTGCTAATTGGGGATGCCGGACGCGATCGAATGCTGGGTGGGCGCGATCGAGATATCTTTGTGATTCAACGCACTAAAGGGTTTGCCATCATTGGTGATTTCCGCAAAGGACAAGACCGCATTGGCTTGGCAGATGGCCTCACGTTTAGTGATCTGACGATCGCTCCTAGGGGCAGTGGCACAGTGATTCGGGTGGGTACTGAACGGCTGGCGATTGTGGAAAACGTTAACCCTACTGTGTTTGCCTTTAATGATTTTGTCTTCGTTTAATGCGCCATAGCAGCAGTAAAAAGGATGGACTGCATCTTATCGCTTCAACCGATTTGCGGACGGCTAGAGCAACCTGAACCTGTCCTAACCTGTTCAATTTAACTTCCATCAACTGACTTTTGCTCTTCGCCCAAATTTTTGGTTTAGAGCAGAGATTTTACAGACCCTTAACGTTTCTTCTTCCGCTGCTTGGGCGGCTTCTCGTCTGGTAGCTCGGCTGCTAATCGCAAAGGAGATTTACGTTTCTTCGGTGCTTTGTAGTCCTCGATCGGTTCTCTAAACCGAACAATGGGTTGAATGTACTCCTCTTCTTCTTCCTCCTCGTCTGCACCCTCTTCGGCAACCAGTTGCTCAAATGCTTCCAGCACCTCTGGCGGCATATGTTGCTTCAAGTTGTCAATAAAAGTCTGATGGGTTACCCCTTTCCCAGGTTCTTCGCTGAGCGGTGTGACAGGCTCCAAACTGGCAGCAAACTGTCTGGCTTCGGCTCCAAACGCTTCCACAGAAACACTATCCGGCGGTTGCCAACGATGGACAAAATCAAACCGCCACAGCTTGGGATAGTTTTCTAAAATCATGGCTTTGAGGGCGTTGGTGCTGTCCATTGCTTGCTGATACACCTCGTTGGAAATGAATTGTTTTGCAAGCAGAAAATCATACACATAGGGAATGCCCCACAGCAGCCCAAAACCCTTTGCCTGCGCCATTGATAGCAAACCACCAATCATTTGGGTCAGCGATTGATCGAGTTCTTCTTGTTCAAAGGCAAAGTAAAGTTCAGGTTGGGAAAGCTTTTTGCGAGGTGTTTGGCGATTATCTAGAAAACTAATGACTGCTTTCCAAATTGCCGAACTACAGATAAAACTAACCTGCTTTTGCTCCGCCATGTATTGATAAAAGCGAACGGAGATAGATTGCAATGCCGTCGATCGATCGCGCTTAAACTGGGCAAGAAATGCTGGATTGTTCTCTAGTTCCGTTGTCAAATTCTGCTGAATCTCTGCAATCCATTTCGGCTTTTTTGGGAAGCCATACTGCACAGATTTTTCTAGAAAAGCGTCCCAATCGACCGTTTCACCGTGCTGAAGCTGCTCATAAGCACACTGCATTTGGTCATAAAGCAAAATGTTGCTGAAGGCCATTTCTGAAGCGCGAATCGCCTTGGGAGACTCCTTCACTGGCTCGTAGGCTGCTTGGCAAAGCTCGATCGCCAATCCTCTGGCATCATATAGTTTCAAGTAATCCAGCGTTATCAGGGTTTGGTCAATATCCTCAGCGGGGTTTTTAAGAAATTGTCCTAGACCTTCCCGTACTTGCTCAAGATCATCTTGGTAAAGAAAGTACTCAATTAGCAAATTATCTAAAAATGGGAATTCTTCCTGATGCAATTCTGGTTGCTGTTCATGCAAAGCGTGAATTAATGCCACGGCCTTTTCAAGCTGGTTTGTATGCACCAACTCATCTCGCATCATCGCCAACAGCATGGGCAAATCCAGGTCTTCAATAATGTCGGGAGTGAGCGGTTGGGCAAGAGCATCCAGAAGCATCTCGTACTGCTGTTTGACGGAAGCCTCCTCGTATACGGTGTACCACTGCTCTGGATCAGTTACAGATAAAGCCATCATTCTCCTCCGTTAAACAGAACCGAGCTATTCTAGGCCATGATCTCATGATCGACTGTTGCTTCAATAGCGGTTCTGAGAGATTGTTTATATTTGGTTGGCACAACTTAAATTGGTGCTACGCTTCCCGCCTGACAGTCCCTTAACCATAAACGAATTGCTTGGGCAATGACTCCTTCGCTGCTGTCATGGGGTGGCGTTGGTGGTTCATCAGCAGGAACATTATCGATCGCAGAAACCATCAACACCAGCCGCCATCCTCGCGTGGTTTGGGTTAAAAATGCCCAATGGTGATGTTGTAAACGAACAGATGCATTGGGGACGTATTGCCGCTCCAGGGTGGTAAAGAAAATTTGGGTGGTATCGTCTTCTTGGGTGGGGGTGTAGGCTCTGGATGTTAGCGGCAACGGTTCAAAGTCTGGACGGGTGGCAAGCAACACATAGCCTGGAATGTTTCCTGTCCGAATATCCAATGGGTAGGCTCGCTGGTTCACCCGGTTGGCATAGCTTGGCAAATCGCGCAGCAGCAAGGGCAGCAGTTCTTCCAATTCGCTGGGGCATTGGATAGATGGGCGAATGTATTGTGGATTTTCCGGTCTGGCGATCGGCTCAGGGTTCACTTCAAGGTTTTCCGGATTGTTCTCTGGGCGCACTGACTCGGCTGCGAATGAGTTTCCCCATATTCCCAGCATTCCTGATATAGAAAACCCGCCTGCCAAACTGACGATCGCCATTTTGCTCAAAATCCGCTTCATCTTGCGCTGCATCCCTCACTTTTCCCCCTGCCCTACCCCTGTGAAGCTTTTTGCCAAACGCAGAATTTCAAGTCTTTAATTCCTGACAAATTCGCCGAAATGCTGCCGCCGGATCATCTGCCATTGTAATGGGCCGACCAATGACCAGATAGTCTGCCCCTGCTTTCAATGCAGCCTCAGGTGTGAGCGATCGTTTCTGATCCTTTGCCTCCGCCCAGCTTGGTCGCACCCCCGGACAAACCAGCAAAAATTCCTTGCCACAAATATCCCGCAGTTGGGCAGCTTCCTGCGGCGAACAAACTGCCCCCGCCAGACCGCTCTCCTTTGCCAGTAAAGCCATTTGCAGAGCGTAGTCTTCCAACTCCAGGGGAATTTTCAATTCAAAGGCCAGGGTTCGCGCCGTTAAGCTGGTCAGCACCGTAATGGCAATTAGCTTGGGCACGGAGCAGCCCGCCTCCGATGCACCCACCTCAGCCGCCGCCTGGGCCGCCTCAAGAGCCTCTTTCCCTGCTACCGCATGAACAGTAAGCAAATCTACACCATACCGCCCTGCCGCCCGACAAGCCCCCGCCATCGTGTTGGGAATGTCATGAAACTTTAGATCCAAAAAAATTCGTTTTTGACGCTCTTTTAGGATTTGAAGAATCCCCGCTCCTGTGCTGGTAAACAACTCCAGCCCCACCTTCCAAAAGGTGACATCTGGCAGACGATCGAGCAGGGCAACCGCCTCCACTTCAGAGGAAACATCGAGAGGAACAATAATGCGATCGAGCATGGCAGCGGATGGATGGTGGTGGGAGTGTCTAGGTTGATGAATTCAATTAACGGATGGGGTTGGTTTTGGGGGAGGAAGAGTAAGGGGGTGTTCAGATTTTAGGTGAAGGAAGGGCTAAAGGGACATCACTGGGCAGACAAGAGGGAATGGGAAATCTTCTGTGATCTAAACCAATGGAAGTTAAAAATTAAATTCGGTCACTGCGATCGGGTACTCGTCTCATTGGCAGGCAAGATGCCTGCGCTACGGATTACCTAATATTTGCTTAACTTCCATAAATGGATTTCAGCTTTTAGCCTGAGATGTATCTCAAAACAACTGCGTAAGTCCAATTTAGTTTGGGGTTAACCTACACAAAATTCTGGGCATCCCGACTCCCGACTCCTCACTCCCTACTCCCTACTCCCTACTCCCTACTCTCCACTCCCCAACCTCACAAACTTTCGCTTGCCCACCTGCAACAACTTGCCGTCTAATTCCTCTACTGACTCAAAGGTGCGATCGACTTCCTTGATGGGTTCACCGTCGAGGCGGACGGCTCCATTTTGGATTTGCCGACGGGCATCGGAACTGCTGCTGCATAGACCTGCGGCACTGAGGATATAGAACAGCTTGGCTGGAAATTGAACGTTGGCCAGAGAAAATTCGACTGCTTCCCCGACATGATCGAGGTTGCCTCCGGCGACGGCTCTGGCAGCTTGTTGGGCGGCAAGGGCGGCTTCTTTCCCGTGATATTGGGTGGTGATTTCCAGGGCAAGGAGTTCCTGGCGATCGCGGGCGGCTTCAGGCAGTTTGTTCAGCGGTAGGTTGGTCAATAGCTCAAAGTATTCTTCGACCAGGGCATCGGGGGTTTTTTGCAGCTTGTTGTACATATCCTGGGCAGTGTCCATCAACCCGACATAGTTGCCCAAGGACTTCGACATTTTTTGTACACCGTCTGTCCCAATTAAAATCGGCAAAAGTAAACCAAACTGCGGTGTTTGCCCAAAGTGCCGCTGCAAATCTCGACCGACTGCCAGATTAAATTTCTGATCGGTTCCACCTAGCTCCACGTCTGCCTGGACTGCTACTGAGTCATAGCCTTGCATCAAGGGATAGAGAAACTCGTGTAGATAGATGGGAGTCTCTTTTTTATAGCGTTCAGCGAATCCTTCCTTGGCCAGCATTTGCCCAACGGTCATCGTGCCTAGCAATTCCAGGATTTTTGATAAATCTAAATCTGCTAACCATTCCGAGTTGTAACGAATTTCTAGTTTCTCTGGAGAAAAGTCTAGAATGGGGCGAACTTGTTCGAGATAGGTGTCGGCGTTTTGTTTCACCTGCTCTACCGTCAACTGCTTCCGCACTTCCGATTTGCCTGTTGGGTCGCCAATGCGGGCGGTAAAGTCACCAATGATCAGCACGGCTTTGTGTCCGGCATCCTGGAAGGCTCGGAGTTTTCGGAATACAATACTATGCCCAAGGTGAATTTCTGTCCCGGTGGGGTCAATGCCCAACTTAACCCGCAAAGGGCGATCGGCTTTGGCCAGTCGTGCCTCCAGGTTTTCGTTGGGATCGGTGGAATCTGGCTGATTCGGGAAGATCTCATTTGTCCCTCGGTGGAGCCAGGAAAAAGATTGCGCTACAGTCTTAATGGATTGATCAGAAACCATACATATTTTTTTGGCAATTTACTCGCTAGATCCGCTACACTCTCTGCAAAGTCTGCAATATCTATCTGAGTGTAATGTGTCGTTCAACAAACAACCTACTATAATTGCAAAACTTGTGAGGAATTAACACTAGCTGTGTCATCCAACCCTGCCAGATCAAAGCCAATCTCTCCTAAACCGGCCCGGAAAGGCAAATCTGCTGGTACAACAAATCCGGTTGTTGGGTACTTCCTGGGCGTTGCTCAAGTGACTGCCGGGACGCTCCTGACCATTACCATGCTGTCTAGCTCTGTGGTTGCCGGAGGGCTAGTGGGCTTGGCACTGAGTTTCCGAAATTTGCCTGATGTTCGGCTCCTTCGCAACTATATCCCATCTGAAACGAGCTACATTTACGATGTCAACGGGACGCTGTTGTCCAGCATTCACGATGAGGCAAACCGGGATATTGTTGACTTGAACAATGTATCGCCACACCTGAAGCGGGCTGTATTGGCGATCGAAGATAGCTATTTCTTTTCTCACCACGGCATCAATCCTCCCAGCGTGGCGCGGGCGTTTCTGGCAAACCTTGAGGAGGGGGAAACGGTGGAAGGCGGTTCCACGGTGACAATGCAGTTGGTGAAGAACCTGTTTTTGTCGCCTGATCGTACCGTTAGCCGCAAGTTGGCAGAGGCCGTGTTAGCTCTGCGTTTAGAGCAGGTGTTCTCCAAGGATCAAATCCTGGAAATGTATTTGAACCAAGTGTATTGGGGGCACAACACCTACGGAGCTGAAACCGCTGCTAAAAGCTATTTCAACAAACCTGCCTCAGAGCTAACCCTGGCAGAGGCTTCCATGATGGCTGGGCTAATTCAGGCTCCTGAAGGGTACAGTCCCTTTGTGAACTATCAGCTTGCAAAGCAGCGACAGGCGATCGTCTTAGACCGAATGCAGCGGTTGGGTTGGGCAACCCCAGAAGAAGTTGAGGCCGCCAAAGCACAGCCGATTTTGCTGGGGCAAATTACGTCATTCCAGGGGAGCCAGGTTCCCTACGTGACGGATGCTGTCGTCCAGGAATTAACCGATCGGTTTGGGCAAGATGCCGTGCTGAAGGGTGGAATGCGGGTGCAAACGACGATCGACCTGGATTTGCAGCGTCTTGCTGAAGAGGTGGCTCGCAATGGGTTGGCATCGGTGCAATACCAGGGGCTTTATGCTGACCAGATTGCTATTGTGGCGGTTGATCCCCGGACACACTTTGTGAAGGCAATGGTGGGTGGCGTAGATTATGACCAGAGCCAATATAACCGGGCGGTGCAGGCACTCCGGCAGCCAGGGTCAGCCTTCAAGCCGTTTGTTTACTATGCGGCCTTTGCCACAGGTAAATATGCCCCTGACTCAACGATTATGGATACACCAGTGAGCTATCCGGATGGCGATGGATACTACAATCCGCAAAACTATGATGGCAGCTTCAGTGGGGCGATGCCCATTCGGCAGGCAATGGCGAGTTCGCGGAATATTCCAGCGATTCGCTTAGGGCAAGAGGTTGGAATTAATCGAGTCATTGAAATCAGCCGAATCCTGGGTATCAAGAGTCCAATGGAGCCTGTAACCTCTCTGCCTCTGGGTGCGGTTGATCTTACCCCCCTTGAAATGGCGGCCGCTTTTGCCACCTTCGCCAATGGAGGATGGCAGTCTGAAACAACAACGATCGTCCAGGTGATGGACAGTCAGGGCAATGTTTTGCTAGACAATACCCCCAGTCCGCAATTGGTGCTTGATCCTTGGGCGGTTGCTTCCCTGAATGACGTGATGCAGTCTGTGATTACCAGCGGGACAGGAACAGCAGCTCGGCTCGATCGTCCGGCCGCAGGCAAAACTGGAACCACTTCGGCAGAGCGGGATATTTGGTTTGTGGGCTATGTGCCGCAACTGTCTGTTTCCGTGTGGATTGGGCGAGATGACTATGGTCCGCTTGGCGTTGGGGCAACGGGTGGTGGCTACGTAGCTCCAATTTGGCGCAACTTTATGCAGCAAGCCTTGAATGGGGTTCCAGTTGAGTCCTTCCAGCCTGCTTCAAACTTTGTTCGCCCCTAGCAACGTTTGAAAACCCTTCACCCATGATTGCAGTTAAGCCAACTCACCCGCGTCTGGAAGCGGTACAGCGTCTGATTCAAGAGCTAGACCAATACCAAAGCAGCTTATATCCTGCTGAAAGCAACCATTTTGATTCGATCGAAACCCTGGAGTTGCCATCGGTGTACTTTGTTGGGGCATTTGATGGAGATGATTTGGTGGGCTGTGGGGCGGTGAAGCAAATGCCGGGCGGCTATGGAGAAATTAAGCGAATGTATGTGGCTCCGGAGGCGCGGGGGCAGGGAGTTGGCAAACTGATTCTTAGGGCCCTCGAAGATTTTTTGGTGCAGGCTGGAATTTCGATCGCCCGATTGGAAACGGGAATTTACCAGGATGCGGCGATTCAGCTTTACACAAAGCTTGGCTATCAGCCTATTCCGCCCTTTGGCGACTACCAACCCGATCCGCTCAGTATTTTTATGGAAAAGCGGTTTGATGCGTAGATTGGGAACACAGAACACGTTCTTTGCATCCTTTCCTACTGTAGGTGTGATTCCCTAGCCTTAAACGTTCCTTCATAAAACTGGCAGTAATTATGCAGTTTCGACTGTAAATTCCCTGAAGGGGTACTGCATTGCAAGTAATTGATTTACACTAAAAAGTGCCTCAACAGGTTGTTGAAGCACCTCATTGAGCAAAGTGGTCTAATCAGTAACAAACCATTTCGTTTTGTGAGGATTTCCAGTAAAAATAACAGGGTTTGCCGGAATTCGTTCCAATGACTTTGTAATTTACTGAAAAGGCTTTCGAGCAAATTGCATACGTTGTTGCAATTCACATTGCAATTCGATCGAATGCGTTGTCCACTGGGCAAGGTGTCCTGTTGATAACTAATTCATTCAGCATTTCAATGCAATCCTGAGCTAGGGTGCAGTTCTACCACTTTCTCGGCTTTTGTTGTAGTCGCTTTTACGTTTGGAGCAAGCAATATGGGTAGATTGCATCTTAGAAACATTGTTTTACCTGCTGTGTTAGTTTCCTGTGCCACTTTTTCAAGCTTCACCCTGCCATTTATTCTGTCCGATCCTAATCCCATATCGATTAATTTGCCACCCCTGTTTCAAGGTGAAATTCAACCCATTTTTAGGCACGAGTCTAAGGGGGCCGCCATTCGCCATATTGGTCTGGCGATCGTTTCTAGCGTGGGGGCTGGGCTGCTGACGGTTGAAGTTCTCAGACGGTTACAACCCGCAGAACGATCGGAGCCTATACAGCCGCACGATGACGATGCTGAGTATCCAATCACGGATCATATTTATCATTCAGCGATGCATCCGGTTGTTTCTGAAGGCTCTGAGCAGCTTAGTTATCAACCAAACAATTACTTATCTAGTGAATTGTTAACCGAAAATCCATTATTTATCGCTGCTGAGGAAGAATTTAATCTTGATTCTGAGTTCTCCTCTGCCCAAGAAGAATCTCAGTTAACTCCTTTGGAATGGATCACTGCATCACCAACTCAGTGCAACTTGATTCCGGTTTTGGATCAGGATGGTCAGACTTGTCATATTAAAACCGCTGAGTCTACCCACAGTCAATTTGCACTCCATTGGAATGAAGAATACTATCGCTTTTTTAGGGTGCAACCCATTCGTGAAAAAGCCCTGACGATCGCCCAACGGCTTTCCAATCGAGGTGAGCAAGTTGTCATTACTGAGCAAGAGCAAGGTTTCGTCGTTTGGGTGAAGGAGAGTAGTGTATCTGTTGAATTAGTGTCATAAAGCTGGAGTTGTTCGTGCTAGATAAACATAAACTTATAGAACAAGGCAACTGCAATGAATGCAGACGAATTACTTCAGAAATATGCCACTGGAACCAGAGATTTTAGTGGGGCCACTTTGCGGCAGGTGAATCTTCGTCGGGCGATGTTACCTGAGGTTGACTTTTGGGAGGCAGATTTACAGGGTGCAAATTTAATTGAAGCGACCCTCAGAAGTGCCAACCTCAGAGAAGCCCGGTTAAATGGGGCAATTTTGGCAGGGGCAGATCTCCGTCGGGCTGATTTGCGCGGAGCCAAGCTGAAACAAACCAACCTTCGATCGACTCGCCTGGATGAGGCTCTGTGGGATGAAACCACTGAACTGCCCTCTGGGTCTGACTGGTCTGGTGCGGGAGCCTACCTGATTGTTCCCGGTTCCCGGTTGCACCAAGCTGACTTGAGCCGTTGTGACTTGAGCGGTGCAGATTTACGCCAGGCTGACTTGAGGGATGCAAACCTGGCAGAGGCAAACCTTTTGGGGGCAGATTTAAGCGAAGCGAACCTTAACCGGGTAAACTTCAGCAACGCTAACCTTTCGGAGACGCGGCTCATTCGAGCAAACTTAGCTGGAGCCAACTTGCAGCAGGCAGACTTGAGCCATGCTGATTTGTATGGAGTCAACCTGTTTGGAGCCAACCTCCAGGAGGCAAATGTAGCGTTTGCCTGGATTAAGGGTGCCCTTTGCAATGATGCCACCTTGTTTCCGGCTGAGTATGACCCGATCGCCAACGGTTTGTACTTAGCTGTATCAGGGGCCCTTCTGCAAGGAGCCAATCTAAGCGGAGTCAGTCTGGCAGGAGCCGATCTGCGCCATGCAGACCTTTCGCATAGCAATCTGACTGGAGCCGACCTGTGGGGGGCTGTTCTGGATGGGGCCAACCTGACCGGGGCGAACCTCACCTCTGCCAATTTGTGGGGAGCCAGTTTGGTTGGGGCAAACCTTCGGGATACTTGCTTAACCGATGCGAATTTGCAAGAGGCAGACCTGAGCGAAACAACTTGGTGATAAAGTTCCTACCACCCTTGGCGACATTCCTATTCGGAATTTCTGCTGTGAGTCGCCGATCGCACCCGTCGGGCAGATTGCACCAGTCGTGCATAGGTTTCTGACGGTCGATCGCCTAAATGATCTGTCACGAGGCGATCAGTTCCCTGCTCAAAGTCAATGCTGAATAGCCCAAACCGGGGGGTGTAGGAACCCCATTCATAGTTATCAGTCAGCGACCAGTGCATATAGCCGATGACTGGAACAGATTCTTGTAACAGGCGTTTCACCTGTTCAATATGGGCTTCCAAAAACTCGCTGCGGCGCAGTTGGTCGGGGCGACGGGATGCAATGCTGTTGTCTGGCTTCCGGCGAAGGGCCATCCCGTTTTCAGCAATTAAAATCGGGCGATCGAATTCTTCAGCGTAGTATTTGCAGAAGAAGTGTAACCCTTCTGGTAGGCTGCGCCAATCCCACCATTTGCTGGTGACACCGTTCATCAACCAAACCCGCAAGTCTTCAATGTCAAACTCAAAGTCTGAGAAGGCAGGAATGCGGAGGATATGGGCGATAAAAGGATCGTAATAATCGATCGCCACAAAGTCGGTTACATTTGGGCGGGTAGAAGCTGCCAGGGTTTGTAAATAAACATCCAGCGATTGCACTTTGAAGAGGCGATGTCCTAACCAGTTGACCGTATGCCCCACCAACCGCCCCAGCCGGTAGGGAATGTCGCGTCGAAAGGGTAACTGCGCCTCCATTACCTTGGCAACAAAGCCCTTTGCCTTTTCGTAAATATAATCGTCAAGCTGGTCAGGCTTCACCTGTTGAGTCCGCAAATCCAACAAATCCCAAAGCACTTTTTCCGACCAGTAGAGATCGCTGCAATAGGTATTCAGCGAAACCTGAGGCGTTGCCCATCCTTCGGCTTCGTACAGATCATGAATGCAGTTGTATGCCTGAACATGGGCCGCTAAGAGGTGATCGTATGCCTTTAAGACGGCTCCAAAGCCCCGCGTTTTTGCCGGAAACTGTCCGCTCAGGTAAGCACTTGTCACCAGCATGTTTGGCTCATTGATGGTAATGTACCAGTGGACAGGCGGCAGGTGGTAATGCTCGGTTAAGCGTCTGTTGATGTGGGCAACGGAAACCTGAACATAGTCTGTAAAGCAGTCGATCGTTTCTTCAGAGAGCCACGCATCAATGCCAAGCCAGGCCGGATGGGTAAAGTGATGCAGTGTAACAACGGGTTCTAAGCCATGCTGACGGCAAGATGCAAGGCGATCGGCATAAGCATCCAGAGCTTCATAGTCAAAAGGGGGAGCCGAGGTAGGCGTGGTGCTGGTAGAGGGCTGAATCCGTGCCCATTCCAAGCCCAAGCGAAACGAATTTAGCCCCATCTGCTGACATCGCTGAAAATCTTCTTCATAACGAGTCCAGAAGGCAGATGCATCCTTCGTTGGCATCACCTTTCCCCGTGCTTCACTCAACGACCAGTTGTTTTGGGGTTGACCGGGGGCATTGTATCCGCCTTCACTCTGATAGCCAGACGTGGCAACTCCCCAGAGGAAGGAATCTGGTGTCTCTGATAACGTCTCTAAATTAGTCTGCATGAGTTTCGGTTTGCTGTCTCAAAGCTTTCGACATGTCCTTTGCGATGCGATGCGCCTGCCAGTTTTTCAAAATGAAGTCAGCAATATTTAAAGCCGCACGGGGTTGACCTAACTCTTGGGCCGCTTGCCGCATTTCATTCAACCGTTCTGGATGTTTCAGGAGGTACTGTACGGCAGGTGTCACCATTTCCAATAGGCGAAGCTGAGTTCCAGCCCCGGCAGCAGCAATGACATCGGCATTCTGTTCTTCTTGTCCGGGAATGGGGTCAACAATGAGCATGGGGGTTCCCCGTGCCAAAATTTCGCTGGTAATTAGCCCTCCGGCTTTGGTAATAATCAAATCGCTTGCCACAATCAGGTCATCCACATAGTCAATCATGCCGACTTTCCGCAGCTTGACGGTAGGACTGTCCGTTAAATCTGCCAGGTCATCTAACAATTCTTTGTTTCGACCTGCCGCTACTGTCAGCACTCCAGATTCCAGGTGTTCGAGTAAATTAGACACCATGAAATGCACCCGCTTTGGATTCAACCCGCCCCCAAATAGGGTGATCACGGGAGCATCCAGGGGCAAGTTATGACGCTTTCGCATTTCAGTTTGCGATTTAGGCTGCATAATTTCTAGTTTGACGGGAATCCCTGTCACCTGCAACACCGATCGCTCAACTCCACGCTGCACTAAGAAATTGACGCTGAGATCATTAGGCAAAAAGTAGCTGCTGACTCCATAGTTAATCCAGGTGCTATGGGCGATCGTGTCGGTGATGACCACGTATTGAGGACAGAAAATTTCATCATCCTGTTCCAGCAGTTGCAGAAAGCGGCTAGGGATTTGCTGCACACAGACGATCGCATCAGGATTCGCATCCTTCACCATTTTTCCTAATCGTCGAAAGAAGGGGCGTTCAATTTTTGCCCACGCCAAATTGTTGTCTAAAGACTTTTCCAAGTCATCGACATCGCTGCCTTCATAGAAGGCTTTGTACAGCTGAGGAACTTTCACACTCAACTGCTCATAAATTTGAGTTACCGCATTGCGGTAAATGGAACTTGTATAAGCCAGCGCATCTTCACTCAGGACTTCGACATCAGGAAAGTGCAAAAACGCATCGCGCAACGCTTTGGCGGCACTCACATGTCCTGAGCCAAGGGAGGAATATAGGATGAGAATCCGCGTCATATCCACCAACCAAGCTGTGGGGTAATAAGTTCATCATTTCAAACAGACCGCTGTTCCCACGGAATCTTAAGAAGAATCTACAGGAGCTACCTCACATTGCTAGATGGTTGGGGATAAGTCAAGTCGTCTTTACTTTTTCTTCTGCGGAACTTCTTCTAGCTCAGATGCTTCCTCTTCTTCCTCTTCCATCTCAGCTACAGGTTCTTCTTCTTCTTCTTCATCCTCCTCTTCCTCTTCCTCTATTTCATCCTCTTCCATCTCAGCTACAGGCTCTTCATCCTCCTCTTCCTCTGTGGCATCTACCTCAGCTACAGTTTCTTCTTCTGCGTCATCCATCTCAGCTACAGGCTCTTCATCCTCATCTTCATCCTCTTCCATCTCAGCTACAGGCTCCTCTACCTCTACTTCATCCTCATCCTCCTCTTCCTCTATTTCATCCTCTTCCACCTCAGCTACAGGCTCTTCTTCTTCTATTTCATCCTCATCTTCTTCTGCGTCATCTACCTCAGCTACAAGCTCCTCTACCTCATCCTCATCCCCAACTTCAATCCCACTCTCATCCTCAGCGACAGTTACAGGCTCGCTTTCTTCAATTTCTGCCTCAGAATCTTCTTCAGTTTCGTCTTCAACATCCACCTCGGCTACAGGTTCATCGTCTTCAATTTCTGCCTCAGGCTCATCGTCTTCTTCAACTTCGGCTACAGGTTCTTCTTCCCTATCTTCCTCCTCTTCCTCCTCGCCTGTCTCTTCTTCAACCACAGGCTCATCGCTGGCTGCCACAGGCGGATCTTCGCTCACATCAGGTTCACTGGCTGCAACGGCTTCTTCTGCGATCGGCTCTTCGGCTACAGGTTCTTCTTCTGCGATCGGTTTTTCTGCAACGGGAGGTTTAGCAGTTTTTTGAGGTTGGGGAGGTTGTGAAGGGGCGGACTCTCCGAGTGTCGGAAAATCTTTCTGAACGACTAATTGCCAAATTACGCCGCGATCGAGGTTTTGCTTGCCAAGCTGTTGAGACAGTGCGACGATTTTGTGTCCTAAGGTTTCCCCAAATGTTTTAGCCGACTCCAAGCTAGGAAAGGGTTGATTTGCTAACCGCTTCACCAAATGGTCTAGCTCCTTGTTGCCACTGCGAGTAGATGGATCAATACCACTCTCTGCAATTACCTTCTTCGTACTTTTTTTGATTAATTGTGCAACCTGCTTACTGCTAATGGGGGTCTGGCTCATCGGAGTATCCGCCTGCGTCTCTAACAAATACAAGATTCGCCCTTAGCCTATAGCACTTCCCGCCGATCGCTCTGATATCTCGAACACATTGAACGAATTTATTAGACTAGAGACGTATCGCAGCCCCGCTCCAGTACTCCATTCAAGGAATGATTTGAGACAGCCATGATGAACGTTATTCGTGGAAGCATTGTTTTTGCTTCAATTGCGGCTCTCCATTGGGCAGTTGCTCCTGCCTTTGCCCAGTCAACCTCGCCATCTCCTAATCCCCCACTCCCAGAGACAAACGCACCGCTCCTCGACAACGCACCCACCCCAACCGAGCCAGAATTGGATGCCCAAACCTTACCTGCCCCAGAAGAACCGATCGCGCCATCTTGCCCTGCTGGTCAGTTTGCCTCTGCCTTTCCTGATGTCCGTCCAGAAGATTGGGCCTATGAAGCGGTAAATCGATTGGCGATCGGCCCAATTCGTTGTTTTCCGCTTTAGTGAATGAGTTAAGAATAAAAAATCCCCTATTGGGCTATTCAATAGGGGAATGTGATTCACATCGGAGCAGAGACAAGTGAGCGAAACGTAAAGTCAGCTGTTGCTCCTAGCTAGTACTCACGTTTAGGGCATTTTTTTGATTCGGCACGAGAGGCGAAAGATTAGCTGTAGAGATTATCCCAATAGGCTTGTTTGAACCGAGGACTGAGTGCGTTGAGCTGTTGCCAGTGGGTGTCTTCAAACCGGGGGCTAAGGGCGTTTAGCCGCTCCTCGCGAGACTCCTCAAACCGAGGGCTGAGAGCCATTGTAGGTGCTGCTATTGAAACAAGGGCGATCGTCGAGAAAATGGCAAGCGTTAGGCGGTTCATTGTAAGTTGCTCCAGCAAAGTAAGATTGTGATTAGTGTTTTATGAAGGGTTTATTGATTTGCTTGATCACTAGAATGAACGCTTGGGCTGAAGACAGTCTGACTGCAACCTGAAAAGATGTTAATCGTTGGCTGAGAAAGCTGAGAGGATTTGTCAAAGTCTGAAAAAACGGGTTAGATCAAGATTTCAATCTGAAAAAAATGCATTCGATCGCCTTTTCGCAACTAAATTTTGGATAACCTGTTGAAACAATAAACACAAATTAATAGGATTAACGATTGATTTTAAGAAGCATTTAACCCTAGGCATAAGATGATGTTTTACCTGAATTTATTCCACATTTTGGATGGATTTGAGAAAGGATCAATAACTGATTTTCTGAACTTTTTCAGGCTGAAAAGTATCACTTCACGACTCACCTTTGCAGGCTGAGACAGTTGCCAGGACAAATCTACTTTTCATGAAATATCTCGATCGTAATCCTGAAATTCATCCCAGTTAGGACTTACGCAAAACCTTCATTTGTAGGGTGGGCACTGCCCACCTTACGCTAAATCTAGAGGTATGAAATAGAGCCTGTTCTGTTAGTAAAAAGGTTGATCAGAACGGTTTCGCAGCTTTTATCAGCTTTGTTGACGTTCACTGTCCTAACCTTTCCGATCGTCGCTAAGGCTTTTACATTTCGTAACCAGATTAGCGTATGGAGAAGTGCTTTCTAAAAAACCGCCCTTTGGGGGTTCCCTATCTGAGATGAATATGGAAATCTATAAAGATAACTTTATCAAAGCAAAACACGACTATCGGCAGTAAACGTTTGCCAAAGGTGTGAGAGGTTCACTATGAACAAATCGTATCAGTTTCCTGATCCAGTCGCTGATTCATCTGATCCAAATCCTGATCTAAATCCTGATCAAAACATCCTTGAAGAGAATGTTTTACTGCCAGACAAGAAACGATCGCAAGCGGATTCATCTTTATGTCCAGATCAGACGGCATATCCAGAGCAATCTGCCAGTTTGAGTGCGCCCTCAGAGACACGCTCATCGCGTCCACCCTTGCGCTGGTTTTTGGTTTGGTTTTTGCTGAGCTGTGGTTTGGGTGGGTTGTCTGCGTTTGCTTTTTTTTGGTTAACAGCCATTCCGCCCGCAACAGATTGCCAAAATATTTCACCACTCTCATCCGACATGGAACGGCTACATTGTGCCCAGGAAGCCGCCCAATCTGGAGAGCTGCCCGAACTGATTGCCGGACTGGAACTCGTTGAAACCTGGACACCCGCCCATCCCCTTTACAATGAAGCAAATCGCTGGATGGCAGAATGGTCTACTTCTGTTCTCGGTATTGCCCGTCAACGGATGGCCCAAAACGACCTGGAGGGTGCCCTGGAATTGGCAAATCGCATTCCACCGACCAGTCCGCTTTATACCGAAACCCAAGCGACGATCGCCCAATGGCAGGAGGTTTGGCAACAAGGCGAAATCCTCTTCAACCAGGTGCAAGACGCTCTTAAACAACAAGACTGGGATCTTGCCTACGCCAAAATTTTTGAACTGCGCGATCATCCCTACGATTACTGGAGAACCCAACAAGCCAACACGCTCTCTGAGCAGGTACAAACGGAAAAACAAGCCCGACAGATACTGGCAGAAGCGATTGCAATCGCCCAACTCGACAAACCTCAACAGCTTGTGGCAGCGATCGATCGATTAGGGCAAATCGATCGCAATACGCATACCTGGGTAGAAGCACAGCCTGCCTTGAAGGAATGGGGTGAATCTC
Organism: filamentous cyanobacterium CCP2; assembly: GCA_003003615.1. Lineage (GTDB taxonomy): Bacteria > Cyanobacteriota > Cyanobacteriia > Elainellales > Elainellaceae > Egbenema. The sequence goes on along the minus strand of PVWD01000021.1, from coordinate 12,951 downwards.
TATTGATTGCGGGTGGGCAACGTTGGCAAGAAAAGCAGTTTGATGAAGCGATCGCGTTTGCTGAATCGGCTAAGCTCAGTGCTGATCTGCTTGTCGATGCGGAAAACCTGATTAAGCTCAGCCAGTCCAGGCAAATGGCAATTTCTAGCGGTTCTCAGTGGAAGGTGACACCGCAGCACCTTTGGAACATGATGGAAGCAGTGGCCGCAGCACGGCAAGTTCAACCGGATAGCCGCTTTTATGCTCAGGCACAAGCCAGCCTGGAAAGCTGGGATGCCCAACTCCAAGATATGCTTCAGTTGCAATATGCCCAGGTCACTGCCAGTTTGGGCAACCGCGATGCAGTGGAAACGGCCATTGCCCAGGCAAAACAAATTGACTTTAACCGCCCCCGCAGACTGCAAGCGCAAACGCTGATCGCCCATTGGCAACAAGAAGCTGAACGGTTAGAAGATCAGCCCATTCTTTTCTATGCCCAAAAGCTGGCTGAGCCTGAAACGTTAGCCGCTTTAAAGACAGCCATTGCCCAGGTCAACCAAATTCCGTTTGGGCGGGTGCTTCACGGAGAGGCTCAGGGCTTGGCCTATGCCTGGGGGCAGAAAGTTGAGGTGTTGGAGGATGAGCCGTTCCTGACGTTGGCGCAATCCCAGGCGAGGCAAGGTTTACTCAGGGAGGCGATTCAAACGGCATCGGTAATTCGTTCGGGGCGCGCCCTTTATGGCAGGGCACAGGCTGCGATCGGCAATTGGCAAGCTCAGATCATTGAGGCAGAACAACCGCGCGATCGGTCTACTCGCCAAGCTTCTGACTCAGTACAGGAGGAACGTTCCCCAGAAACACGATCGGCTGTCGTGGAGCCTGTTCCTTCTGTAATCGAACCTGCCAACCAGCCCAACGAGCCAGCAGAACCCTCTCCCTTGCCTTCTCCTGCCCATCAGCTACCACGCACCATTGAGGAGCTAATGCGTACCCATCCGCGCCCTGTAGCAGACCGCCTAACGCCGAGTGAACTGCTTCCCACTCCAACTGCTGGGGCGGAAAGAACAGCACCTCCTGCAAATCCAATTGCTCCCCCAGAAGCCTTTCCGCCAGAACCCATTCCAGCACCGATCGCCGAACCTAGCCTGGAATCTCAGCCCAATGCAGAGGTTGAAGCAACTCCTCCTCGACCATTTACTGAAGAGCCAGTCCCCAGTGTGGAACCCTCGGTGGGTGAGTGGATGATTGAACCGATCGAAGAAACTCCACCGTTGACGAATCCGGCGATCGTTCCTGCTGAAGACAACCTTCCCCTGAGCGAAGATGGACTGCAACAAGAACCCCTCAGTGGCGGCTCTACCGTTCCCAGTGAAGCTGCTGTGCCTGCCAATGACCCCCTCAGCACGAGTCTGGATGTCTTTAACGATGCACAGAGTCCCTTTGCAGAGGAGGTTTCTGAGGTTTCTGGTGGTTCACTCTCTCCAGAAAATTTGGTGAACTAGGGGTATCTCAGTGTCCGCCCTACTCAAATTCCAGGGGGGCAGGCACAAAAAAACCCCGACTTTGTCACTACCAAACAGTGGGATTCTTAGTGCTGGCAGGACAAAGCTAGGGCTGGAGTGTCGTTCGTTTATTCTTGTTGAATTCTATAGCTGTCTCTTCAGGAATTCTTCCTTGGTTTGGCTGAATAATGCCCTGCTACTCTCCCGCGCTGCAATAGGTTAATTTATCCCCTCACTGGGCTTAATTTCCGCCAAAAATGGGTTGACAAACCAGGAAGATTATGGAGTTTGAGAAATTAGGGCAGTAGAAGTCACCCCAATTCTTGAAAGTAGAGAAACAGATGCGATAGGGGTAGTTCGCGAAATGACCCTCATCTTTCCATTCATTGCTAGATCATCAAAATTCAGCCTTTAAACGCTCCTTGGGCGCACTGAACCGATCGCCCGATGGGGTGAAGTTGCATCTTTTGGGTGAAGCGGCTTGATGGTTTTGGGTTGCTGAAGTTGGGTGTAGGACAAACACAGTTCTGTTAGCTGGACGAAGTGAGGTGTGGACGGAATTGCCTCAGCCAAAATCACCCAGGTCATTAGACCAACGATGCCATCTACCGGAAGCCCATAGCGTTGCTGAAAGTCCATGACAGCAATCAACGTTGCTTCATCAAAGGTGCCGTTTGTTGAAAGAATATAGCCGTGCTTTCGTAAACAGTTTTGCAAGTCTTGTGTCTTGTCGCCCGCATCACCTAAGCGCAGAATTTTCTTGTAGAGTTGCCACCATGTACCACCATCCACTATTCCAGTGCTTGTCAATCCGCATTTATTTTGAAACCGCTTGACCAATTCAGCGACTTTCCGGTCAAAACATCCATTTACAATGACGTTGGAATAGTGCGATCGAAGCAAAGTTTGAAGCTGACAGACGATCGCCCCAGAGTCTCCTTCTCGAATGGGGAGTTGTCCAACGGGAAAGGAGCCACTTCCTGTAGTGCGGGGCAGCGTAAATTGTTGGAGGGCTTGCCAGGTTTTTGAATTGACAACGCCATTACTCGGCAAGGAACGGGACGTTTGGAACTGGGCAACGGCAGCCTTTGTACTGCGGCCAAACCGGCCGTCAGCAATGACAGAAATATTTCCATGAGCGCATAGCAGCACTTGTAAATAGCGAGTCAGTGCCCCATAATCACCCTCATTTAATCGCAGATAGATAGCCATACAACAAGCTCTTTTGATCGGCGTAGAATGGGGCGCACAGGTTGAAACGATCGCCCTGTATCCGTGATAACATTCGCCCAAGGTTTTAGCTTGAGCTAAGTTGCTGAAAAGTTTTGATGTGAAGTGAAATTGATGTTAAAGCGGTGATGTTAAAGCGGCAGTGTTACTGTAAAACTTGTACCTTTGCCGATCTCGCTTTCAACGGTGATAGTTCCCCGATGACGTTCCACAATTTGCTTTGCTTTTGCCAAGCTCATTCCTGACCCAGCCAGCCTTCCAGCATTGCTGGCACAATAAAGCCGATCGAAAATATGCTGTATTTCGTCTGGCGGAATTCCGATTCCTTGATCTCGGATATACAGGTGCACATTGCGCGGTTCATACCCTAGCTCAACTTCAACAGTGCCGCCATTTGGAGAAAATTGAATGGCGTTGGCAATGAGGATCGTTAGAAGTTGTTGGAGCAAACCTGGATCAGCAAAAACCTGCGTCGGGGCTTGACTGACGGGCAAAAAGTTGAGGGAGTGGGGGCTGTCCTCTGGCAACTGCCATTGGTTTACGATGTTACGGCAAAACCGAGTGAAATCGAGTAAAACAGGGTTAAAACAAAGTTCTTTGGCAATAGGTTTGACTAATGATAAGGCTTTACTGATGAGTTGCTCGATTTGCAAAATGCTGTTGACAATTTGCTGGACAGAAAGGTTGTTGCTGAGGTGTTCAGGCAATTCTTTTTGTAGGCAATCGATTGCATTCTCAAGATCATTCAGAGGGTTTTTCAAACCTTGTGCTAATGTTTCGATCGCCTGAGACTGGACAGCATTCAGCTTTTCTTCTTGTTCCAGTGCTGCTTGGAGTTCTTTTTGGCGATGGAGAAGGCGTTCAGTCTTTGCTTTTAATTCGGCTGTATGTTCCTGAACGTGAGCATCAATTCCCTGGTTTAAAAGTTGCAATGCCGCTTCGGCAGAGGTGCGATACGCCATTTCCTGCTGAAGTTGTAGATTCTGCTGTTGTAACTGCTGTTGTAACCGGCTGATCTTTAGGTGCGTTTCAATGCGGGCAAGGACTTCTACAACCTGGAATGGCTTCGTCACATAGTCAACACCGCCAATTTGAAAGGCTTGTACTTTCTCTAGTTCTTCATCTAAAGCACTTAGGAAAATAATCGGAACATCACGAGTTCGATCGCTTGTCTTCATGCGTTGACAAACTTCGTACCCATTCATTCCGGGCATCATAATATCCAACAAAATCAAATCGGGCGGTTGAAGTTTTGCCGCTTCTAAACCCAGTTCGCCATTAATGACCTTGCGAACGGTATACCCCGCTTCTGTTAACAAGCTTGATAAAAACCGCAGATTATCTGGCGTATCGTCAATGACCAAAATATCTCTGCCATCTTCAACGACGCGATCGATTAGGGCATTCATAGGAGTAGGGCGTTTATATATTGATGTATTAATGTAATTAATGTACTGCGATGGATTAAAAGATTTGTTTGTGATTGTACCTTTTGTTGGCAATCTCTTTAATGAGGTCGTACTTTTTTGTTTTATGGCGTAAGAAGATTATCGGGAGCATCCCATTGATGCAAATGGATCGATTTCCGTAGCGCAGGCATCTTGCCTGCCAGTGAGCGATTTGTCATGGAAATGCAAAAGTGGGATACACCCAGATTATCCAGGTCAGACTGCGATCGTCTTGATGAGAAAGCGATGGAATGAACAGATGACTGGGTGGGCAAGATGCCCACCCCACAAGATAATGACTCAATTATTTTCTTAAACTTCCATGAATGGATTTTGCTTTTAGCCTGTTCGCGGAGCATCTCCATCAGAGAAAGTTTATCTCAAGGCAACTGCGCCAGTCCTAAATCAGTCCTAAAACTGTTGAAATCAGGATTCAATGCGCCAAACTGTCCTTCAGGGCGTACACCACCTGTTCTTGCTGGTCAGCTTCTAGCTCTGGGAACATGGGTAAAGACAGAACCTCTTGTGCCATTTGTTCAGAAATCGTTAGATCGCCTGTCCAGTAGCCCAAATCGGCATACACCGGCTGAATGTGCAGGGGTTTTGGGTAGTAGACCATTGAACCGACCTGATGCTGTTGAAGCTGTTGCCGCACCCGATCGCGCCGATTTTGCCCTTGAGGGGCTGATTCACCTTGCGGTTGCAACACTCGAATTGTGTATTGATTCCATACGCTTTGCCCACCTGCAATGTCTTGAGGAATGACAATTCCGGCAATGGATTGCAGTAAATCATGATAGCGGCTGGCGATCGTTTGACGTTGAATGTTCCAGGTTTCGAGGTAGCGCAGTTTTACCTGAAGAATGGCCGCTTGCACCGCATCCAACCGGCTATTAACCCCGATCGCCTCGTACATGTAGCGTTGTTTTTGTCCATGATCCCGCAGCATCCGCAGTTGGGCCGCAATGCCCGAATCATTGGTCGTCATCGCTCCACCATCGCCACAGGCTCCCAGATTTTTGGTGGGGTAAAAGCTAAAGCAACCAATGTGCCCTATGCTGCCGACCTTCTGCCCTGCCCAGGTTGCTCCGGTTGCCTGAGCGCAGTCTTCAATTACCCAAAGGTTGTGGGTTTGGGCGATCGTCATCACGCGAGTCATATCTACGGGTTGCCCAAATAAATGCACCGGAATAATGGCTTTTGTGCGATCGGTAATTGCCGCTTCAATTTGGTTCAGGTCTAAATTAAACGTCTGGGGGTCAATATCAACAAAAACAGGTTTTGCCCCCACCGCACTAATCACTTCAGCCGTTGCCACAAAGGTAAACGGAGTTGTAATCACCTCATCGCCTGGCCCAATTTGGAGCGATCGTAACGCCAGAAACAAAGCATCTGTTCCAGAATTGCAGGCAACACACTCCGCTGTACCCGTGTAGGCGGCAAACTGTTGTTCAAACCCCTGAACGACAGAACCACCAATGTACTGACCCGATGCCAGCACCTCTGAAGCTGCTGTGCGGATTTCATCACCAATCAGTTTGTATTGTCTACTGAGATCAAACGACGGAATAGGATTCACTCTGTTACACCACACACTCTAGTTAAAGCGGACACTCGTGATTCAATTGTGATGGAGTCGAGAACCACTGACAATCCCAACTGAACCCATCCCAACAGAATTCACTCAATCAAGTCATCAGCACTATCTTCTCCTATCTCTGAAGAATGATGAAGTCTCTCAATAGTTTCCGAAGCTAAACCAGATACATTAAGGGGACATTCGATCGCAAGTAAGGTTAAGTTTGCATGGGCATCCTGTATGGGATTGGAGTCGGAGTGGGCGACCCAGAATTGATTACCGTTAAAGGGTTGCGGCTGTTGCAGCAGGCTCCAGTGGTGGCATTTCCGGCGGGTGTTGGTGGCAAACCGGGTATGGCAGAGCAAATTGTGGTGTCGTGGCTCCAACCGCAGCAAACTCGTCTGTCGTTGGCTTTTCCCTATGTCCAAGACGAAGCTGAACTACTTCAGGCATGGCAGGCGGCAGCGGCTCAGGTATGGCAGTCCTTGCAGCAAGGGGATGTGGCGTTTGCCTGTGAGGGAGATATCAGTTTTTACAGCACCTTTACCTATCTGGCTCAAACCCTTCAAGCAGCCCATCCTGATGTGATGATTCAAACCGTGCCGGGGATTTGTTCACCCATGGCGGCCGCTTCCGTTTTAGGCATTCCCCTCACGGTTCGTACCCAACGCCTAATGGTCTTGCCCGCGCTTTATAGGGTTTCTGATCTGGAAGCCGCCTTGCAGCAAGCTGATGTTTTGGTGTTGATGAAGGTGAGTTCGGTTTATGAAAAGGTGTGGTCGGTGTTGAAACAGCATCAACTGCTTCAGCAAAGCCATGTGGTGGTGCGGGCAACCTTGCCGGATCAAAAGGTGTATAGCGATTTGCGCGATCGGCCAAGTCTAGATTTGCCATACTTTTCAATTTTGGTGGTACAAGTCCGGTGAGGCAGCCCGGAACAAGCGAATGATCCCTGCCCAATGGCTCAGCCTGAATCAAAGAAAACAGGATTTAGCAAGCCTAGCCCGTGACAATTACGGTTTAATATTTAGGAAGAAAAATTGGGTGTGGTGAAGCATTTGGGCAAAAATCTATAGCCCGAATTTAGCGGTTCTGATTAATGCTTTGCTTGATCCTTCTGTTAAGTTTTAACTGCTCAAGCTTTGAGGATTTATTAATGAAATCATATTTTGCCCTGTTGCTAGCGGTCGCAGGTCTTGGAATAGTGCCGTCGATCGCCCCTGCTATCCCCTTGTCCTCCTTTGAAATGGCCCAGGCAGGACAGGTCATTGCCAGCGTGAATCCTAACCAGCCGATTCGGATTGAAGTGGTCAATGGCGGCGACGCGACGATCGTTTGTCGGCTCACCCAGCCTGCTTCTGCTGAACGGCTTCTGCCACCCGGCGGCACTACTGCTTTTGGTAGTACTACCACTCAGTTTATTCCTCCGCCTGTCTACTTTGTGGCGTATCCCCAAGGGGACAGCATTGGCCTAAGTATGGATGTGTTCACCTCTGGCAACACCGTCACCATTATTATTGGGGAGCAGTTGAGCGATACGCCTGGCCGCACCTCAGTCAGCATTGCCGCCAATGGAGCCGTTTCGGTTTATTGATTCACCAGTTCACCCGATCGAATTTGTCACAACTTCAGCGAATTGCCCCCAGCAAATCTTTAATTTCTGAATCTTGGCTGCCAAATACTTGCCACTTTTGCTTGTCATAGGCATATTAAAAGTATCCTGAGGACAGTCCAGAGGATAACGGGATGAGCAATGGGGAGATCGATCGGCTGCCGGTGAGCCAGCTAACGGAGCGGTACAACTTGGTCAGAAGTGCCGTTTATACACGCCTTGATGCTTTGGGCATTAAACCAGAGCGGATTGGCAACAGATCCTACGTCAATGCAGGACAGATCCGGCTGTTGGATGAACTGCACCAGTTTATTCAGCAAGGAGGAACGACTGCCGAATTCCTTGATATGAAAGGAATACAAAGCCCAGAGGCTGAACCTGCCGACTCGTCCTCTGGACTGTCCACAATACAGCCGGACATCATCAAGCTGGTGACAATGATTGCTTCGGAGCTTGTCTCAAAGCTGCAACCGCCTCCCCCCGAACCTGACCCCCTTGCCTATTTTGAAGCCTTGGAACGGGCTGCCCGCTATGGTTGGCTCCTCAGCACCAAGGAAGTTGCCTATCTTTTAGACCTTCCCCCTTCAGTGGTAAGAGAGGCAGGCGATCGGTTTTATGAAGCAGGGTTTGTTTTCACTCGTGCTGGATTTCGATCGGGGGGGGAGCTAGCCTGGAGAGTCTCAAAGCTTTACAATTAAAAAGCCAGCTATGGGCTGGCTGAGTTACTTTAGCTACTTTTTTACTTTTATCTTCTTTGGTGATGTTGGTCTTAGCACTGGCATCACCTTAGTTTTTGGTGATGGGCTGTCAGTTACTCTGGCATTTGTGCGCCAGCAGGAGCTTTACCCACCAGTGGGAGCCGTTCTCCTTGAACCCTTCAGCCTTTCTGTTCATACTTTACCACGTCCAGAGGAATTTCCACAGGACAATCTCCAGGACAGTCCATAAGATTGTCTCCAGGACAGTCCGGAGGACATAATAGGTAGGCTGGTGTGCCTTTTGGGGGAATGTAAAATTTTGTAAAGGTTGCTTTGTTCTGGGGCAGGCAAAGTTATTTTTGCATGGGGATGATGGAAGGGCAGGCAAGATGCCCATCCCACAAGAAATGATGGAGTTTGGGGTGAAGAGGACTTAAGCCGATCGACTGATCCTACAAGAAATGATGGAGGTTAAAGTCAAATTCGCTGATTGCGATCGGGCGATCGTTCCACTGGCAGGCAAGATGCCTGCGCTACGAATGACCTAATTAAAGTCTTACAGCGATTTCCACTTAGTTAAGCCACACTACTCCCTACTCCCCACTCCCCACTCCCTACCCGTCTGCAAACTGCTGTAACTTCCATTATTTTTGTTGGGCTTGTTGGTTGAGGTAGTGCTCAAACCGATCACGGAGTTGGGCGATCGACAGGTTGTGTGTCCAGTATTCCACCAGGGCATGGCCAAAGGCCCAGGCATTGCGATCGGGCGTGCTGGAGTTTTCCAGGAGGAGGCTCCAGAGGGAGCGCAGGTCGAAGGTGGGTGCGTTGACGCGATCGGATAGCTCGGTGCTGGTGTTGAAGAGGGAAAACAAATCATAGGCCATTTGCAGTTTGCCGATGACGAGGGGAAGTTGTTCGACGGGGATTTGCTCTGCCAAAACGTAGGCCAGGGCAGGTGAGCCAGTGGTAAGGGTGGAAATAAACTGAAGGACGGGACTTTTCAACAGAGAGGCTACTCCCTGGGTGGTGGTCATTTGGAAGGTGTAATGATCAATAATTTTGGCGGCGGCAACGGTGCGGCTTTCCAGGTTGTTGAGAAATCGTGCTAAACGGACTTGCTTGGCGGGGTCGATCGTTTCTATGAGTGCCAGAGATAGGGTATCAGCTCCCCAGCTTGCCCGGTTAGACTGCATCTCTGCCGTTACGATGGGCAAAACCCGATCGCAATATTCACCCAGCAACTCTGCTCGGTATTGGGTTGCCTCGCGGATGGAAATTTCCTTCGGACGATCGCCCCATTGCCAGTCATAGGGCGGCTCCCACTCGCGGAAGGGCCGCAGCCGATCGACCTGGGTGACAACGGTAATGGCGGGAAGGTCTGGAACATCGGTTTTCAAATCTTTGAGAAAATCGGCATCCATTTGCAGGGCTGGGTCGAGGGCGGGAGTCACTAGCAGAAGCAAGTCGGCACTGGCGGCGTAGTCTAGTACCAATTCTCGTAAATCTGAACGGTTGACCTGTTCGTAGCCTGGAGAGTCCCAGAGGGTCAAGGTTTCCCCGGTGGCGGTTTCCCAGTGATAGCTTTGAATTTGGTCGGTGCTAGGTAACACATCCACTGCGGCGCGATCGGCTTCAAACAGGGTGTTGATCAGGCTACTTTTTCCGGCTCCGGTTCGGCCCACCAGCAGGATATTAATGGGCTGCTGCTTAACCGTTTCAACGGGCTGGGCGTGGGTCAAAATCTCTCGTAGCGTTTGGGTTTTGGCCTTGGGCAAGGTTGGCTTTGGCACGGGGGAAGCCCCAACCGGAAGCATCCCGCTGTAGAGGAAAATGGCTTGCCGACACAAATTTCGTAAAGTCGCCTCTCGGAGCAACTGACCCAAATTGACCAAAAGCTGCTGGGTCGCCCGATCGCTCGATCGTTGACTGGCTTGCCGAGCCGCGGCCGCCGCCGGGTTTAAAACCCACTGGGCCCATGTCCAGGTGCGCCAAAGCTTACGGGCAGAGGGTTCTAGCTTCTGGTACACTTCATAGGCCTCAAGGGCTTGCCCTACGGTGACTTGGTTCAGCACTGGCGAAAGTTTTTGCATCCACTGGTCTACATCATCGACCGTTCCCCGAATTAGCCCATAGGCTTGAGGCACATAAATATTCAGTAAGGGATATTTCACAGTGGGGTAGTAAATGTGGGCGATCGAGGTGACAAGCTCCTGGCAACGCTTCCAAAATAATTCCCAGTTTTCCCAAATGGGAGGATCGCTCTTGGCAGAGTTCAAAACGGTTTGGAGGGCTTGTTCTGCCTGCTGGGTGACATTGTTTGGTGTATTGCTGAGTGCGTTCAGTGAGGCAGCCTCTAACTCAGATTGCAACTCCTCCTGAACTTCCGTCACAACGGCTTGCATTTGCTTGAGGGCGGGTTGTGTCCACCGCACCAATAACCACCGCCACCCCACGAAAACCAGCGTAAAGACTGCCCAAATCCAGTTCAGCCGCCATTCATGAATTTGCCATCCGGCTGCTGCCAGCAAAAACCCAACGATAAAGACGATCGGCAGCACTAAAACGATCCATTGCCATAGTTTGATTCGCACCATCGCTCTACATCCCCCCTAACGAAACCGATTGCACCAAATGCTTGCACTGTCAGTCTACCCAACCCATTGAAACAACAAAGCCACACCAGTTGACAAACCTTAGCTCCTGTAAGCAGTCTAGCTCCAGAACCTTCACTTGCGGCACGGATGTCTAGCCCGATTCCCTGTACCCTGATAGCCTAAGTACATCAATTTAATTTGATTAATGAACGAGTAAATTCGCTTCAGTTCCTCTAGATGGAGGTGGGAGTTAAAAATCATCAATTTATCTAAATATGTATTTTTTGACGCTGATTTAAAGAGCGCGGTAGAGTGAAGGCAGAATTAATTTGGTAGAACGCTCTCAAGAGTGTTATGAGCGACGGTTTGGAATGACCAACTGAATAGGAAACGCTGTTTATCTAATTAAGAGATTGTAAAAGGGCGAAATCATCTCTATGGTTAGCTTGACACGATCGCAATTTTTGCGCCAAATCGCTTTGGCAGGGTTGGGGTTGGCATTTGCATTTACCGTTAATGCTTGTGCGGCTGATCAAACTCAGCAAACCAATCACTCAACTGCTCCTGATGTTGAGACTGCCACACAACCCACTGTTTTAACGATCGCCATTGATCCGGTTTTTCCGCCGTTTCAATCTGATGTAGAAGGCGAACTAGAAGGATTTGAAATCGATTTACTCTATGCCATTGCTGAGGCTTCAGGGTTTGAGGTTGAGCTAGAGGTTTTGCCCTTTGAAGATATCATTCCGGCCCTGCAAGCCGGAACCGTAGATGCCACGATTAGCTCCATGATAATTACTGCCGATCGATCGCAGCAGGTTGATTTTTCAAGACCCTATTTTGAATCTGGATTGGCAATTGCCGTGCCCGCGCTTGCGGAAGAAATTGAATCTTTTGAGGATTTGGAAGGTAAACGCATTGGTGTTCAATCTAGGAACTACGGCCGTCGCCAAGGTAACTGAGTCAAATGCTCAAGAAATTGCCTCATTTGAGAATTCTATTCTGGCACTGCAAGCACTGGTAAATGAAGAAGTTGATGCAGTAATTAACGATGCTCCTGTGAACCAATTTGTGATTCGATCGGGAACCATTCAGGGAATTTGCAACATTGAGGAGCCGCTCACACAGGAATATTACGGGATGGCGATGCCGCAGAATGCAACGGAAACCTTAGATTTACTGAATCAGGGATTGGCCATCATCATTGAAGACGGAATCTATGAGGAGATTTATCGCAGTTGGTTTGAAGGTGAACCGCCTGAGCTACCAGAAGCCGCTCCGCTTTATTCACCGCCTACTGTGAGTTAAAAGAGTTGACAGTAACCACGCCTGACTCTAGAGTTGCTAATGAGTTCAGGATAGTGTTGGCTGATATGCAAAAATCATCACTTTCCCTACCGTCAATGGGTTGTGGAACTTGGGCATGGGGCAATCGGCTGCTTTGGGGATATAACCAGAGCATGGATGGGCAGCTAAAAGCGGTTTTTGATCTTTGCGTAGACAACGGCGTAACGCTATTTGACACCGGAGATTCCTACGGCACAGGGCGGCTAAACGGTCAGAGCGAGAAACTTTTAGGCCAGTTTGCCCAGGACTACACGGGCCCAAACCAGGCACAAATTTGCATTGCCACAAAGCTGGCTCCTTACCCTTGGCGGCTCACTCGTGGCTCGATGGTGGCAGCCGGAAAAGCCTCAGCAAGGCGACTAGAACGCAACATTGATTTGGTGCAGATGCACTGGTCTACTGCTAACTATGCCCCTTGGCAGGAGTGGGCCCTGCTAGATGGCCTGATGGATTTGTACGAGCAGGGTTTGGTGAAGGGGGTCGGGCTGTCAAATTATGGCTCCAAACGTTTGCGAAGCGTGCATCAAAAATTTGCCGATCGCGGTATTCCGATTACGTCGCTGCAAGTGCAATATTCGCTGCTTTCCACCTATCCGGTGACAGAACTGGGAATCAAGGATGTTTGTGATGAATTGGGCATTCAGCTCATTGCCTACAGCCCGTTGGCTTTGGGGTTGCTGACTGGAAAATACTCTGAAGCGGGAACATTACCCAAAGGGATTCGAGGTATTTTATTTCGGCAACTGCTACCCGGAATTCGGAATTTATTGGAATGTGTCCGATCGATCGCCCAATCAAGATCCAAAACGGCTGCCCAGGTTGCCTTAAATTGGTGCATGTGCAAAGGAACCATTCCGATTCCGGGGGCAAAGTCCGTTGAACAAGCAAAACAGAATATTGGGGCATTGGGCTGGCAATTGGATGCAGGAGAAGTTTTAGAATTAGACCAAGCAGCAAAGAAG
>PVWD01000156.1 GCA_003003615.1 filamentous cyanobacterium CCP2 | reverse complement strand
CCCCACTCCCCACCCCTAATCGTTGTTCTCACCTCCGGCGATCCCCTCTTTTTCGGCTTAGGTCGTTTGCTGTTGGCAGAGCTTCCCCCTGACAGCATTACATTTCATCCGCATCTGAGTTCTGTTCAGCTTGCATTTAGCCGTGTGAAACAACCCTGGCAGGATGCTCGGCTGGTGAGCGTACATGGTCGATCGCTGGATGAATTAGTTCAGGCATTGCAGCAAGGAGTCGAAAAAATTGCGGTTTTAACGGACGGAACAAACACGCCACAAGTAATTGCTCGATTGCTTTTGGGGTTGGAGGTTCCGAGTCGATATCGGCTTTGGGTGTGTGAAAACTTGGGCGGTGAACAAGAACACATTCAGGCTTTTGATCCAGAAGAATTACCCGATCGAAGTTTTGCTGCTTTGAATGTTGTAATTTTGCTGCGAGAGTCGATCGCTCCCCAAACTGCTTTGAAGCTGCATGAATTGCCGGTGCTGGGCGTTCCAGATCATTACTTTCTTAGCTTCAGCGATCGTCCAGGTTTAATGACCAAGCGGGAAGTGCGGCTTTTGGCGTTAGGGGAACTGGCCCTTCAGTCTGAGCAGGTGATTTGGGATATTGGAGCCGGTACAGGGTCGGTTTCCATTGAAATGGGGCGGCTGTTCCCCTCTTCCCAAATTTATGCGATCGAACAAACGGCTGCTGGAGTTTCTTTGATTCAACAGAACAGCCAACGATTTCAGGTGCAAAATATTACGCCGATTCATGGTAAAGCTCCTGCGGTGCTGCAAACCCTCCCACCTCCCGATCGCATCTTTATTGGCGGCAGTGGTGGGAATTTAGTTGAAATTTTGCAGTTTTGCTGCCAGCAATTATCCCCCAAGGGCATTCTGGTCATTGCTTTAGCCACTCTTGAACACCTAATGGCTGCTCATGATTGGATTCAGTCCCACTGGATTCCAACTCAACCATCTGAACAATGGCAGCAGCATCTCCTACAGGTTCAGCTTGCGCGATCGATTCCGGTTGGCTCTCTGACGCGGTTTGCGCCTCTTAACCCAGTGACATTATTAACCCTAACAAACCAGTCTGAGCATCCTCAGCCCAAGCATTTCTTTAAAAATGAAGTACCCAAAGACCCAATGCCGTAACCAGGAGAAAAAGTAGACCGACAAGTCCTGCGAGAGGCTTGCCAGCAATACCTGTTATCCACTCTGGGGCTTTCCCCGTATATGACAGCATCGGCACTGTATCCAGAGAGGCAATCACCCAAACCCACCCTGCATGCAGCCCACAGGCTAATCCCAAGCTACCACCATCTACCCACCGCGCCAAAGTCAATACCATACCCATCAGCCAAAGTCCCGGCAGTTGAGGCCCATTCTCTTGCCCCTCCCAGACTAAATGGAGCAGCGCAAAAATCAGGCTGGCGATCGTTGCTGCCCATAGAGGTTCATAACCTTGATAAAGCTGATTGAGCAGAAATCCCCGGAAAACGAGTTCCTCGGTCACGCTGATCCAGAAGGCTAAAACTAGCGTCAAAAGGCTAACTTGAACGATCGAACCAGAAGATAAAACCGAACTGCTTGCCGCATCCTCTGCGGAGGTTTCTAATGCAGTAACAGGCGATCGAAATTGCAGCCAGCCCAAACGCCATTGCCCTAAAAACATGACCACTAGCCCCGCTCCCCCAAGCAACCAACCCAAACCGAGGGATTGCAGCGTGTCAACGTCCCAAACGAACCCATAAACCGAGAACGACTGATCTTCCAGGATGGCAGCCCCCCACAAAATACCAGGAGCCAACAGATAAAGGGAAGCCACCAATGGAAGCTTCTGAGCGGCAGATGTTCCCTCCCGAAAAGGGTTCCACTTCAACACAATTCCTAGCGGAATGGCGATCGGCAACCACAACAACAGCCACGCCAAAAAAAAGACAGTAATCTTTACCGCTACAGGCATTTCTACCAGCACGAGCAAGGCCTGATGAAGCGAAGTGTTAAATCCAGACAAACTCAACCAATGGAGAAAGGTAAACGTGCTTAGTCAGTTAATGATTACTAATAGAAACTGAGCGAGTGAAGGTTTGGCTAATAGAGACTTGGCGATTAGTAGCTCACAACGCTAGAACTTTCACTCAGGAGCTAAACATAGCAAGACTGGCAAAAGACTGTAGTCAAACCCTAATTCGGTACGATAAATACAAATGTTTACCTAACCAACTAATCCTCATCTGGATCGAAAGAATCGTCTCGCTCATTGTCCACTTGAATCAGATGAATATGCTTATAGCCCAGCTTGATTTCAAACTCGTCTCCGGGTTTCAAGCCCATCTTCTCAGTGTAGGTTGAACCAATAACTATTTGACCGTTCTTGTGTACACTAACGCGATAGGTTGGCTCACGTCCTCGCCCATCTTTTGAACCTTCTGCATCGAGCGTTGTACCTTTTGCCTCTAACAGAGCCTCGAAAAAATCTGCCAGATTAACGCGGGTTTGGTTATTCTTTCCAACAGTGTAGTATCCACAACGCCTTGCCTTTTCCCGTCGAGGCAAGTGGGAAAGTTCTTTTACCTTTTGAAGTAAAGCTTTTCCCGTAAGTGGAGTAGGCGCAGATTCAGTCATTGCTTCTAAAAATTCCTTGCAGTTTCCAAGGGTAATTATGAGGGCGAGATTATCTCTACCTGTACATTTCTAAGAATATAACTTTAAACTCACCAATTTCAAAGACTTCTAGTATTCATTAAAGGAAATGAGTAACTTAATAAATTTGCTCGGTCAACTTTCATCAGTCGCAACGTAAAGTTAAACTCTTTAATGTTGGTAATTTTGTGTCGTAGAAGTAACTTTGCCAGATTAGTCTCTATTAGTCTTCTTCAGATTAGTCCCTGTCTCGCTCATTAATAGCTTGCTGAAATGTGGATTCATACATGATTTTTGCCAACTGTCAACGCATAAATCTTTGAGCAAAGAACATGAACTTCTCGGCTGCTCTACTAAATATTTACGCTGATATTCCGGGTTACCTTTCAAGAAAAAAGCGACTTTGTTTCCTTTTTTGCTGCACTAATTATTACAATCTCAACAATTTCCCTGATTCAGTCAATTCCCTTACCGATGGGCTGGAAAATCGTTCTTGATCGGTAGGTCAACTTTATGATGAAGTCATTCTGCAATTGCCAGACTCTCTTTAGACTTTCAGACTAGACTGGAAGGTAAGATAGTCAACCTGTTGACACGATTTTATGCAAGTTCTCTTTAAAGTTATTCGGCAAAAATCTCCTGAGTCTGCTCCACATATTCAGACTTACGAACTAGATGTAGAGCCTGGCAACACAATTTTGGACTGTTTAAACCGCATTAAGTGGGAACAAGATGGTAGTCTAGCGTTCCGTAAGAATTGTCGGAATACAATCTGCGGCAGCTGTGCCATGCGGATTAACGGTCGATCGGCTCTTGCTTGTAAAGAAAATGTAGGAGATGAACTGTCCCGGTTACAGCGCATTGCGGCATCAACAATCAGTGAAGCTTCTGATGGGAAGCCTGCTCCACCAGTCATGACGATCGCTCCAATGGGCAATATGCCTGTGGTCAAAGATCTCGTTGTCGATATGAAGAGCTTTTGGGACAATTTGCAGGCAGTTGATCCGTTTGTTTGCACCCAAGCCAGACAAATTCCAGAGCGCGAGTTTTTACAAACGCCGGAAGAGCGCGATCGGCTGAATCAGATGGGAAACTGCATCCTCTGCGGAGCCTGTTACTCAGAATGCAATGCCCGTGAGGTCAATCCTGATTTTGTTGGGCCTCATGCCCTGGCCAAAGCGCACCGGATGGTTATAGACTCCAGGGACAGCCAAACTGAAGAACGGCTAGCCCGCTATGGGGAAGGTACACAAGGAGTATGGGGTTGCACTCGCTGTTACTACTGCAACTCAGTTTGCCCAATGGATGTGGTTCCGATGGATCAGATTGGCAAAATTAAGGAAAAAATTCTCGATCGCCAAGATGACCAAACAAACCGTTCGGTACGTCACCGCAAGGTGCTGATTGAACTTGTAAAAAATGGCGGCTGGATTGATGAACGACGGTTTGGGGTGAAGGTAGTTGGTAATTCTTTCCGTGATTTGAAGGGGTTGATGAGTTTAGCTCCTCTTGGGCTACGGATGATTGCCAGTGGCAAGTTTCCCCTTACCTTTGAGCGATCGGAAGGCACCGAAGAAGTGCGATCGTTGATTGAGGCGGCACAGCAGTTAGAGGCAGAGCAAAAAAGTTAAATCAGGCGACCAAACTACTTGATACGCCATTTATTCAGCCGTTCTTCTGCTTCTGCTTGCGACAACGTTCCCTTTTTGTCAGCTGCTTCCAGTCCACAACGGACTTTATCCAAAACATACAGATGATATTGAATGTCTTCGAGGGAGCAGTCGTCTGGTAACTTCCGCAGCAGTTGTTCAACCTCTTGTTTACTCGTTGTACTTATTTCGGTGTGTCTTTACTAAAGTGAATGGGTATCCCCATAAATTAAATATATGGCGGATATGGCGGAAAATGATTTCGGGCATTCCACTAACCGATCGCCCAGCTTGCTGTTAGCCCCATCCATTTCTGGGCATTCTACGATTAGTGCTTATCCAAACCCCTACAGAGTTTTGGATGGGTTTTAGTTCATTCGCAGTAGATTTCTCATGGGCAGAAAAATCGTTGGAATGCTCACCTCTTATCAGGGGTTAAACCAAAGCGACTGGCTCTGGCAACAGACCCCCCATGCATTCGGGGTTTGGAAAAATATTCAAATGCTCAAGAATGCTCCTAATCCAGATTTCTTGCTACTTTATCAATACGATTTCTTTGCCCAGCCTGCTCCTCAAAAATCCTGGCTCGATCGCCTCCAAAAACAGTCTCTGCAGCAAGCGACACTCACCGCAACAGAATTACGCAGCGTTCCCAAAGCGCGATCGATCTACCTGCTCCGCGAACCGCCCCTTTCTGAAATTCTGCACAAAAACCAGATCAACTACGACGCAGCAAAAGCCTATTGCGACTATATTTCTGGCCCCGAAGCGGCTGCCCCCACCCCAGACTACATGCCTGCCATCTGGTATCACGCCAACTCATTTCGCGAGCTAGACCAGATGCCCCCGCCGGAAAAGGTCAAGCCCTGTAGCTGGATTACCTCCGGCATCAACCGCACCGAAAACCACCGCAAACGGCTGGCATTTTTGCAGCAAATCCAGCAGAACGCGCTGGAGGTCGATTTTTACGGTCGAGGATTGCCCAAAGACGTGCAGAGTGGCGGCGAACTGAAAAACAAATGGTATGGCATGGCTCCCTACTATTACAATTTGGCGATCGAAAACTATGCCGACAACGATTGGTATGTGAGCGAGAAATTGTGGGATTCTCTCCTTGCCTGGTGTTTGCCCATTTACTACGGAGGGTCAGCCGCCGATCGGCTTTTGCCCCCAGGAAGTTTTTTGCGGTTGCCCAGCATGGACGAGAAGGGAGTTGCCTACATCCAAGAAGTCACCGCTAGCCCCGAAGCCTGGTACGCAGCAAAAGAAGCGATCGCAGAAGCCCGTCAGATTATCTTATACAAGCTTAATTTACTGAACTGGCTTTCCGACTTCGTTGAAACCCGCTCTTAAAAGGCGGTTTAACTGGGCGGGCAAGATGCCCACCCCACAAGAATTTTTAGCCCACAGGAATTCTACTCACAAGCTTTGCAGCCCCCTTTTATTTCAGCCAAAATCCAAAATCTCAAATCCAAAATCCTATGGCGGACGGCATTTGTACCCTGGCAAACGATCAGGTCTATCACCAGCTTGTGGCATTGCTCAATAGCATCGAAGCAATGATGGGGGCAGATTTTCCCGTTTGTGTCTATCCTTACGACGATCGCACGGAACGCATTCAGGCTGAAATTGCTCATCGTCCGAGTGTTCAGCTTTACGCCGATCGAGGCTCCATCCAGCAATGGGATCAGTTTGTGCGGCAGGTATGGGATGTTCATCCAACAGCACGACAACGTTGGGGCTTAAGTGACCCTAATTCCTACTATCGAGTGGGAACCCATCGTCGATTCTGCGCCTTCGATGCTCCGTTCGATCGCTTCCTATATATGGATGCGGACACGCTGTTGCTGAATTCAGTAGGGCCAATTTTTCAGCAACTAGAAACGCATGATTGGGTTGTGTATGACTTTCAATACAAAGATCCCACTCACGTTTATGAAGTCAATTCACCCAAATTCAATCAAGTCTTTGCTGAAAATCGAGTGGAGACTGAAATCTTTTGTTCGGGTTTCTATGCTTCAAAACGAGACTTGTTTAGTGCTGCACAGCGAAATTGGCTGCTGTCAGAATTGCGATCGGGTGAAGCAGAAATTCTGTATCCCATGGCTCCCGATCAGACGCTGCTGAACTATATGGTGATGAAGTCGGGGCGATCGATCTACAACTTTGCCTTGGAATTGCCTTCAGAACAAAAAACCGGATGCTGTGTGACTTCGCCCGGATTTACTGAGCAAAATCATTTGCTATACGATCGAGGAAATCGCCTCACCTACTTACACTACATTGGCTTATCTTCCAGCCTCATTAACCAAGTATGTGATGGGGAAAACATTGAGTTTCCGTATCGAGATTTATTTCTGCACTATCGCTATTTGCAGCAGCCAACACAGCGACCCATTTATAACCGTCCAGCCAAATCCTATGATGCCGCTCCCAGTCTATCGTCGCGGGTGTTTCGCAAACTAGGACTCGTTCGCTAACTATTTTTTTATAGAGGATACTTTCATGAGTCGCGGGATTTATATCACTGCAAACGATCGCGCTACTGAGCAAGCGATTGCCTTACTCAAAAGCATTCGGTTTTATGATCCAGCAACGCCCGTTGTTTTGATTCCCTACGATGAGAATTATCAAAAAGCGGCTGAGGCATTGTCCCAATTTGGGGTAACGGTATTCGAGGATCTGGACTTCATCGATCGCCTTTCTCAACAGCTTTACGAAATCTTTGGTGAAGGATTTTTTGCCCGCCCCAATCAGTTTCGCAAGCAAGCCTGCTGGTTTGGCCCGTTTGATGAATTCATCTACATTGACACTGACATTGTAGTTTTTGAACCGATCGCCAATAATCTCAACTATTTAAAAGAACACGATTTTATTTGTGCCGATTACCAACATGCAGGCGGAATTGCCAATGTTTTCACGCCAACTGTCATCGAACAGGGGGTGTTTACAGAAGCCGAATGTCAGGAAATTTTTAACGGTGGGTTTTGGGGTTCAAAGAAAGGACTCCTGTCTGAAGCAAAGCTTTACAGCATTTTTCAAGACTGTGCGGCACATCCTGAATATTTTGACTTTTCGCAAAAAACTTCCGATCAGCCCATTATTAATTACATGGTGCTGAAGCATATCAACAAACGCTTTAACATTGTCCGTCGTCCTGGTAAGGCTCCTGGTAACTGGGCAGGCAGTTCACACTTTACTGTGCAAGGCGAGCGGTTGTTTGATCCAAACTTGAACCAGCCGTTGCAGTATTTGCACTGGGCAGGACTCCGCATCCAACCTGGATGTCCCTACTGGGCAATTTGGGAACACTACCGCTACTTAGGTGAAACCAAACCAGAGCAAATCAGTCCAATGATTTGTCCTCCAAGGACTAAAAATGTATGGCGACGAGCAGCTAACAAAATCAAAAGCTACTCAAAGCTGAGAATCAAAAACTGAGAGAAGGACTAAGGGTTTACTCAATTTTCTAGGTTCAGGACGCGACCACAGGAAAAATCCTTGCTTGCTAGACCAACCGTTCCATCATGAACAGGAGTCCCTGCTGACCGACTAATAATTCTCGTAACAAACTAAAAATGCCAACCCAAATAATCGGAGAGATATCTACCCCTCCTAGCGGTGGAACCAATTTGCGGGT
The DNA here is from genome assembly GCA_003003615.1 of filamentous cyanobacterium CCP2. GTDB lineage: Bacteria > Cyanobacteriota > Cyanobacteriia > Elainellales > Elainellaceae > Egbenema. The sequence continues at coordinate 6,359 of PVWD01000156.1, read as the reverse complement.
TGGAGCGAGGAAAGGTTCAGTGGGGACTGCCACGATATTAAAAGGAAAGCGAGTGAGGTCAAACTGGGGATACCAGGTCAGGACAATGCGGAAAATGAAGAGCAGAATCATTACCCCAAATAAAGGAGCCAAAACCCAAATGGCGATCGTTGCAGCAGTCATAAATCTTTAAGCTTTGTAACTAGGCTGTCTCATATTTTAGCTCTCTTTGCCCCTGATATTGGACAAGCTGAAAGGACTGCAATGACAGGAGATAAAGCCTTTAACAGCCCAGTTCGGAACCTTGCTGGCATCCCTTGGCAAGGACATGAGACTGAAGCAGCCTGGGGGTTTGCTCTTATCAATCTTCTCAGAAGTAGATCTTCTCAAAGGATTAACAGACCGATAAGATAATTAATGAACAACTTGCCTGAACCTACGGACAAAATCCTATGACACCGTCTTTAATGAACTTCTTCTACAGCTTGCTGGCTGGCGTTGCCATTGTTGTGATTCCAGTCGTGGTGGGGCTGGTTTTCATCAGCCAAAAGGATAAAATTCAGCGTTCCTAATGATCCTGGGGCTGTTCTTTAGTCAGGTCAGCACAGAAATATTTTTGAGTTCTTCATAGATTTCTGATGAACTCTTCACTTGCTGACCGTGGCTCATAAGGACAGCCTCAAATTTATATCTCTCATAGACTGGGCTGAAGTTGGGAAATCCATCGCCACTAGCTTAATTTATGCCTCGTACCAGGCTTGTGTGCATCGGACAGAAGAGTGTATGGTTGGCTAAACTGTAAGCACTCACTGTGCCGATTTTTTTGTGACTGATTTGGCAGTCTTTTTTTGTGGTTTATTTTACGGACAGTTCGATCGCAGCTTAGGATACAGTTGCCAAAGGTCTGCTAGAAATTTCGGTGGAGGCTTCATCGCCTAACTCGTTAACATAGGGATATCACATCGGAGAACTGTAATGGTAAACATCGGATTCGGCTGGGCTAGCCTTTTGGGCATCGCTCTTGCTTTATCAGGAGCGGGACTGTATGCCCTGCGAACCATGCGTCCGGCTCTTGCTCGTGATCAGGATATTTTCTTTGCTGCGATCGCTTTACTATGCGGCGGTATTCTGTTCTTCCAAGGGTGGCGGCTTGACCCAATTTTGCAATTTGCCCAAACCCTATCTGCGGTTTCTGCTGTCTGGTTTGCTTATGAAGCAATTCGGTTGAGAGGAATTGCGACTGAACAGGCAAAGCGCACCACCCCTGTGGTTGATGATGATCGCCCAGTTAGTCGAGTCTATCGTGCTGAACTAGATGATTATCCACCCCTGGATGAGCGCGATCGGTTCCCAGTCAACCGTCGAATTCGGGGAACAAGGGAAACCGTTTCCAGAGAAGATGAGTACGCCAGAGAAGATGTGCGTCGTTCCTCTGCCCGTCGTAATGCCGATCGTCCAAGTTTGAGCGATCGTCCTCGGAAACCCCGTTCTTCTCGCTCGTCTAGCCTCCCGCCTGAGCGTGGTAGCCGCGATGACTGGGATGAGTCGGGCAATTCTGCTACCCGTGAAGTCATTCGCCCCAGCAGTTTTGATGATGACCGTCCTCGCCCACGACGTAGACCCCCTACCTCTCGGCGGCGGAATGGCTCATCTGATTATGTAGACTATCAGCCAGTTAATTATCCAGATGATTGGGGCTAAGGCGGTGCGATCGTAGCCTGATCCTCAAGCTCTACCTTACAAATTCGATGAATCTGCATTTTTGAGGGCAAATCTCATGCCCTCAATTTTTCAATTTTTCGGCTTATCTTCTTCATTATTGGTGGTTATCGGCTTCACCCACTGTTCATAATTCTCCTTCTATCTCCTGCCGCCTTGGAAATGGGCGAACACTCTACGATTATTAACATTTCTAACATTGACATTCATGGGGGATGGAAGTCAGTAATAGAAGTGGAGCAAATCAATTCGCATCTGCTGGCATCGTGAGAGTTAGTAGTCTCAATTTGCGAACGCTCATTCGCGTTAACAGATGAAGCTTCTAACTGAAATAGCGTGGTAACGCTGTAAGCGATTTGGGAAAGGTGTGAAAACTGCCAAGGAGTGAACGAAATCGGCGATCGTGGCTGCGTATCTCTTTAAATAGCTTCTGTAAATTGCAATCAAGCTGCACTATGAGTATGAATCCTTCCCGTCTAGCATCGTCTGGTTTAGCCATATTAGGAACCGCTTTAGGATTTAGTTTTTTAAATGCATTTACACCGATCGAACTCCTCAATCCTGCTCAGTTAGGACAACTGAATGGGCAGTGGGCAGTAGCAGCAGATGCTGAAGAAGATGTAAATGTGCGCGTGTATCGCCAAGCCAGTCCAGCCGTCGTTGCTATTGAAACACGGACAGGTTCGGGAAGCGGCAGCATTGTCAGTGAGGATGGATTAGTTTTAACAAACGCTCATGTTGTTCGTGGGTCGCAAACCGTTACAGTACGCCTTGCCGATGGTCGAGAGTTTGAGGGGGAAGTCGTCGCTTACGGGCAGGGTGGACTAGACCTAGCTGCCGTACAAATTCAAGCAAATGAAGACAACTTGCCCTATGTACCATTGGCACAGCCTGAAGCTGTCGAAGTAGGGCAACGGGCCTTTGCGATCGGCAGTCCTTTTGGGTTTCAAGGAACCTTTACCACTGGAATTGTTAGCCGGATCGATCGCGATCGAGGTCTGATTCAAACTGACGCGGCCATTAATCCGGGTAACTCTGGTGGTCCGCTGCTCAACAGCCGAGGTGAGCTAATTGGCGTGAACAGTGCTATTTTCACCCCTAGCAATGGGTCTGGAAATGTTGGCATTGGGTTTGCCATTGCCACCGATCGGGTTGATTCCTTTTTAGTAGCGGTGCGCGATGGAACGGCCCTTAGCACCCCTGACCTCCCTCCCTTACTGGCAGGGGGCCGCCCAGCAGAACGCCTCACCCTCAACGAAGTCCCGTTCGAGGTCAAAGGCGACCTCAATCAACAAAGCAGCACCCTACCCAGTGACAATAGCTATTTCAACGCCTACACCTTCGATGCCGCCGCCGGACAGCACATTGTTGTTGAAATGAGTAGTGATGACCTGAACCCTTACCTGATCTTGCTATCCTCTGACGGTGGCAACATTGCTCAGAGCGGCACAAGAGCAGATGACAAGTCGCAGATCGAAATCACTTTGCCCATTGAAGGAACCTACACCATCCTGGCAAATTCTCTCTCGGCTGGAGAAACTGGGCAATATACCCTCAAAATTTCTACCACTGGTATTAGCCCCGTGCTGTTGCAAGAAGAAGGTTCCTTGGGGGAAGGTTCTCAAGTTTTGGAAGAGGACGGTAGCCTCTACAACGAGTACGAATTTCAAGGAGAGGAAGGACAAACCGTTAGCATTTACTTAGAAAGCGAAGAATTTGACACGTTTTTGATTTTAATGGATGAGAATGGAGAAATGCTGGCCCAAAACGATGATGCATCTCCCAGTAATCTAAACTCGCTGATCACCGTTACGCTTCCTACGTCAGGCACGTATCGAATTCTTGCAAATGCCTTCGACAGTGCTGGTCGAGGGAACTATACTCTAACCGTTCGTTAGTTTTTTGAGTGGCATTCGATCGCATACCGTCGCATATGAATACTAAATTCCTCCGTCTAGCATCCTCTAGCTTTGCTGTCGTGGGGACTGCGCTTGGAATCAGCCTACTGAATTCCGTAAGCCCAGTCGAATTACTTAACCTCAGCCAATTTAGTCAAACTGGAACTCAATACGCCTACGCCCAAGATGCTGAGTCCGTTTATGAACAGTCTAGCCCGGCTGTCGTTTCCATCGAAACAGACAATAACTCTGGCAGTGGCAGCATTATTAGCTCCGATGGTTTAGTTCTAACCAATGCCCATGTCGTCGGTGAAGAGCAAACCGTTTCAGTCCTAATGGAGGACGGTACGCGGTATACCGGAGACGTGATTGGATATGGACAAGCAGGGCTAGACTTGGCTGTCGTCCGGATTCGGGGGGGGAATAATTTCCCAACCATTCGCTTTGCTGATGAGGGTTCTGTCCGTCCAGGTCAGCAGGTTTTTGCGATCGGCAATCCTTTTGGTCGTTTCCAGGGTTCGATTACTCAAGGTATTGTCAGCCGGATCGATCGCGAACAAGGACTCATTCAAACCGATGCATCAATTAATCCAGGTAACTCTGGTGGGCCACTGCTCAACAGCCGAGGTGAACTGATTGGGGTGAATACCTCGATTTATGCACCAAGAGGAGCAACCGGCAATATCGGCATTGGCTTTGCAATTCCCGTTGAACAGATTCAGCCTTTCCTGGCATCGGTCGATCAAGGTTCTGCTCCGCAAGTTGCTCAACAAGAGTCACCCTTAGTGGCGAGGGATCGAACTGTCGAAACGTTAGCCCTAAACACTCAGGTACAGGGGCAGTTAGATAACAACAGCAGCATTCTTCCCGCAGATAATAGTTTTTACAATGCCTACGTTTTTGAAGGGCGATCGGGGCAGGAAGTTGTAATCGACATGCAGAGCAGCGAATTCAATCCATACTTGATTTTGCTCACTCCGAATGGCACTCCCTTGGCCCAAGATGGCAACAATGGCGTTCCAAATTCACGCCTAGCGGTGACACTGCCTGACAGTGGAACATACATTATTTTGGCAAACTCCTTTGCCCCTGGAGAAACGGGTGGCTATCAGCTAGAACTTGCCGCTGCCACCTCAGCCGCTCGAAGTAGCAGCCCACTGCTTCAAACGGAAGGACTGCTAGGAGAAAGCTCCCGTACCTTGCAAGACGGCTCACTGTATGAAGAACACACCTTTTACGGTACGGCAGGTCAAACTGTGACGATCTCCCTGGAAAGTAATGAGTTTGACACATACCTGATTTTACTGGGGCCCAGTGATCAGGTTGTTGGGGAAAACGATGATGCTTCGTCAAGTACCCTAAACTCGTCATTAACGGTTACGCTTCCGGTGACTGGAACCTATCGCATCATTGCCAACGCTTACGACTCTTCGGGGCGAGGACAGTATCTTTTAACGGTTCGTTAAACGTAGGGTCGATCGAAATTTAGAAATTCTGATTAGTTAAAACAAGAAGCACGAAGGGAAATCTTCCTCGTGCCTCTTATTTTTTATGCGACATCCACATGTTGAAGGAGCAGAGCTAAACTTGGGGGCTAAACGCTTTTGTGAAGCGACAGTTGAAGCGTAAAGTGCGATCGAGGGTGAATCACAGCATTTCTGAAATTACTGATGCCATCAAGCATCGTGAATCAGTGAATACATCGTGCAAGCAAAGTAGCACTTGCCAAAAGAGCTTAACCAATGTAGCTTGCTTCTACTTCAAGCTGACGAATCAAAGCCTCATCCCCCCTAGAACGAGCAACTTCCAATCGACGTTGTACATTCTTCCGTAGGTTTTCACGGTGCATTTGAACAGCTTGTGACATCCCTTGCTGGCGATTTTTGTTCATAGTGAACATCCCTTAACTCAAATTTATGCTTTGCGGTCAGTCTCCAGACTAGCATAAATCAAAAAAGGTAGCATATGTTACAAAATCGCCTTTCAATGAATGCGTTTAGCGTAGCCCTATCCAGGTAAAAAAGTCCTGGTGAGTGAACAACTCCAAAATCAGCAATGCGACAAAACCAATCATGGCAAAGCGGCCATTAATTAGCTCTGCATAAGGAGTCCAGCCAAAAGCGGGCTGGGATTGCGGTGAAATTTTATTCGCCTCTTGAGATTGCGTTTCTTGAGCGATCGGGGTAGGTTCTTCAGCAGCCATAATGTCCTAAATATTTTTCTTAATACCCCAAACCAATATCAAACTCTGCGTCGCTTTGACAATCTAATTGCAGGAATTAGGTTGGGGTTTGACGATGCAAAAGCAAGGTAAAAAGGCGGTTGCTTCAAGGTGACAAGTTTCATAACCATTGTCCACCATTGAATCGCCACCGTGGAAAGATGACTCGCATTAAGCTCTGGGAAAACACAAAAATTGTTAGCCAAACAAGGCTGTAGTGGGCAGCATACAACCAAAGCGGTATCCCCTGAGCAACGCCTGGAAGGGGAACCAGCTTAAACAGAAAGGCAAAGAATATTCCTTCCCACAGTCCAGACAAAAGCTGCATAGCAGCGGGCCAATCTCGATCCCATCGATACTGTTGCAGGTAGTTGTACAAAACATCCCACACTAAACCAATGGCGGCAATGTATGCCAGGAGGATAAAGAATATTGGATTATTGGCTGTGAGCAAGAAAAAGGGAAGTGAAACCAGGGAGCCGATAATGGCGAAGAGAAGGAGACGAGTTTGCCAGCGACCGAGGAGGGTGGGGGTCATACGG
>PVWD01000155.1 GCA_003003615.1 filamentous cyanobacterium CCP2 | reverse complement strand
AGATGTGTATAAGAGACAGTTCTTTACTCTGCAAGACCCTGATGCCCAGGCTGCAATTAACTGCGTCGTGTGGAATAACCAGCTTAATAAGCTAGCAACGCTGCCAGAACCCGGAGAGCAATTAATTATTTTAGGGCGAGTGCAGGTTTACCCCCAGCGAGGGAATTATCAACTGATTGTGTGGCAGGCTCTTCCGGCAGGAGAAGGCTTACGGGCACTGCGCTATCGACAGTTGCGAAACCGTCTGGAAGCAGAAGGACTGTTTGATGCCGATCGCAAACGCCCTTTGCCGCCGTATCCCCAAACGATCGCCGTCGTAACTTCCCCTCAGGCCGCTGCATGGGGAGATATTAAGCGAACTTTAAAGCGACGATATCCGGGTTTACATGTGCTGTTTTCGCCAGCTTTAGTGCAGGGTGAGCAAGCTCCTGCTTCCATTGTTCGGGCGATCGAACGGGTAGAACGAGATGGACGAGCCGATGTGTTGATTTTGTCGCGGGGGGGCGGGGCAACGGAGGACATGGCGTGTTTTAACAACGAACGAGTTGTGCGGGCAATTGCTGAGTGTTCCATTCCGGTTGTGGCGGGCATTGGGCATCAACGAGATGAGTCCCTGGCGGATCTGGTTGCAGATGTGTATGCACACACCCCGACGGCAGCAGCAGAGCAGGCAGTTCCTTTTTTGGCAGATTTATATACCGATCACCAAGAACGAATTAATATTTTGAATCGGGCGGTCACAGCTTACCTGGATACAGCCCTTGAGCAACTGGCCCGCATTCGAGGACGCTTACGACGGCTGCACCTCGATCGGCAAATTCGCCAGGAAACCCAAGCGGTATCATGGATGCGGCAACGTCTGATTCAAGGCACCAACCAACGAATGCAGTACGCAACTCAGCATTGCCAACTGCTCAAACAAAAGCTGGTGACGCTTGATCCAGAAGCCGTCCTAAAGCGAGGATATGCGCTGGTACGCCAAGTGGATGGCAGTGTAGCTCGATCGACATCTGAACTGGCGATCGGGCAAGATTTAACCATTCAGCTTGCCCAAGGACGCATGACTGTAACCATCACCGATCTCAATCCAGCTCCTAATGAAGACTCGGACAATCCCTGCGAGAAATGACAAAAACTCGAACACCCTATGAACTACTCTGATCCCATAGAAGAGCCAACTCCTGCTGACCCTGTCTCCTCAGAGACTGCTGACATCGTACTGCCCGCCAACTGGAGCTATGAAACAACGGTGTCCGAAATTGAAACAATCATCAATCAAATTGAGCGGGGTGAACTTGATCTAGCAGATGTGTTTGAGCAGTTTGCCAGTGCGGTTGAACGGTTGCGCCAGTGTGAATCGTTTTTGACCCGGCAGCAGCAGCAAGTTGATTTGTTGATTGAAACCCTACTGGATGAGCCAGAGCCGTTTTGAGATAAGCTGCTTGAGCAAAACCCAATTCATTAAAAAAGGGGATAGGCGAAGACCTACCCCCTGTCGTGTGTCACTCGTGCAATCTGTATCTGTAGAGTACGCTGTTGGTATAATGCGTCACTCGTACAACAAGGCACCTTTAAGCATCATGAATTAGCAAGTGAAGGTTTGAGCTTAGGCAGATGCCAAATTGCTAGCCACGAAGTCCCAATTCACAAGATTTTCCAGGAAGTTTTTGATGAAATCAGGACGGCGATTTTGGAAATCAAGGTAATAGGCGTGTTCCCAGACATCCAGAGTGAGCAAAGGTGTTTGATCCATCACAAGGGGATTCTCGGCATTGGCAGTCTTGGTCACTTTCAGAGTGCCATTGTCAGACACTAACCATGCCCAACCGCTACCAAACTGGGTTGCAGCAGCGTTCTTAAACTCCTCTGCGAACTTATCATAGCTACCAAAATCCTTCTCAATCTTGGCAGCCAAATCACCGCTTGGCTTACCGCCGCCACTTGCTTTCAAGCACTTCCAGAAGAAGTCATGGTTCCAGGCTTGAGCCGCGTTGTTGAAGATGGCTGTTTTGCCTTCCTTATAGGACGTTTTGATCACTTCTTCCAGGGATTTGTCGGCAAGCTCTGTGCCTGCTACCAAATCATTCAGTTTGTTGATGTAAGCAGCATGGTGCTTCCCATAATGAAACTCAAACGTTTTGGCAGACATGCCAGACGGCTCTAATGCACCGGCATCAAAGGGTAGGGGAGCTTGTGTAAACGCCATGTGTTCAATCCTCTCTCAGTTTGCAGTTGAACTAGTCCTTCAGATAGATTGGCTTCGTAATGAACCAGTCTCTCGATGGACTAGTATCCCGATAGGGCAGAATCGCTATCCAGAGAATCAAGTGTTCTTGGCAACAACCCATTGCCTTCAATCTTGAGTTCTCAGCGTGCAGCCCTTTGTATTATCGATAGCATTTTATATCAAAAATCCGCAGGACGGGCGTTTTCCTGCCTACGTCCTTGGTTAGAATTTCTTATGGAGTTCTATAAGCGGGTCGAGTTGGCTGTTGACGATCGCCAGTAAGTGAATAAGTGGTGAGTGAATGAATCGGAGTGATATTTGGTTTCGGGTGCTGGTTGGGCTGTTGGTCAGTCTGGTTGCTGGTTTGGTGCTGTCGGGCTGTGCGTTGGTGGCTGATGTGCTCTTTAGCCAAGGGTTTACCAATTCAAATTTGGCATTGGGCAATCCTAGTTATGCCATTTCTCATACGGTGAGTGCCAATAACTATCTAATTGTGCGACCGCAATATACGTTGTCCTATGATCGCGATCGTGCCATTGCAAATTGGGCCAGTTGGGAGCTAGATCCATCCTGGCTAGGCGATTTACCCCGAATTTCCTTTGCCCCAGACCCGACATTACCAGACGACTGGTATCAGGTTAGACCGGGGGACTATACGGGCAGTGGGTTCGATCGGGGACATTTGGTTCCGGCGGCTGACCGCAATGCCACCCCTGAAGATAGCGAAGCTGTTTTTTTGATGACCAATATTTTCCCGCAGGCTCCCGACAATAACCGTGGCCCTTGGGAACGTTTGGAACGCTATTGCCGAGAACTGGCTAACCAGGGGAACGGACTGCATATTATGGCTGGCACCGTTGGATTGGGCGGCGTGGGGGAGCAGGGTAGGCGAACTGAAATTGGTGGAAGAATTGCTGTCCCAGAAGTTGTATGGAAGATTGTCGTGGTAAACGATCGCCCTGATTTGGGGATTGATGGCATCACTACAGAAACTCGCGTAATTGCAGTAACAATGCCAAACCGCCAAGGAATTAAAGAGCAAGAATGGCGATCGTTTAGAACATCTGTTGATGAGATTGAAGCTTTAACAGGATATGATTTTCTGGCAAAACTTTCACCCGATATTCAAACTCTGATTGAAGCCAGAGTGGATGCCCAATAAGTTTTAGGTCTGGAAACACGGAAAGTGTTCTAAACTTTATGGCTACACTTATGTAAGCAGGACTGACACAAGCTCTATTTCACGCCTCTAGATGTAGCATGAGGTGGGCACTGCCTACCCTACGGTTGGGGTTTTGCGTAAGTTCTGATAAGCAAAGATCCCCCTTAACCTTAAAAAGAGAACAGAACTAAGAATTCTCTTTTATCGGTATTAAGAGGGATCAGGCTGCTCTAACCAATCACTTTTTAACAGAACATACTACTAATTAACAGAAAACTATGCTGCTAAGAAACTAAAATTGTCCTGCTGTTCTACCATGAAGTCAAGCTGATGAGTGGGTACAACTCTAGCACTGTTAAACTTCATTTTGTAATTACGATAGATGTAAGCAATATAGCTAATTGCTTCATTCTTATCATTAAAGTGAACTGCAATTTGTTTGCTGTTGGTGTGAACTAAGACCGAGTAACCTTCCATCGATCGCCCTCCTCAAAAATAGGGACAGAAGATCTTCTTCTCCCATACTATTCCCCCATTTTTGAGAAGACCTTACCCTGAGGGTGGAATTTACTCTATCTTTATTAACTTCAAGGTAGTATTTATTTCAATGAAAAATCAGTATTGAAATCTGGAAATGGCGAAAAGCTACTCTGCGTATGCTTTGACCTCCACTCCTTCTTTAGTTTGATTGGGATGAGGTATCAACTGGCCAATGCCCTGCTTGACCAACCCTTGCAAAAACACCGATCGCTGATTTTCTTGGAGAACCTGTTTAACTTTTTGCACCAGGCGATCGATCTGTAGCGGAGCATTAGAGGTTCCATCCAGGCTCATGCTGCACTCTTCAAAGTATTCCACTAAACTCAATCCAGCAATGCGGGTCAGGTATGCTGCGCTTAGGCCCTGAATCGTGCCGCCTGCCACATAGGTAAGGGCATGGCTCTTTAGAATGGGTGAAATTGCCTGAGTTGCCACCTCTACCAGTCCAAGCTGCACCATTTGAGTTGCCAAATTTCCCATTACGGTTTTTGCCTGATCCAGGGAGAAGGACTGTTGGTAAACTTCTCCTAAATCAACAACGAGTTGCGCTGTCACCGATGCAGTGGCAACCAAATCTAGGCTGGGAACTGGGTTGGCAAAGGCGGCAGCGGCGGCAATCCACTGGTATTGCTCAATGACAGGTAAAGCGCGAAGTCGCTTCAAGCGATTTAATTCAATTTGTACGCCCATATTTAAGGCTGCTACCTGCCGTAGCAGGGTTGCCATAACAAGCTGCTGTCTCTGATTGGTTAAAATTTCGGTGACTCGCTGCTGCAATGTGGACAGGTCTGGCTGGGGTTGTTCTCTACGCTCTATGAGGCTACCATCTTGTTGTTGATGGCGCACCAACATTGGGGCAGGTTTAGCAGAAGTTGCTACGACATCCTCTGGTAAAAGCAGTCCCTTCACTCGATCGCGCACTTGTTGCAAAATTAGGGGACGTTCATCCGGCAAGTATCGATCTTGCTTGTTCAAAACCAGTAATACCCGATGCTTTTGCCGCACTAATTGTTCAATCGCTTTTAATTCTGAATCTGTGAGATCACCTGCGATCACAAACAGAATTAAGTCTGCCGTTTCAATATCTTTAGAGGCGTAGTTTAGCTTTTGGACGGCTGCTTTTCCTGAGTCCGTTTCGACATCGCTGGGTTCAACATTGCTGGGTTCAGATGCTTCAGCAATAAAGTGTTGAACTGATTCAGCTAAAGTGGTAGATGTATCTGTAGAAATGTTCCTTAGTTTGAGATGTTCAACGATCGTCGTTTTACCTGCCGCTTTTCGTCCTGCCACTGCTAAACCAATGTTTTTGCGATCCATTCCAGCTTGCAATTCTTGCAGCCGATTTTGTAACTGAGGAATAACGGATGCGATCGTTTCCACATTCGCTGGATTGGTAATCGATTGGCTTTCCGTTGTTAGTTGATCAATCCGCGAGTTGACCTCTGCCATCGCCCGTTCCACAGCCGTCCGATCGATGATTGGCACAGTGGTTAAGTCTAAAGGTTTGCTATGACGTTGTTTGAACCACCACATCCCCGACCCCAACGCGGCCAAACCCCAAACCGCTCCATCTGCTAAATGTAAAAATGAAGGGTCGATCGCATTTAAGGCCCAAGCTCCAACGGTTAAGCCCAGTCCACCTACTAAAATTGGTCGTTGCAATGGGAAAGCCATAGAACAGGAATTTGCAGAGAAGATTGCAAAATGAAACGAGTTGGCGCAAAGTGCTGCCAATGGTTCAACCGTAACATAGCAGGTCAGTGGTTGAGTCGATTTTTTCAGGGAGAAAGCCGATGCGATCGAGGGAGGAAAATACACCTCAACTGAATCACACCAATGCTCCAACGTCGGACTACATAAAAACACTTCTGTAAGGGCGTTTTGCAAAACGCCCCTACCGATCTGTCCTTCTATTTTGGGAACTGGTATCACACCGCAAATTCTTTCACCCAATGTATATCAGGTTACTTGTCTAGTTCCTGTCCTCCTCACTCACCCGTGCCACCATTGCTACTGCGATCGCATCCACAACCCGCGACACCGGAATAATGTCAAGTTCAGAATTGGGAGCAGCCTGGCTAGCAGGAATAATAGCCCTTTTAAAACCTAGTTTTGCCGCCTCCTTCAAGCGCAATTCCATTTGCGACACCGGGCGCACCTGCCCCCCTAGCCCGACCTCACCAATTAATACCGTTGTTGGATCAACCACCCGATCGCGGAAACTCGCTGCAACTGAAATGGCCACGCCCAAATCAGCAGCCGGTTCCCCCACGTTTAGCCCTCCTGATGCCGCAACGTAGGCATCCAGCTTGGATAAAGGAATGCCAACTCGTTTCTCTAACACGGCCAAAATTTGCAGCAAGCGGTTGTACTCAATACCAGTGGTCGATCGTCGGGGCGAAGCATAGCTTGTGGGGCTGACCAATGCCTGGAGTTCCACTACAAGGGGACGAGTTCCCTCACAGGCGACGATCGTTGCGGTTCCTGGGGTTTGTTCATCTCGGTTGCCCAGGAACAATTCCGAAGGGTTTTTCACCTCCTCCAGCCCCACATCCACCATTTCAAACACCCCCAATTCATGGGTTGCCCCAAAACGGTTTTTCACCGATCGCAACAACCGATGGCTGGCAAATCGATCGCCCTCAAAGTACAGCACTGTGTCCACCAAATGTTCCAGCACTTTGGGCCCGGCAATTGCCCCTTCCTTGGTGACATGCCCCACAATAAACAGCGTAATGTTGTCTCGCTTCGCCACCTGCATCAAGGCTGAAGTACATTCCCGCACCTGCGCCACCGACCCCGGAGCCGAATTCAGCGAAGCAAAATAAAGTGCTTGAATACTGTCAATTACGGCAACCTGCGGCTGCAAGGATTCCAGTTCCCGAATCACGGTTTCAAGGTCGGTTTCAGGCAGGAGGTAGAGATCGGGGGTGAGGAGAGAGGGGTGAAGAGTCAGGGGTGAGGAGTTGGGGGAGGTTTCGGATGAGGCGGATTTGCGTTTGGTGTTTCGCTTGCCGGTTGCTGTTGTCTCTTCTGGTTCCCGATTTCCGGCTCCCGACTCCTGGTTTCTAACTCCCGACTCCCCAATTCTCAATCGCTGCGATCGAAGCTTCACCTGCTGCCCTGATTCTTCCGCACAAACATACAAAATGGGATACTGCTGAGCGAGTTGGTTGGCAACCTGGAGCAAAAGGGTTGATTTGCCGATTCCTGGATCACCACCAATCAAAACCAGGGAACCAGGAACAATGCCGCCGCCTAAGACCCGATCGAGTTCGGTGTAGCCAGATGACAACCGGGACTGAGGATAATCAGAAATTTCAGAGAGGGTGAGCGCGGCAAGGGGCTTAGCAGCCTGGACAGTGCGGGATTTGCTGGCACGGGAGGTGGTTAAGGTGGGGCGACCCGATGCTGCAGGAGCAGTGACAACTTGCTCTATTAGTGAATTCCACGCTCCACAGGCAGGGCACTTCCCAAAATATTGTGGAAATTCTCCTCCACATTCATTGCAGACATATTGCGATCGTTGTTTAGGCATGTTTAGAATCGGCGGCAATCATTGAGAAATGGGTAATTTGGGAATGGGTATGGCAACGGATGGAAAGGTTAGGACAATCTCAGGTGACTGAAATCCAAAACGGATAGGTTTGGCTTTACGGAACTGTCTTAACGTGCTTGCGTAGGGCTATAACTGCTAAATTTAGAGCCTCGTCACCGATTCCGATTACCGATTAGCGACACAAGACATCCTTGAATTCATGAATTACCAGGATTGATGTAACGAGAATTTACCGAAGTTCAGATTTATTGAGATATTGATAGAATCAAGATGAATCTTAAGAAACGTTGAAATGTAGAAATAATAGGAAGTTCAGCGTTCTAAGTTCGATCGCATAGGCTAATATCTTAATGATAAAGTGATGAAAATTAACTATGAAAAAGCTGAATTAAGGAGTGTTAAGCAAGTTGGAAAATCACAAAGAAAAAATTCTTGTAGTCGATGACGAAGCGAGTATTCGCCGCATCCTGGAAACTCGCCTTTCAATGATTGGTTACGACGTGGTGACGGCGGCAGACGGAGAAGAGGCACTGGAAACCTTTCGCAATGCCAACCCCGACCTCGTCGTTTTGGATGTCATGATGCCCAAGCTGGACGGCTACGGAGTCTGCCAAGAACTTCGGAAAGAGTCGGATGTCCCTATTATCATGCTAACGGCTTTGGGAGATGTTGCCGATCGCATTACGGGGCTAGAGCTAGGGGCCGATGATTATGTCGTGAAGCCTTTCTCGCCGAAAGAACTAGAAGCCCGAATTCGATCGGTGCTGCGCCGCGTGGAGAAGGTGGGAACCTCTGGGATTCCCAGTTCGGGTGTGATCCAGATTAACAATATTCGGATTGATACCAACAAACGCCAGGTGTATAAGGGCGATGAGCGGATTCGGCTGACAGGCATGGAGTTCAGCCTGCTGGAACTGTTGGTGGGGCGATCGGGTGAGCCTTTTTCCCGCTCTGAGATTTTGCAAGAGGTGTGGGGCTACACGCCAGAACGTCATGTGGATACGCGCGTGGTGGATGTCCATATTTCTCGCCTTCGCGCCAAACTGGAAGATGACCCCAGCAATCCAGAACTGATTCTGACTGCAAGGGGCACGGGCTACCTGTTTCAAAGGATTGTTCCTCCTGGTGAAGAAGGAAATAAATAACCGCGATCGGTTTTTCCGTTAATTCCCTACCCCAATGGGGAGAGTCCATCTGATAAAATTTGTGAGGTTTCTACAACATTGATCAATGGGATCGACTCAGGCACGGATCGCAATTGACGCGATGGGCGGGGATTATGCCCCCGATGAAATAGTTGCTGGTGCCATCCGGGCGCAAGCGGAGTTGGGGGTAAAAGTTTTATTGGTAGGTGAACCCCAACGCATCGAAGCTCTACTTAAGCCGCACAGCCCTTCTCTCCAAGTGGAGGTTGTTCCGGCTGAGGGCTTGATTGAGATGCATGAAGAACCCCTAAGTTCTCTGCGTCGCAAGCCAAAAGCTTCGATTAACGTTGCAATGGATTTGGTAAAGCAGGGGCGGGCCGATGCGGTCGTTTCTGCGGGCCATTCAGGTGCAGCAATGGCGGCGGCTTTATTGAGGCTTGGTCGTTTACCGGGAATCGATCGCCCTGCCATTGGAACCGTTTTGCCAACCATTATGGCGGGTAAATCTGTCCTCATCCTAGACGTGGGTGCTAATGTAGACTGTCGCCCAAAGTTCCTGGAGCAGTTTGCCGTGATGGGAACGGTCTATTCCCGATATGTATTAGGCATTGATGACCCGAAGGTGGGCCTGCTGAATATTGGCGAAGAATCTTCCAAGGGCAATGAGCTAGCCCTCAGAACCTACGAGCTACTCGAACAGAATCAGAGTCTTTCGTTTGTCGGTAATGCCGAAGGGCGAGACGTTTTGACTGGACGATTTGATGTCGTAGTCTGTGATGGCTTTGTCGGCAATGTGTTGCTGAAATTTGCAGAAGCCATCGGCGAGGTGTTGCTGCAAATTTTGCGGGAAGAACTGCCTCAGGGTTGGCGCGGTCGGCTGGGTTCAGCTTTGCTTAAGCCCAATCTTAGACGCATTAAGCAGCGGGTTGACCATGCTGAACATGGAGGAGGCTTGCTTTTAGGCGTAGATGGAATTTGCATTATCAGTCATGGGAGTTCCCAGGCTCCATCCATTTTTAATGCGGTTCGCCTTGCCAAGGAAGCAGTGGATCATCAAGTGTTGAGCCGGATTCAGTTTCAACATCAGACAACGAAAGCGACCGCCACAGACGGAGAATAATGCTGCATCAATCGAGAATCGGTGTTGCCATTACAGGGTGTGGTTCAGCCGCTCCAGTGGCTACCTTGGACAATGAAGGGTTGAGCCAGGTTGTTGAAACTTCCGATGAGTGGATCAGGACTCGCACGGGGATTCAACAGCGGCGGCTGGCAACGCCAAATGAATCTTTAAAAACGATCGCGGCTGAAGCTGCCCATCATGCCCTTGAAATGGCAGGTGTAGCCCCAGCAGATGTAGATTTAATTATATTGGCCACTTCCACGCCAGATGATTTGTTTGGTACGGCAAGCCAAATTCAGGCGGAGTTGGGGGCAGTCAAGGCTGCGGCCTTCGATTTAACAGCGGCCTGTTCAGGATTCGTGTTTGGTCTGGTCACGGCGGCCCAGTTTATTCAAACGGGAACCTATCGGACTGTGGTGCTGATTGGGGGTGATGTTCTGTCTCGCTGGACGGATTGGAGCGATCGACGGACTTGCGTACTGTTTGGCGATGGGGCGGGGGCTGTGGTGATGCAGGCAGACCCAGAGCAAAATGCTTTGTTAGGGTTTGAGCTTTGCAGCGATGGCAGCCAAAATGAATGCCTAACTCTAGCTTTCCAACCTCAATCACTTGAATTGATCGAAGACATTACCATCGGGCAGGGAACCTTCCAACCGATCGCCATGAATGGGCAGGAAGTTTACCGCTTTGCCATTAAACGAGTTCCTGAAGTGATTGAAAAATCTCTTTTTCGTGCCAGTCTTAGCGTAGAGCAAATAGACTGGCTGCTGCTACATCAGGCGAACCAACGAATTTTGGATGCGGTGGCACAGCGACTCGGCATTCCCAGCCACAAAGTGATTAGCAACATGGCTAAGTATGGCAACACTTCAGCTGCTTCCATCCCGATCGCCCTAGATGAAGTGGTGCGTGAAGGTAAAGTGAAGCCAGGTGATGTAATTGCGGCATCGGGCTTTGGGGCGGGTTTAACCTGGGGTGCTGCAATTTTCCGCTGGGGAAAGTCGTGAGTTAGATTGCCCTGTAGGAAAGCAGGAGTCTCATAGGGCAGGGCATAGGACATATTGCTAAACTTGTTACTTACAAGCCCTTCGGACACTGAATGAGTGCTGATGGATTGACCTTGCCGTGAAAGTGATGACTCCCATTTCTTTACCATCGTCTTAGAACTCAGCATTGATTTAACAGATGAACAGTTCTTTCGACTCTGTGAAGATAACCAAGATTTAAAGTTTGAGCGCACTGCGGACGGTCATCTCATCATTATGTCGCCCACTGGAGGAGCCACAGGTAGCCGAAATGCAGATTTGACGGCTCAGTTATATGTCTGGAATCATCAGAGGAAACTGGGCAAAGTGTTTGATTCCTCTACAGGGCTTTAAATTGCCAAATGGGGCCGATCGCTCTCCTGATGCCGCATGGCTTAAGCTGGAACGCTGGAACGCTCTTACCCTACAACAACAAGAGAAATTCCTGCCGCTCTGTCCTGATTTTGTTGTGGAATTGATGTCTCCTGGCGATTCCCTCAAAACAATTCAAGCCAAGATGCAGGAATACATCGATAACGGGGCAAAGTTAGGTTGGCTAATCGATCGCCAAAATCAACAAGTAGAAATTTACCGCCCCAACTGCACCGTTAAAGTTTTACAATCTCCTGAAACTCTGCCAGGGGAAGAGATTCTTCCAGGTTTGATGGTAGACCTGTCCGAGATTCTGTAAGTATGGCAACGGGCAGGGACGGAACACGGAAAGTGTCCTCATCTTTATAGCCATGACCATATCAGCATATTGCAGAGCTAATTGCTAAAACGGCTCCCTCAAAGCCTTAGAATGTAAGTCTGATAACAAAACTTTAGCGACAAAAGTTAACAATACTCTATGGCTAAGACTGCATGGGTGTTTCCTGGGCAAGGCTCTCAATTCGTTGGGATGGGGGCTGACCTGTATGATCTACCGATCGCAAAAGCAAAGTTTGAGCAGGCAGCACAGATTCTAGGCTGGTCTATTCCGGAGATTTGCCAGAGTGAAGAGGACAAAGTTTCCAAAACGCTCTACACACAGCCTTGTTTGTACGTGATTGAAAGCCTCCTAGTCGATTTGCTACACGATCGCGGACAACATCCTGATTTTGTAGCAGGACATAGCCTGGGAGAATATGTTGCCTTGTATGCGGCAGGGGTGTTTGATTTTGCGGCAGGGTTGCGTCTGGTGAAGCGACGGGCTGAACTGATGGATGTCGCCTCGGAAGGGATTATGGCGGCTCTGTTAGGGTTTGATCGCGCCCAGTTGGAGCAGCAAATCGCCCAGACTCCTGATGTGGTTTTGGCCAATGATAATAATGCTGGGCAGGTTGTGATTTCGGGAACCACAGAGGCGGTTGAGGCGGTTTTGGCCAATGTGAAGTCGAAACGCGCTGTCAAACTAAATGTCAGTGGGGCATTTCACTCTCCTTTAATGGCAGAAGCCGCTGCACAGTTTCAGGAAATTCTCAACACGATCGATTTTCAGCCTGCTCAGGTTCCCGTTCTTTCCAATGTGGAACCTACTCCAGCGATCGACGCTGCCACGCTAAAGGATCGACTAATCCGCCAAATGACCGGCTCTGTACGCTGGCGAGAAATTACCCTGGCTCTGCCCGAAGCAGGAGTCGATCGTGTGATTGAAGTGGGGCCAGGTAAAGTGTTGACGGGCATTATGAAGCGCACCTGTCCTGATTTGGGGCTGGAAAATATAAGCAGTTTGGCGGACGTGTTGGGGTAGAGAATCGGAAGCGATAAAAAAAGAAGGACTGAGCGGTGTTAACCCATTTCTCAGCCCTGTAATCCCTCGTCTTTCAATCTCTATGCAATCGATGAGTGGCTGGCATTGCCACTTTCTACGGCAGTTGAATATTCTGCTCTTGTAGGTACTGCTGGGTTTCGTTGGTGGGCGTATAGCGATAGCCGAAAGTTGCGGTATCAGAGTCATCGATAATGTGGGGAGTGACGAGGACAATCACTTCTCGCCGCTCATTTTCCCGAGTCGTACTTCTGAATAAAGCACCCAAGATAGGAATATCGCCTAGAATTGGCACCTTGGTGACATCGACTCGATCGCGGTCTTCAATGATGCCAGACAAGATCAGCGTTTGCCCATCTCGAATTCGCACTAGCCCAGAGGATAATCTGCGCTCAGAGAGCAGCGTAATTTCATTAGACTGTCCTGCCAACTGTACAGTAATTTGCTCTACTGGAGCAGAAATAGAGGGAGCCACCGACATAGAAATGAAGCCATTGTCATCAATGCGATTCACCTGAACTTGTAAAATCAGCCCGGCTGGTTCTCTTTCTGCCTCCAGCGTTACCGTAGAGGTCTGGTCGGTGGTTGTAATTTCCTGACTAAAGTTGACAACAACATCACGGGTTAGTTGCACTTCAGCCGTTTGTCCTTCTTGAACGACCAATGTGGGATCAGTCAAGATCTTGGCGTTGCCACTTGTCACTGCGAACTGCAACTGTGCCAGGAAGTTCCGAATGAAGTTAAACGCAGCCGGGCCTTGGGCGGGAGTAATTTGGCCAACAACCCCTTCTGCGGTGCCCGGCACTCCGGCTGGTGTCACAGAGTTTCCGGCGGTTCCAAAGTTGATAATGCCAACTCCACCATCTTGAATGACCCGCGTATCGTCAATGCCAAAGGAGAAACTGGTGGAGACGCGATCGATTCCTAGCAAGTTCACATCAATGACGCGAACGTTCACAGCTGTTTGACGACGACGTACATCAAGCTGGGCCAACTGTGCTGCCGCAACTTCAATCTGTCGGGGATTGCCAACCAGCGTTACAGAATTAGTCCGCTCATCTCCTGTCACCTGTAAGCCTCGCAGCAGCGGCACGGAATCTTGATAATCAACTCTTTGCACTTCAATCCGGTCTTCAGTGGTTGTCTGAGTTTGGGTAATTGCTGAAGTTCCCCCTTCCACTGCGGTAGCCACCGGAACCGCACTAACACTCGTCACCAATCGTTCCCGACTGACTGAAGTTTCTGCCCCTAAGCCCACCAGAAAGTTCAGGGCAGAGGGTACATCAATTTGGTTAAGGCGGAGGGTGCGGGCAATGAGTTGACGGGCGGTATTGGGCAATCTTGGGCCGACAAAAATCGTCCGTCCCACCCGGTTAACGTCTAAACCGGCAATCCGAATGACGTAGTTGAAAACGTTTTGGACAGGCTCATTTTCAATATCCAGCGAAATTCTGACATCAGGAATTTCTGCCCCTGGCTCTCCTGGTACTTCCTGTGTATCGTCTCCAATGTAGGCAACGTTTAGCCCTGCCGCCCTTGCCAACAGCGACAAAACATCTCGTACTGGAGCATCCCGCAGCACCAAACGCGGCACAATTTCGTTTGTTCCTAGGTTGACCTCTGGAGGAGAAGTATCCAGACTGGAGGTGGCAATATCACCGATCGGCGGCGGTACGGGAGCAGGAAGCGTTGGGGGAACATAGCCCTGACTAGGCTGTAGTACTGGGATGCCATCAATGGTGATGCCGGGATCAGGAATTAAAACATCAGAATTGGGGGGGGGAGATACCAGAGGCGAATCGGGTGCTTGGGCCGTTGAGTCTGGGGTACTGGGGGG
>PVWD01000154.1 GCA_003003615.1 filamentous cyanobacterium CCP2 | reverse complement strand
AGATGTGTATAAGAGACAGCCCCTGCTGCTGTCGGTGGTGCAAAAATTTTCTGATCAGCTTGTGGCGGAAAATAGCCCCGAAATTCAACTGCACTATCCTCCCAATACGCTGCCTGTCTTGGCTGACCCAGAGCGAGTAGAGCAAATTTTAGTGAATTTAATTGGTAATGCGCTCCGCTATACACCAGCCGGATTGATTACGGTGAAGGTTTACCCTGACCCAGAGGGCGATCGGCTTTGGATTGCGGTTGTAGACACGGGAAAGGGCATTGCCCAGGAAGACTTACCCCATGTATTTGAGCGGTTTTGGCGAGCCGATCGATCGCGGAATCGCAATTCTGGAGGGTCTGGGATTGGGTTGGCAATTTGTCGGCGGTTGGTCGAACTTCAGGGTGGGACGATCGAAGCAGAAAGTCAGCTTGGACAGGGCAGTACGTTTCGGTTTTCGTTGCCGATCGCTTAAATGTAGGGAGGAGTGAGGAATGGGAGTAGTAGACTTTACAGTTCTAATCCATAACATCACACTGCCTGCTCATTGGTGTGTTCATTCAACCATGTTTCTACATTTACCAGAGTTGTAAAATCCAGCAACGCTTCACCCAATTCTTCCAACTGAGCAAACGACAACGCCTGAATTTGAGGCACGATCGCATCCGGTAAAGGTTGATTTAACCGACGAGCCAATAACCGCAGCACCAGATTGACCTCAGACTGTTTTGCTTCTTGGCGAGCTTTCTCTGCTTCTTGTCGCGCCTCTTGTAAAGCTTCCTCTGCTTCTTGGCGAGCTTCCTCTCTTAAAGCCTGTAATTCCTGCCGGGCCTCTTGGCGAGCTTCCTCTCTTAATTCTTGATACACAACAGATTCCTGCATCAGTTCTCTCCGCAATACTCGTCGAATGGTGTGTTGATTTAATATTAATCCAGCCATAATCCCTGTAGCCGCTGAAACATTACTTTGCTGGTTCCGATCGCCCATCGCCTCGATCGCCTCTGCCACTTGCTGGAGAACCCTAACTCGATCGTCTGTCTGGCTGAGAACCGCGTAAGGAAGTAATCCTGGTCGTTGAAAGAAGACCTCCGTTGGTTGTTCCCAGAGTCGCACCACCTGAAATTCATGGCGCAGATTGTTGGCAGCAAAGGTGGTCTGAGAGACTAGATCAGACTCGGTGGGGCGGAGGTAAATTACCACCTGTACCATCTGCTTTTGTGGAAATCGTCGGTACACGCGCAACGCATAGTCTGCCATCCGAAAGGGCATGGAGGGGTCAGGATTGGTTTGAAACTCGCAGTGGAGGACGATGTTATCGGATTGCAGCAGAATCAAAGCATCGGCGCGAATCGGTTCAAGGGACAGTTCTGAGGGACTGAGTTCAGTCAAGGCGATCGGTTCTCCAATCAACCAGGAAGCAAAGTCTTCAGGGAACTGCTCAATCAAAAATTTAGAAATGTTGTCGAACATGAAGCCAAAGGAAAATCGATCGCAACAGTAACAATTTTGACTTGATTTGCCCGATCGTTTGATGCTACGCTCATCAGCTATGGCTGTCTTTTAGCTTGTGCAAACCTGCGAGATGGCTGAACACCTAGAGACGAATTCTCTAGCGGAGGTCAAGCGTTGCCCGCCAAAGCAACACGCCCAACCTCCTAACCACAGACTAAGCTGGGTAGTCCGGGCTAGGGTGTATGATAGCACCCCATGCTCTCGGCTTGCCCCGTCTGTAAGCTGGGAGCGAGTCTCTAGGGTTTCCTTAAACCCTGGAACAAAGGAGATTTACAACTCATGGCTCAAGCATTTATCGGTTTGCCTCCCAAAGGCGATCGGCTTATTTCACCTGCCCGTCGTTCCGTCAAACTCCTGATGATCGGACAACCCGAAGATGTGGAAATCACGATCGCCCGTCTGTATCAGTGCAACTTCTGCCGCGTGGAAGACTGGTCAAGACCCTTACCCTTCTCCCAAATCCAGCAAGCCACAATGAAAGAACCGGGTGAAATCATGCGAATCTATGTGCGATCGATGACCCTCTAAGTCAGGACGCACAGCAGTGTGCCCTTACCAGGTACTCTTGTGGGGTGGGCAGCGTTTCGACTGAGCTCAAGCCGAAGTCTTGCCCGCCCATTCCTCAAACTCATTCATCAATGTTTCAAATAATAATCCTCAAACCATCCTGCTTATGTTCTCAAGGACGATCGGGTAATGGGTAATGGGTAATGGGTAATGGGTAATGGGTAATGGGTAATGGGTGATGGAGAGAGTAGGGGCAAGCGAGCAGATGAGGCAGGTGATGCCAAGTTAAACCGTAAATGTGGCAGATGCTCACTGCAAACACTGATTCCATCAGGCTTCTGCAATCTAAAATCCAAAATCTAAAATGGTATGGGGTTGTGCCATGAAATGATGCTGGATAAGTCTGGCATGGACTGCAATTCTTCTCAATCAACTATGCTAATATGTAAGTGCTTACGTAAGTACCTGTATATTATGGATTTTTACTCCCAAATTGGTAAGGTGGCTCTGGGTAGCCGTCTGCGACGATTAAGCGATCGCTTGGCTGAGGACGCTGCAAAAATTTACACGCTTTACAATGTTGCACTAGATCCAAAGTGGTTTCCTGTTTTCTATGTTTTGTCACAGAAGGAAAGTGCAGCAGTCACCGAGATTGCTCAAATTATTGGACACTCTCATGCTTCAGTCAGTCAGATTGTCAGAGAGATGAAAAATCGAGGACTTGCAACAACTGAAAAGCATAGTCAGGATGCGAGAGTGAGCGTTGTTAAACTCTCTGATGCCGGAAAACAATTAATTCCTGATCTTGAACAGCAGTGTATTGATGTAGATCAAGCTGTTGAAGAACTTTTATTTGAATCACAATATGATCTCTGGAACGCGGTTGCAGAGGTTGAATTTCTACTTGCTGACAAAAGCTTTTTGGATCGTGTTCAAGCGGTGCGAAAAACACGTGAACAGCAATCTGTTGAAATCATTGATTATCAGCCAGAGTTCCACAATGATTTCAAACGTCTGAATTACGAGTGGATTGAGAAATACTTTCAGTTAGAAGAAGCTGATCACCAATCCCTCAATCATCCCGATGAAAAAATTTTGAAGCCAGGTGGACACATCTTTATGGCACGACATAATGGCGAAATTGTTGGAACTTGTGCCTTAATCAAGTCGGATGGCAATACCTATGAATTGGCTAAAATGGCAGTCACCGAAAAAGCTAAAGGGAAAGGGATCGGATGGCTCTTAGGGCAAGCAGCTATTAATAAAGCACGTGAGTTAAGAGCAGAAACAGTCTTTTTAGAGAGCAACACAATCCTAGAGCCTGCAATCAATCTCTACCAAAAGCTAGGGTTTCGGAAAGTAGTTGGGCAACCTTCACCATATCAACGCTGTAATATTCAGATGGAACTTAAACTTGTTTAGACATATCTCAAGGAGCAATTGAATCAACAGGCTAACACGCCCGTTGCACACCGAACGAACGAGATCGATCGGCTTTGATGCAAAAGTGACTGTGGCGAGTGATGGGCATTATTTGTGTTCATTCTATTGCGTTGGAGCGGTGAAGCAAACCTCTTCTATTGCGTTGTAATGATATTAGTCATTGCCGACCTGTGCCGTTAACGGAAAAAGTGAGCTGTAAGTTATTGGTAACGTTGCAGATCCCAGAGGTTAGAAAATAATCGCGGAAAGCTCTCAGTTCTGTTCAGATGTTATCTCTTGCAGCTTCGCCGTTTCTTCTTGCAAGATATTGATGCTGTGTGTAAGGAAATCGTTGAGTAGAGCCAATTCTTGAGTACTGTAGCGTGAAAGGAGTTGTTCCATGCTTTCTCCCATTGAGGTAAACAATGGAGCAATTTCGTTTTCCATCTTTTCTGTAACGGGCTTAATGACAACTTTGCGCCGATCGGTTGGATCTTTATCCCGTTTCACAAACCCAATTTTCTCCAGTCGGTCAACTAAGCCGGTCACAGCACCCGTCGTTAGTCCCGTTAATTCAGCCAATTGTCCAGCCGTAAGTGCCCCTGCCCTGCTCAAGAGATCTAGGGTTTTGTGTTCAGTCGCACTTAAGCCCACCTTTTCTGCAATCGCAGCATGAAACATCAATGTTCGAGCACTGAGTTCGCGCCCTAGTTGCAGGTTCGCCATTAGCATTTTTGCCCGTTTTGATTGTTCCCTTGACAATCCGCGTATCTCCTTTTAGTATTTAAGAATCTTAGAAACTAAGATATTTAGTTTTTGAGGGTGTTAATTGCTGAGATTCTAGCATCAAGAGGTCTTCCAATTCTTCTGTAAACCAATCTACAAAGCACGGCTCGCTGAGCCAAAATTTCAGGGACGCATTATCCACATTGGTCATTCGATGTTGGTCGTAGGACGATTACACTTTGCATCCCGCTCGTCACCCTCAGCAGAAGTGCTGTGATTATGTTCATTGCGGTTGCTTTAGCGGCCAGTGTGTAGCCGTGGTTTGGTGATCAACTGCGTCATTAACTCAATTTAGAAGAAGGTAAAAAATCATGAGCGTAACAACCTATCAAAGGCAGCTTCAGCATAAGAAGCGTAGAAAATTAACAAAAGCTATCTCAACTCTTTTGCTGTGGTTGTTTGTGATTAATCTTGGAATTGCGCTAGGTGCTGGACTCTATGAAACAAGAATTGAAATACCTCAGTGGTTGATGATATTGCCAGAGTCTGGTTATCAATGGAATGCTGAGGCAGCACGTCAAGCAAACACCGGATTGCGATTTTGGATTTATGTAACGACTGTTCCATTGACGTTGTTGACCATAGCCAATATGATCGTCGGTTGGCATCACCGGGGAAGTTTGCAACGCTGGTGGTTGAGTGCAGTAGGTGCAGCTACGATCGATCGGCTTTGGACTTTTTCATATTTTGTACCAACGATGATTAAACTGATGGATGGAACCCTGCCTGAACCAGAAGCTGTATCGATAGCGTTACAGTGGGTAAACCTCAACCACTTCCGTCACATTGTTGTATTGGTAGCATGGCTAGCAGCACTGAAAGCATTCTCGTTGCACGGGCGTGGAACTCAACACAACCAAGTTCAGTAGCTCATATGGGGGACGAAGAATCTATTACCCTTTAATTAACGAAGCTCGTCAGCTTGTTCAGCTTAGCCCGCAAAGATGAATCAAAGCGAGGTGAGGCAGAAAACTATCTTCAAATATCTGTATTAGTCCACTTATGAAAGAGTATCTACGTTCAAGTGAAGTGATTGACTGGCAGCATCCAGCAATCTTAGAACTTGCAAATCAAATGATATCAGAGCATGAAACTCCTGAGGCGATCGCAAGAGCCTGTTTTGAATGGGTGCGAGATAAAATTTATCATAGCTATGACTATCAAATGAATCCCGTCACCTGCCGAGCTTCAGATGTGCTTCATCACAGAACAGGGTATTGTTTTGCGAAAAGCCACCTGTTAGCAGCACTACTACGCGCAAATGGCATTCCAGCAGGGTTTTGTTATCAACGATTAAGCATTGACGATCAGGGGGCACCTTACAGCTTGCATGGCTTTAATGCAGTTTATTTACCTGAAATTGGATGGTATCGCGTTGATGCGCGAGGGAACCGAGAAGGTGTTGATGCTCAATTTACACCACCCCAGGAAAAGCTAGCTTATTGCGTTCAGTCCTCTGAAGAAGCAGACTTCCCAGCAATTTTTTCAGAGCCGCTTCAAGGGGTGGTAGAGGCTTTGCAAACTCAAACAACTTGGGATGAGTTGCTTTGTCATCTTCCAGATATTTCTTTGGCAACGGCGGAAAAAATGGGTCTATTTCAAGTTACTGCGTAAAGTTGCGGCTTCTAGAAGTTTACTTGACTGCTGATATGGGGTTGAAAACTTTATAAGGTAATTTATTAATTCGCGTAATGATTTGAGGAACTTTATTCCGCAAACAGTAAAAGGATTGTGTAAACAACTGTGCCGAGTGCAAATGCCCAGAAGCGGCTCTCCCTTTCTTCTGGAAGTTCTTCCTTGAGAATATTTAATACAATCCCACCTGCTAAAAACGCGAATAAAACTGCCACGATCGCCTGATCAATTTGGGTATTTGTGCCGATCGCCCAACCTACAATAACTGCACTGGCTAATATCCATCGCCCAATGCGATCGTAGGGTTTCTTATGATTCTCACGAAGACCAAAATCATTAACGATAAAATGCATGGCCATTGCAATGAAAAACAGCAGTAAACTGAGAAATCCTGGCTTTTCACGATAGATCAGAAGATAGCCAATCAGCGCATTATAGATAGCAAATGATGCGATGTGAATCCAAAACACGCCTGCTGTTGTGACTTCGCCTTTTCCTTGCTGACGATTCCGCTGTTGAGAAATTCTAGCCGATCGCTCTAACCCATAGAATATGACCAATCCTAGCATTGCAACAAGATAAACGTGATGTTCCAGAAACGCGATTCCAATAGAAACTTGGGTTGTAAAATCTTCTTGGGCGGCACTGAGTTCCGGTAGCAGGTGAACGAAAACATAGGCCACTGATACGCCACTAGCAAATGAAAGCCAACGGCTGCGGGGAATGATTTCTAAAAAACGAAGTTTACCTGCGAAAAGATGAACGAATGTCAAGCCAATAGCAAATAAGCCTGATAGCAGCTTTGTCTCCAGATTTACTAATGGTTCCGCAGCATCCAACACAGATTTACCTCAAGATTCATTCAAGAAGGTGAAACTGATCCTAGAGTAGGAAGCAAATTGATGCATCATTCAAGAGTAAGAAATTAATTTTCTACCTTTAAATCTTAGAAAATTTATGATGAATGAAAGTTAAAGCAAAAACAGAAAATAGGGAAATGAGTGAGTTTATTCGTTGAACGTTTCAACTCTGGATAGAGATATTTATTGGGATTTTATTCTATGATCAAGGGCGATCGGTTTTAGAAAAGTTTATGAATTAAAAGGCAATGTTAATCGCTCCATCAGAGAAGATTTACGATATTAACAATTATGAATAACGCTAAATTTAGCAAGCTGTGGGACTCGCTCCACTCCAGCTACTGGTTCATCCCCATGCTGATGGCGATCGGGGCGATTGTTTTAGCTTTTGTTATGGTTTCTCTCGATCGGGTTGGAAAGGCAGGGCCAATTGAGCAGTTAGGTTGGGTGTATGCTGGTGGCCCTGATGGAGCGAGGGCTGTGCTTTCTGCTGTGGCAGGCTCAATGGCAACTGTCACCGCCACTGCATTTTCAATTACCATTGTCGCTCTTCAGCTTGCTGCTTCCAATTTTGGCCCCAGATTGCTACGTAACTTTATGCAGGATACAGGTAATCAAGTTGTATTAGGTACATTCATCGCTACGTTTATTTATTGCTTGCTGGTTTTGCGCTCAATTCATGGTGAAGACTACAATTTATTTGTGCCACAGCTTGCAGTTACGGTGGGTATTGGATTAGCAATTACCAGTATTGGCGTTTTGATTTATTTTATTCATCATGCGTCAACCATTATTCAAGCTTCCCATGTCATCTCAAGCGTTAGTCATGATCTCGAACAAGCAATCGATCGTTTGTTTCCAGAGGAAATTGGACACAGTACATCTGAATCTCAACGGTTGATTGGAGAAATCCCTAAACTATTCGCGCAGGAAGCTGTCACCATTCGCGCTGTTGATGTTGGATATTTACAAGTAATTGATGACAATGCACTGATGAAACTGGCTAGTCAACACGATCTTCTAATTCGGCTTCAAGTTCGACCAGGACAATTTATACTGACAGGCAACGAGTTGCTAAAAGTTTATCCCAGAGAACAAGTCGATCGATCGATTGCGAATCACCTCAGAGAGGCTTTTATTTTAGGCAAGGAACGCACAGAGCAGCAGGATATTGAGTTTCCGATTGACCAATTGGTTGAGATTGCCTTGCGTGCCATCTCTCCGGCAGTGAATGATCCGTTCACTGCAATTCGGTGTATCGATCGCTTGAGCGTGGGGCTGTCCAATTTAGCGCAGAGACAATTTCCTTCGCCCTACCGTTACGATGAAACTCATAATCTGCGAGTCATTGCTCAGCCTGTGACGTTTGAGAGGCTGATGGATCAGGCTTTTAATCCCATTCGGCAATATGCTCAGTCTGATAGTGCCGTCACCCTGCAATTACTGGTAGCAATTACACGCATTGCAGACGCAAATCGTTATGCTACCTATCAATCAGTATTGCGCCATCATGCCGAAATGATTTTAAGAGGAAGCCGTCAAGGATTGTCAGAAGAATACGATCGCAAAACAATTGAAATGTGCCATACCAAAGCAATTGAAGCGATCGAACATAACGGATAGATTGAAGTAAATCGCCATTTTTAAGTCATCGCTAAATCAAAAATTAACTGCGCTCTAAATTCTGTTCTCAAAGTTATTATCATCTCTGATTGTTTCTTCAGGAACAACTTCTTGACCGACCTGCAAGATTAAATTTCCGCCAATGTAGATGCCGAACAAAATTAAAATACTGCCAATTACATAAAATATGGCATTGCTAGGACGTTTTTGCATGTTTTTATGACTCCACAATTCACTTCATTGAAGCCAGGAGTAGTTTCCACCCCTAGTATTTTTGCTACAAAGAGAATAGGTTCATCTTGTTTTAGTTAGGTGCATTCCCGTTTTGCATGGGTATTGCAAGCGGATGAATGGCAAGCAAGATGATTGTGCTACCATTACAAATCGAAGATAAACCCTGTCGTAAAGAAATGGGGTGAATTTTTAAAAATAGCCAAATTTTATTCCTAAAGACACATGGGAGTCATGGCTTCTTGGAGAGTGATTTAGATGTTGATAGATTTAGCCTTAACCGCAAAAAGCTTTGCTATTTACTGGTGTGCTTTGCTATGTTCACAACATCCTCTGAAAAGTGTTCATTGGGCAGTATTATGAGTTTCGTTTACAGAAAAAATCCTGTCAGCAATGGATATTAATCACACAACCGTAGAGCAGTATCTTCATGAGCAAATACCGCTCTCAAAGGCGATCGATGTATCTGTTATTTCTATTAGTGAAAGTGGTGTGATTCTTTCTGCTCCGCTATTTCCCAACATTAATCATCGCAGCACTGTGTTTGGTGGCAGTATGTCGGCAGTGGCAATCTTAGCAGCTTGGACTTTTATTCACGTTCAGTTGCAAACTCTGTCTATTCCCTGTCGCATTGTGATTCAGAACAATCATGTGGAGTATCTCAAACCAATTCAGGCAACCTTTCAGGCGCATTGTGCCGCCCCACCTCAGCAGGAATGGGAACGTTTGATTAAAGCAGTTTCCAAGCGAGGAAAAGGCCGGGTAATCCTCAACGTTGAGATTTATTCGGAAGGATTGCTGGTTGGGAAATTTCAGGGTCAGTATGTTGCCCTCAAACTTGAAGAGGCAGATTAACAGATGCCCGTCTCTGCTATTCATCCTCTGATAGGATTACGGTTTAACTTGGTATAACTTGCTACTCGAATTTGATTAAAGCTGAAGTGCTCAAAGCTGAAGGACGCGCCCCTGAATTTCTTGCCCTAGCCAGGGGGTATTGCTCGATCGCGATTTTAGGGTTTCTGGAGCAACTTTCCAAGATTTTTGTGGATCAAACAAAATCAGTTCCGCAGGCTGTCCGGGGGTGAGGCTAGGAGGGGTTTGGTGCAGGCAACGGGCAGGGTTGCTGCTGAGGCTGTGCCACAGGGAGAGGGCTGTCCATTGTCCGGATGCCACGAAGGTTTGCCAGAGCAATGGAAGAGCCAATTCTAAGCCGATCGCCCCAGCCGGAGATTCTGAAAAGGCAACGGTTTTTTCTTCATAGGTGAGGGGGGTGTGATCAATGGCAATTGCGTCGATCGTGCCATCCTGAATTCCTTGAAGTAGAGCCGCCTGATCCGTTGGATTGCCAATCGGCGGGTCAAGATGCAGGCTCGGATTATAGCTTTTGGCGGCCGTCACGTTGAGCAGGAGGTGCATCCAGGTGGTGCTGGCCGTAATCGGTAAACCCTGAGCCTTGGCCGATCGGATTAACTCTACACCGCGAGCCGTTGACACCCGCATGAGGTGAACGGGCGTTTTAATTTCGGTAATGCATTCCAACAAAGCCGCCAAAGGGACGGTTTCCGCAATGGCTGGGCTAGCTGGCAATCCTAACCGAATCGATTCCAGTCCTTCCCGCACGGCTCCGTTACCCGCCAACCCTCGATCGCAGCAATATAAAGCGATCGGTTTTTGCAGCATCTGTCCATATTCCAAAAGTCGGCGCAACAGCGATCCAGAGGCGATCGGCTGTCCATCGGCAAAACCCACCACCCCTGCTTCCGCTAGCTCCATCAACTCTGTCATGTGTTCGCCCTTTGCCCCAAGGGTTAATGCTCCCCACTGATATAACTGCGGCACACTTCCCCCCTTTCCTCTTCCCTCACCCCCTACCTGCGATCGCAGCCACTCCACCCCAGAAGGATTGTCTACGGCGGGATGGGTATCGGGTAACAGGGCGAGGCGGGTAAATCCTCCTGCCTGGGCTGCCGCCATGAGGGAATGCAGCGTTTCCCGGTCTTCAAACCCCGGTTCTCCAGAGTGGCTGTATAAATCTACTAGCCCAGTACCAAGGACTAGGCCCGTACAGTCTCGCACCTCTGCCTCAGAAGGAAAAGCGGCGATCGTCTCCTCTACTGCATGAATCACTCCATCCACAATCAGGACATCTGCCGTGCGATCGGTTTCAGAAGTCGGGTCAAGCAGTCGGGCGTGTTGCAAGAGGAAAGAAGACATGGATGTCACAATGCTCCTGCTGCCGTTTTATCCAATACGCCGCCGAGGTGGCTAGTGATGTTGAGAGCATGGATCAGGGGTTTGCCAGAGGTGCCGTAGGGATAATCAATGACAGTGACAGAGCCGTTTCCCTGTTTGTATGCCCAGAAGTGGTGCGGGGTTTGCCCAGCCAAATAGCAGAGCAGAGCCTTATTAACGGCATCGTGGGCAACAACGAGGGTGGTAAAGGGGCGGCCGTGGGTGCTGTCTGGTGTGTCAGGTGCTCCGGTGTCCGGCGTTGCAGCGAGAATAGTATTCCAGGCTGTGACGGTGCGATCCCATACTTGTTGAAGGTTTTCGCCTTCAGGCATTTGCACGGTTTCAGGAGCCGTTTTCCACTGGGCAAGCTCTCCTGGAAAGCCCTGCTCAATTTCTTCTTCCAGCTTCCCTTCCCACAGTCCGTGACTGATTTCCTTCAGGTTATCGTCCAGTTCCAGGGTTACACCAGGATGGTTCTGAAGAATAATCTCAGCCGTTTCCTTGGGTCGCAGCATGGGACTACTCACCGCCCGATCGATCGGCACAGACTCCAAAAATTTTGCTGCCTGCCCTGACTGGAACTGCCCTTGCTCATTGAGCGGCACATCGATTTGTCCCTGAAAGCGTTTTTCGCGGTTCCACTGCGTTTCCCCATGGCGCACCAGCAGGAAACGGGCCCCTTGAGGAGCTCTGGGCTTGGGTAAGGGTTGTCCCAGGTGGGCCGTGAGGTTAATGGATTCTAGCTGGACGGGATCGCCCAATCCGCCGGAAAAATTAAGAATGCTAATGCCGCAGTTGGATTGGTGAAAAACCTGATATCCGCTTGGATCTAAGCCGATCGCCGCACCAATTAAGCAACGATTGATGCCGCTATGGGCCACCAGCAAAATCGTGTCGTCCGCATGGTGGGGTAGGGTGTCCTTCCAGAACCGTTGAGCCTGTTCATACAAAGCCACCACTGGGTAGAATTCGTCCACGCCGCCATCCTCAGTGGGCACGTTCATCTTCAGGTCGGAAGGAGATTCACGCCACATCTGGTATTCATGGGGATATTGGTCTTCCACTTCCTGGAAAGACAACCCTTCCCAAAGCGGCAGGCTAATTTCCCGGAGGTCATTGGAAAATTGCAGCGAGGGAGCAGAGAAGCCATTTTGCCCCAGCACCGAACTGATGATTTCAGCCGTTTCCTTGGCCCGCTTAAGGGGGCTGCTGTAAATTGCGGTGATGGGCAACCCTTGGAGGGAAGTTCCAACCTGGTCAGCACCGGCCCGACCTGCCTCGGTCAGGGTTGATGCATCGCAAAGCCCTTGAACGCGACGCTCGACGTTGTAGGTGCTTTCTCCATGACGAACCAGAATAACGCGAGTAGCCAGGATGTTACCCTCCTTAGAAGAACTTGCTGTGCAAAGTGAACAAAATAGAGCGAAGTACCGCAAACCAACAGCATTCTAACCCGTTTGAGGACGGCTCTACCCTAGAATGTGAGAATCACCGAATGAAGCAGGGAATGACAGGACAACAACTTAAACGGCTGATCTTGGTTGCCATCACCCTGGTGATGGTGGCACTGCTAGGAACCTCGCTGCTCGGAAGCCTGGGCGAACCCCAAGTGAACGATCGCCTCCAACTTTACCAGACCGATCTGGCCCTTCGGGCCCTTGAATTTGTCAATTCGCCAGACAGCACGGAGTCGGGGGAAGACTTTACGGCAGCCCGAAACGCCCTCCTGGGGGAAAAGCCCCTGGAAACCGCACTGAAACAGTATCAAACGGTGCGAACCTCGGCAGAGGCAAACCTGGATAAATTTCAGGCGCAGCTTCAAACGGCAAATGGTGCGAATGAAACTAGCCTCACCGTTCCCACGGAGCCATCTTCTGCCCCGGAGGATATGAGCCGCTTGGGGACTGCCATTCAACAACAGCAAGAGTTAGTCAACCAGTTGGATTTGCGGATTGGCATCCTTGAGGCAGAACAGAATAATGTATCGGCCGCCCAAGCCACCTGGACAGGCATTCTCGATCGCAATTCCACGGCAGAAAGCAATCTTGCCAAAACCGCAAACGTTTTACTGGGGCTTTGGAGCGAACCCCCTCGCCTCGTTCCTGATGCTGAACCCGTCTTGAAAAACCTGGATGGCTGGTTCCGTTACCGCTCTCTGAGCCGACTGTATGAACTGCAACAGCGATCGGATAGTTTGGCTGCCTTACAAGCCGCAGAACAGCAGTTTGCCCAACGGACGATCGTTAAGCTGGCCTTGGTGAATGTGATTCCAGTGATTGGCGGCACCGTTGGCTTGGTGCTGTTGATCGTTACAGCAGTGCGGAAACTGTTTCAAAAAGATACCGCAGAGGCGGAAAACTTGGCGTGGTCAGTGCCCTGGGAATGGGACACCATTTTGCAGGTGATTGTGTTAGGTTTTTTCTTCATTGGGCAAATTATTTTGCCGTTTTTCCTGCAAGCTGCGGGTTTCAATTTTTCGGGCTTGGGCAGTCAGGCAAAGGCAGCCTACACCCTCACATACTATTTGCTGATGGCAAGCGGCGGATTGGCGGTGCTGTACTTTTCGGTGAAGCCCTTCTTTCCCCTGCCGGAGGACTGGTTTCAGCTTATAGGAAAGCGCAATTGGTTTGCGTGGGGGCTGGGCGGATATTTGGCGGCGTTGCCGTTGATGATTGGCGTGGCGGTGATTAATCAACAAATTTGGCAGGGACAGGGCGGCAGCAATCCACTATTGCAAACGGTGTTAGAGGAGGGCGATCGGGTTGCCATTGGGATGTTCTTTTTCACGGCGGCGGTGGCGGCCCCAGTGTTTGAGGAAGTCCTATTTCGGGGGTTTTTATTACCTTCGCTGACGCGCTATGTTCCGGTGTGGGGGGCGATCGGCGTGAGTGCCCTCCTATTTGCGCTGGCCCATCTCAGCCTCTCAGAGGTGCTGCCGTTGGCGGTGTTGGGGGCAGTATTAGGATACATTTACACCCGATCGCGTGGTTTACTGGCTCCAATTTTGCTGCACAGCCTGTGGAATAGTGCAACGATGGTTGGCTTGTTGGTGTTGGGAAGTGGAGCAAGATAGAGATACGAAATTTCTTGTTTGTGCGGGGGGATATTGCCTGCCCAATTAAAGGATGGGCACGTCCGATCGATCGTATCAATTACGACTTGATTTAGGAAATTATTGGTGATAGGCTCAGCAACAGTCATCTTTTTATCTGCAAAGCGAGTAGAGATGACAGATCACCTAGAGACGAATTCTCTAGCGGAGGTTAAGCGTCTCCTGGCAAGTTGAACGCCCAACCTCCTAACCACAGACTATCGGAGCTAGTCCGGGCTAGGGTGTATGATAGCACCCCATGCTCTCGGCTTGCCCCGTCTGAAAAAGCTGAGAGCGAGTCTCTAGGGTTTCTTCAAACCCTGGAACAAAGGAGATTTACAACACATGTCTGAAGAATTCATCGGTCTGCCTCCAAAGGGCGATCGGCTTATTTCACCTGCCCGTCGTTCCGTCAAAATTCTGATGATCGGCCAACCCGAAGATGTGGAAATCACGATCGCCCGTCTGTATCAGTGCAACTTTTGCCGAGTAGAGGA
>PVWD01000480.1 GCA_003003615.1 filamentous cyanobacterium CCP2 | reverse complement strand
ATTTAATTCGTCGTTTGAAACACGACCGTACTGATATCGTGGATATCTGCGGGCGACCTGTTCATTGAAATCAAGTAGTGCATCGAGTCGATCTGTTCCAATCAGAAAAATGGAGGGAACCACTCCTGCTTCTTCTAGATAAAGCATCTCCTCCAGTGCATCTGTTTTTAGAAAGCTGGCCTCATCGACCAGTAGCACAGAAATTTGCCGACTTGATAAAACTTGGCGAGTACGGTTCCGCAACTGTTTGATGTTTCCTTTCTTGTATGTGAAACCTAAAGCCTCTAAGATTATCTCGTAAAGGCTTTTCGGTGAGCAATTGGGATCTAGCAGAACATAAAGAACACCATGCCCACCTAAGACCTCTTTCAAGCGTTTTGCGTAGGCTTTAATTGCGACTGTTTTGCCAACACCACTGTCACCTACAATGCGGCCATGGGCTCTACCTAAGCGACATTCTTCTAGAAAAGCGTGACAACTTTTGACTTTTGGTAAAGGGAAATAGGGCGGTTTTGAAAGTCGTTCTAACTCCTTATGAGTTTCAGGAGATAGTTCTGGTAGAGCCCCAAGTACTGAGGCGACTTGATCAACTTGATTCTCCATACATCAATCACTCAAAAAGGTCATCTTCATAAGAAAGCTCTAAATCCAACAACGGATTGTCCATAACTCCGTTACCCAACTCTTCTTGCAGGTCATCCTTGACAACTGGAAGAGTCTGTTTATTAGATCTCTGTGCTGCCTTTCGTCTTTGGCGCATGGTTTTCTGAGGAGCAGTGGCTTCTCTTTCAAAGTGGCTGGACACATTGTCAGAAGTTAAAGGTTTACGGGCTTTCCCGAGTGTCTCTTTAGCCGCCTTCCATTCCTTCAAAGAGCGATTTTCTAAGCCCGAAATCAAGGGAAATCCCCTTGACAGAAAAACTTCTTGGTTTTGATGATAGCGATAGATATAGATGATTCCAAGATTGTCAGGATCGAATCTGAGAGCAACTTGCTTCCCAGCATAACCAGCTAAATTCTCGCCCTTATATACAATATTTTCAAAACTAATATGACCGCCTCTTTGCACTCTGCGAGTTGCTTGCTTCATCAAGCAAATATCCAGTTCGCGCTCGCTGGGCAAAGCTGGAGTATGAATTAGGCCTGCCTCCCACCGTTGGTAGCGAGTTTGATGAGTTCTATGATCAATATCCTGGTTATATTGATGAACAATATATCTGACTAAACCCCTGCGAACTTGCTTCAGAGTGTAAATGGCATAATTTTCAGCTCCCTCCGGTCGCTCCTGAACGTTAGAGCCCTTATAGCCTTCGAGCTTTGACCATACTTGTTGATTCAGCGTCCTAAATGGGCGTTCTACAATTCCACCTTCTGAGGGGCGCGATCGATAATGCCAGGTAAAGCCAAGTTGCCCTGCGATTTGTTGAGCATGATCTGACCTAAAATCTTTTCCGTTATCGGTATAAATATGTTGTGGCAAACCGAAAGTTCCCCACTCTTCTTTTAGGCTATAGCTCTCGGGGTAGCGTTTTGGCAAAATAGCATGACGAAGAGCCAATGCGACCACTTTCGAGCTAGGGGCATCAAACCCTGTATGGAAACCAACGATGCATCGAGAATACGAATCAACAACTGTTGTTAGCCATGGGCAGCCGAGCATATTTCCATCTTCATCGACCACCAATATATCGGCTGGGGTGTGATCAATCTGCCAGACCTGGTTACTTTCCTCGACATTCAGGTTATCTCCATCTTTGGTATTGAGAATGAGTTTTTCACCCTGCCAGCCAGGAGACCTTATTGACTTCTTCAGCTCCTCTGCTTCGTAAAGCGGTTTAAGGTAATCATAAACTGTGCTCTGGCCCGGAGGACTTAGGTTTTGGTCGATAGCGTGTTGACGAACCCGCTTATAAATGTCTTTACGGTTGAGTCTTACTCCATTACGGTTTCGGTTCTTGAATAGCTTTGTAGCAAGCTTTTGAAGCTCTGAGGCCATACGAGACTTGCCTTTATCTGAACGGGTATCATCAGCTAGACCTATCAACCCCTTCTCATGCCATTGCCGCTTATACCGTTGCAGGGTTCTTTTACTGATCCCTAGCTTGTCGGCTTCCTCCCTTAATCTCCGCCCATACTCCTGTCTGGAAGCACAAGGTTCCAACAAACGTAGGATCGCGTCCAGTTTTCGCTGAGCTTCAGAGCTTAGCTCAGTTGGGAAAACCGCCTGCTCGTCGAGGCTTTGGACTTCTTGTGGGGAAGCATCCATAAACCGAAACCTAAATTTGGAAGTGACATTTAACCTCGGGAATGGTCCAATCTGTGACTAAGGAGCCAGCTTGGATAACTTCAATCAACCGCCGCCCGAAGTACTTAATAACCATCAGTCTATAGTTTACATGTACTAGCAAGATCGGCGACATCAATTCTGGAATTGCTGCTCCAGGGGAACTCTGCTTCAGCTCGGTTACGTTGTCACTCAGCTTTTTCTCGTGCCTCCAAAGCCTCCCGCAAGAGCATTTCCACCACAAACGTGAATGAACGTTGCTCTTTTTCGGCTATAGCCTGAATTTGCTCCCGCATTGAATCGGGTAGGTAAATACTGGTCTGCCGCTTCTGTGTGGTCATTTCAGCCCTGGTAAATTCCAGAGCAAGTCTAGAGGAAGCCTTTTGATTAAGGGTAATCTACTCTACTCTAGGGTAAACTAGACTGAGTATCAAGCATAGGTCATCTTTTCCTATCTAGGAGTCACTTCGCCCTATGTCCCATTTTTCGTTTGTCCAGAAACCTCAATGTCAGCAAGGGCCTCAATATCAAGCGGGCTATCAGCAGGCACTGATCGATTTCTCTCTGATTGACCTGTTCGACTGCATCAGAGCCGGAACTGGGGCAGACCCAATTCCGTCAACTATGCCTGAGGTTGAGGCTCTAGCGGCTACGTTCATTCAAATCCTTATGGCCAGCCTCAATTGCAGCGT
>PVWD01000479.1 GCA_003003615.1 filamentous cyanobacterium CCP2 | reverse complement strand
ATGCCAAAGGGCGTGAAGAATTGTCCCAATACCCCCTGCATCGTCCCTACCGGCAAGAACACGGCCACTGCAACCGCCGTTGTCGCAATCACCGCTAAACCAATTTCATTCGTTGAAGTGATTGCTGCCTGCCGAGGGGGTTCGCCCCGATCGATATGGCGCGACACATTTTCCACATCCACGATCGCATCATCAATCAAAATCCCAATTACCATTGCCAATGCCAGCAGCGTAATAGTTTCCAGGTTAAACCCATAGATTGCCATGACAATGAAGGTGCCGAGCAGTGAAATGGGAATGGCCAGGGCAGAAATGAGCGTGGCTCGCCAATTGCGGAGAAAGGGGTAAATGATCAGAATGGACAGAATGATTGCTTCAATTAGGGCGCGAATGGTTGCGCGAGTGGCCGATCGAATAAAGTCTGCCTGGGTGGCTGCCAGGGTGAGTTGCAGGTTAGGAAATTCTGTTGCCAATTGGCTCATTTCTGCTGCCAGCGCATCTGCCACCTCCAGGGTATTGGCAGCCCCTTCTTTAATCACCTGAACGGCTAGTGCAGGGTTGCCATTAAACCGAACGATCGTATTGCCTTCCCTGAGAAGTTGTTCAATGTCGGGCGGCTGAGTCGGATCGGGTTCGGTGGGAACGCCCAGCAAATCGACCCGCAAGACACCGGGAAGGGTTTCGATCGCCGGAACGATTTCTGCCTCAGCAATTTCTGCAACTTCTTCCAAATCTAGCGTTTCACTCTCGATCGCATAGCTAGCCACCGATGCCTCATTCAGGTTGATCGGAATGACTGAAAAGGTTGTATCTTCCGGCAGGTCAAGAGCGGTAAGGGCTGTCTCTACATTCTGCGTGGATTCCGCTAAATCACTTCCCACCTCAAACCGCAGGCTAACCACCGATCGCCCCGCATAGGTTGTAGAGTTGACATCGGTGACACCCTCCAGCCCTGCCACTTCCTGTTCGATCGGTTCGGTCAGGGAAGCTTCTGTCTCCAAGGCAGAGACCAACGGTACAGAAGCATTCACCACCACCACCGGAAAGGTGACGTCGGGAAAGAGGGCATAGCGAAGCGAACTGAGAGCCAACAGTCCAGCGATCGACACAGCAAGCCAAAAGCTGATTGTTAGCCAAGGAGATTGAATCGCCCACCGAGAGATGTTGAACCGTTCTCGCATGGGGGGTTTACGACGTTGCTCTGCCATGAGCGATGGTTATCCTACTGATATCAATGCTACTTTATACAAGTTTCATGAGCTTTATGAAATAGGCATTTCACCGTCTATACCTGAAGCAAAGCTCTTGCAAAGTGCTTAAATCTTTCCTGCAAATTTCTCAAAGAAGATCAACAAATTCATCCACACTCAAATCAACTTGCCGAATAATTGCCCGTAAAGTTCCTCGATCGAGTTCCTTATGGTTAGGCACAGAAACGGTTGTTCTGGGCTTTTCACGAACTAGAATAATGTGGCTTCCGCGTTGACGCTCTACTAGAAAACCGATTTTCTCAAGCACTCTGACACATTCCACACCTGAAATAACAGGTAACTTGCTCATACCATCACAATCTCAACCGTATCTTCTGGGATAGTTTCACCTCGATCGTGTAGAACTTCAATATAGAGAGAAATTGCTTCTTCAATATTTGCTAGAGCCTCTTCACGGGTTTTCCCCTGACTCACACATCCTGGCAAACTGGGCACCTCTACAACAAAGTATCCATCCTCGCCAGGGTACAAAAGGACTTTACGTTTATTGTCTTTTTGCAGGTCTACTCTAGTCATGATTCCTTACTAAACTAAATTGAATCACTAAAATCCTAACATTCCGCCCAATAAGCCTTAAACAATAGAGAAGAATCAAAACTCTTTGTCGTTCATTCTTTTAATCTTTTCTCCTAATGCTATTCTGAATCTCAAAATCATCCGATTGCCATTGTGATTGACCTTATCTTGGTTGCCCAAGGGGCAGAGTATCAGTCGGTTTGTAAAGGATTAGCTCGTGCGGCTCAGCCTGTACCGGAAGTTATACCCATTCCGATGGGAATGAACCCGGTGATGCGGTATTTGCAAGATTGGCAGCAGACGGTGCCTGCATTGAAATCGGCAAAGACGGTTTTGGTGATGGGGCTGTGTGGTAGCCTGACTCCCGCCCATGAAGTTGGGGATATTGTGCTGTACGACCACTGCCTGGACAGTCAGCGAAACCATTGGCCCTGCGATCGTTTTCTGACTCAGCTTTTACAATCTCGGTTAAAAACCCAGTTAGAAAAACCACTCGTGAGTGCCTTCACCAGCGATCGGCTGATTGCTTCTGCTCAAGCCAAACAAGCCCTCGCCCAAACCTACGGGGCTGAAGTGGTGGACATGGAAGGATCTGCCATCCTCAAAACCCTGAATGCGCTCAATTTTTCGATCGCTACCCTTCGCGTCATCAGCGACAACTGCCACCACAACTTACCCGACCTCAATCCTGCCATTGATGCGAATGGTTCCCTTCAACCCCTCCCTATGGCACTCGGTATGATTCGCCACCCGATCGCCGCGACCCATCTCATTCGCGGTTCCCTCAAAGGGTTAAAAACTTTGCAGTCTGTCACCAGCCAATTTTTTGAGTGAGGAAGTGAGGGAGTGGGAAGTGGGAAGTGGGAAATAGGGGGAATAGGGAGTGGGGAGTAGGGAATAGGGAGAATGGCGATCGTCTTTTGTGTCAAGTTAAAAGGCTGCTTCTGGTGGTTAAAAATTTAATTTAGTAATAATGCCCATCTCTAACTGGGCGGGCAAGATGCCCACCCCACAAGACAATTCCTCTGTCATTGACCTAATTTCCATGAACTGATTTGAGCTTAAGCTTTAAGTTGGAAATTTATTCCTTGGTACAAAATACATAACTTCTGTGGGAATCAGAAAGCATCAACAATGACTCTTGTGGGATGGGCATCTTGCCCGTCCTATCTCAAAAAACTTACTCCCCACTCCCCACTCC
>PVWD01000153.1 GCA_003003615.1 filamentous cyanobacterium CCP2 | reverse complement strand
CGCGGAATCATAACGGGCTTTGAGGATGGCACCTTCCAACCCGAAACCCCCATTACTCGTGCTGAATATGCCGCCTTTATTGAAAATATTTTGCCGTCCGACCAGCGTAACGAGGCGATCGACTTTACTGACATTCCCCCCGATTTTTGGGCTAGACCCGCCATCAATGACGCGGTTCAGTCAGGATTTTTGAGAGGCTACCCCGAAGGAAACTTTGCTCCAGATGACCAAATCTCTAAAGCGCAGGTTTTGGCTTCTTTAGCAAACGGAGGGCAACTCACTGAGGCAGCCAACCCAGAGCAAGCCGTTTCCATCTACCAAGACCAGGAGGAAATTCCGGATTGGGCGATTCCTGCCGTTGCCTCTGCCACCGAGTCCGGCGTAGTGGTCAACTATCCCAACCCCAATGCGCTCGCCCCAAACCAACCCGTTTCTCGTGCTGAAGTTGCTGCCCTGATCTACCAGACTCTGGAATCTGCTGGAGAAGTTGATCCGATTCAATCGGAATACATTGTGCAACCGTGAGGGCGGTTCAGTAATAGGATGGTAAAGGCGGCTGCCCTTTATGTTATAGCTACGTTACGGCTTTAGCAGTGCGAGGCGGTATCCGCAAAGACTGCCCAGACCCTATTTTTATAAACGCCCTTCATGCTGGACTTTGATCAATTTTCCCTTGTTGAGCCTGCTTACCTCGTTACCGTCATCAGCGAGTCTGTGCTGAAAGACAGCCTGATTCGGCTATTGAAAAATTTGAAGGTGAAAAGCTACACCGTTAGCGAAATCCAGGGAGAAGGACGCTATATGCGGCGATCGGCGGAACCAGAACCATCGTCTAGCTTTGTTGAAACCAGTATTGAAGTCCGGGCGATCGTCTCACAGGAACTTTCCAATGTGATTTTGTATGCCCTAAAGGAGCAGCAGCGCGAGTTTGCCATTTTTGCCTATCGTCAGCAGGTTGAGGCTCTCATTGATGATGATGCCCTTTAATCTTGGTCGTTCAACCCGCTAGCCGCTGCGATCGAGTAGTCCATAGATGAGATAAGCAGAGCGCAAATAGCCTTTCCGCAGGTTGGCGAGGGGAAACCGCTGGAGGGGCTGACGAAAGACCGCACACAAATCATCCTGTGTCATTTTGCCTGCAACCCATCGGGCAACCGATCGACCGCTCCAAGTGGCAGCCGCAACGCCATTCCCGTGATAAGCCAAGGCATAAAACACGCTGGGATCTTGGGGAAATTGGCCAATGTGCGGCATGAGGTCGGCAGCCAAACAAACTAAACCATTCCAGGAGTGGCTAATTTCGACTCCTTTCCAGGCGGGAAAAAGCTCCCCAAGGCGGCGGATCATCCAGGTTTGATGCCGTTGACTTTCCGTTGGACTGCCCCATGTTCCCCCCCGACTGCCAAACAAAAACCGTCCGTCTTTTAACAAACGGTAATAAAACAGGAGATTTCGCGTATCAGAAACGGGAGTTTCAGTGTGCCAACCCTGGGCAGCTTGTTCGGCAAGCGTGAGGGGACGAGTCGTAATAATTTGGGAGAGCGCAGGCAACAAACGGCCGTTCAAATTGGGATGCAGGCGATCGTCTGTATAGCCATTCGTGGCAACAATCACCGTTTTGGCGTGAAGGGAACCGCCCGACGTATGCAAAAGATGAGTTGCTCCAGATTTTTCCCAGGCAATGACAGGACTTTGCCCATGGATTTTCCCCCCTCGCTGTAAAATCGCTCTTGCCAATCCACGACTATATTTGATTGGATTCAAGCCAAACCCCACTCCAATCTTCAAGGCAGCATGGGCTTCCGGACTGGAAAAGCCAGATTCTGATAACTTTTGAGGCGACCAAAGGGCACAAGGATAGCCTGCAACCTCGGTAAAAAACGCATAATCAGCTTCTAACGCCTTTTGCCGCGAAGGATGATGCGCCACCAAAATTTCCCCCTCTCCCTGCGGATCGATCGCCAACCCTTCTGCCTCAGCCAGATTACGCACCAAATCGATCGCCTCTCGCTGTTCTTGGTAATAACGTTGCGTCTCCGATCGCCCAAACCTTTGGATTAGCTGCGGATATCGGAGAGCCGTACCGCCCACACAGCAAAACCCACCGTTGCGCCCAGAAGCCCCCCATCCTGGAACACCCGCTTCCAAAATAGCGGCCCGAATGCCATACTCCCGCGCCAAATGCCAAGCCGTAGACAGCCCCGTCAACCCACCTCCAATGATGGCCACCTCACAGGACTGCACCTCACTCAAAGGAGGACAATCCGACTCAATCGGGGCATCCGTCGTTTCCCAATAGCTGTTTACCGGAAAGGCGCGATCGTAAACCGAGGAATGATACAAAGGCATAGACAACGCTCAGCACAATGCTTCCATTCTTGCCTAAGAACACCAGCTCCCCTCACGCCT
Source organism: filamentous cyanobacterium CCP2 (assembly GCA_003003615.1). Taxonomy (GTDB): domain Bacteria; phylum Cyanobacteriota; class Cyanobacteriia; order Elainellales; family Elainellaceae; genus Egbenema. Next base: position 12,076 of record PVWD01000153.1, on the reverse strand, counting down.
TCAGCCATTCCCCCTTACTCCCTACTCCCTACTCCTTCTTCGCCTCAAGCGGTAGAAAAATGGTCAACACTTCCCCTTGCTCAGGACGCTGACGCACAATGAGCTTGCCACCGAGAGCCTGGAATAGGTTTTTAGTCGCAGAAAGGTTAAGGCTAAGGTTTCCGGTTTCCGGTTGGAACATCAGCAATTGACCGATCGACTTCAGGTTTGAGGCAAAGCCAAATTGGTTACTGCCCATTTTGTGCTTCACCAAGGGTTGAGATTCAAGCTGGAGCTTGAGTTGATGTCCTGCCAACGACACCTGAACTTGAATGTGGCTACCAGGCGGCAAACTGTGGGTAATGCGATCGATTAACCCCGTCAAAACCTGATCCAACATTGCCGGATCGGTTACGACGGAGGGCATCTTCTGCGGCAAAATAATGTCCAAGGTATGGTTGTGCTGGCTGGCTTGCTGTTGCCAACGGGGAATATTTTGCTGTAAAACACGCTCTAGCGAAATCGGGGCAAGCGAGGTCAATAAATTTCGGGTTTGCGCCGTTTCTAGCTCCACTGCTCGGAAAATTAAACTAAACCGATCGATCTGTTCTGTGCATTCTCGATCGATCACTTCCAACCGTTTAATTACGTCCGGATTCAGGTCTTTCCGGCGCAGCAGCAACCGCGTCAAAGTGCGGATCGTCGTTAAGGGAGTCCGAACTTCATGGGCAATGGCCTGCAATAATTCTGTATCTGATGTGGGGGGATGAGCGGTGCCCGGCTCATTGTCTCCTTGGGACGGTGGGGAACTGGCAGGAGGCTTGGCGATCGATTTTTTGTGGCGTTTCCCTGGCTCTTTGGTAGGGTGAGCCTGCTGGGAGGAAGGCTTTGAGGTGGAGTGAGGCGCATCGTGGAGTGAGGTGAACGGCGTACCAACACTTTGAAAAAATGAGCTTTCCGGGTAAAGAAGCGGTTTTTCTTCCAGTTCGATTCGCTGAGGCAAATGGGCCAGCATCAAACGGCTAAATTGTGTAACCAGATGATAATCCGGCATCACAGGAGGAAACTGTTCAACCACACGGGTGATTGCAGGAGCCATTTGAGGTGCAGCCAGCTTTACCCGTGCTTCTAGCGATCGCCAGGTTTGCCGTGCCACTTCCGGATCAAACGAGAACAAGAAGCTAGGAGAGCCATCTGCGGCTTCCCCTAAAACCATGACTAAACTAAATTCTGTGGTTAACGCCAAACAAAACTGCTCAGTTGCCAGCGGATCTTTGGGCAAAAGCGGCAGGGTTGGAAGCTTGTTGTAAAACGAAGACGTATCGCCTGCGGCAGGCAAAAGTTGCAGAATTTCGCCAGGAGAGGCAACGGTAAACATCCAGGTTGAGATGCTATCAGCCAAATCAGCTTGACTCAGCACTGGAAACGGCCCCGACAGCAAAACCCCCTCCAAAGGAATTGTTCCAGGCTGGGGGGATGCCACCAGCTTTTCTGAACCACTCAACCACTGCAAAAGCTGGTTTAAAGCAGCAACCGCACCAGACCATTCTCGCTCTGCCCTAACCTGTTGTTGAGCCGGAAACTCTAACAATCGGCTCTGTTCCGGTTCGGCGAGCATCATGATCTCACTAATTGTCGGTAAATACCACTTATACACAAGATCACCCGATTGACCACTCGTAACATGCAACAACAACCAGAGACAAAATCTGTCCTGCTGCTGCTCCTACTATGACAATACTGGGAGGAGCCAACCGGGAACAACCTTAAAACCGAACCAAAGCAGTCGCAATCTCCAGACTAAATTGAATTAATGGCTACCAGACCAACTGATCCATCGGTGCGTGACATCTCTGAAGTTAGCCGATTGGCGAAGTTCCGCTTCATTGAAATTGGCTCCTTCCAGAATCGCCCCACTCATTTCTACACCATTCAACACTGCTCCAATTAAATCAGCATTGACCAAAATCGCTCCACGCAAGTCTGCCCGACTGAGGTTGGCCCGCCCCAGTTTTGCTCCGGTTAAATCTGCCCCAATTAAGTTGACGTTGCTCAAATCTGCACTGCGTAGATCTGCATCGCTGAGATCTGCGTTAGTCAGGTTTGCTCGGCTTAAGTTTGCCCCCATCAAGTTGGCTCCGCTCAGGTCGGCACTGCTGAGGTCTGCTCCACTTAAATCTGTATGGCTGAGGTTTGTTTCGCTCAAATCAGCTGCATGTAAACAAATTCCGCAAAAATCGCGCTCACCGTTGGCATAACGCACACAAATTTCTTTAATCTCCATGATGCATCTCCAAAAAATATTTTCAATCGTTGCTTAAAGTGCAATAAAAATCTGTTTAGCTCTCATACAAACCGGGTTTGAACCTAGGAAGATGAATGAACAGAAATGACTCATTTCTTGAATAGCTGCAAAAAGATTTGCTCTATTGATTTGCTCTATTGAAATGAAGAATCTAAGGAATAGGTGCGATCGATACTCTAAAAAAACGTAGGTTAAATTGAAGTACGAAACCTAACGTTATTCCCTTGATGTTCCTGCCCTTTACGCTTCACCAAAGAAATTCTTTGCCAAACCATCAACTTTGATCACATCGATCGGATCTTTTAAGCGTGGCTCAGAAATTACAAAAGTTGTGAGGGACAAGTATGGTGTTCTTTATATGAGAATTATGCTGCATTTAGTCTAGCTTTGTGGAGATTTTTATCAAAAAGTTACTATTATCTCGAAGTGGCAATTTATCTTAGATCAAGAAAAACCTGAATCGGCTCCAGGGCTTCAAGCGCAATCCCTGGCGATCGAGTGGGGAGCATCCCATTTACGCAAATGGAGCGATTTCCGTAGCGCAGGCATCTTGCCTGCCGGTGAGATATTTCTCATGGAAATGCAAAAGTGGGATACACCTGATCGAGTGGGCATTTGTTAATAAACCTCTTGCAGATTTGTTTTATTTATGAGCATTGTGATCTGTCCCGGCATTCATCCATCTGGACTCACACAGCAGTTTTTAGCAGGACTTGGGACTCTTACCCATCCAGTGTTTATTTTTCCAACCGATCGCCATCCAGCCTATTCAGGTTGGCATGTTGCACAATTTCTGCAATCTCATCCTGCAATTTCTGAGGGCGATGGGGTTTTGCTCATTGGGTTTAGTGCCGGTGTGGTGGGTGCGATCGGAGCAGCAACGCTCTGGCAAGGGTGGGGCGGTACAGTCAAAGCGTTGATTGCCATTGATGGCTGGGGGGTTCCCCTATTTGGCAAGATGCCGATTTACCGCATCAGTCATGACGCTTTCACCCATTGGAGTTCAGCCCTATTGGGAGCGGGACACGAAAGCTTTTATGCTGAACCCCCTGTTGCCCATTTGGAACTGTGGCGATCGCCCCAAAAGGTGTGCGGTTGGCGGGTCAATACATCCCCAACAAACGGACTACCTGCCCAGCCAAGCCTGAAGGTTGCCCCCTATACTCAAACAACGGCGGCTCATTTTATTAATGATCTGCTCTTTCGTCACTACGAGCGATGACGGACAGGTCAAAATGTGACCCAATTTTAAAGCCAAGACAAAGATTAGGGATTTAACAACACAGAAACATCATCAGCGTAAAAAAATTCACTTAATATAGCAAAGAACACTTTGCACAGTGGCAATTCTGACACCAAACCGTTATGAGCAGACGATCTGATGCGGGGTCGAATCGAAATCTTCGTCCCAGAAAGCTTTCTCGCCTGTATATCAAAGAGGAGTTTGAGCTAGATGAGCCACCGTCGCGTCCCTCAATGAAGTGGCTGTTCTCCCTGTTGCCGATTGCAGTTTTTTGCTCTTCTCTGGTGTTGGCGATCGCAGTCACCATTCAGGACTCTCGCCCCAAAATGCCTGAGGCAGAAACCCCAAAAACCCAATCATTTCGGTGGGCCGTGAACCGAGCCATGAGTGCAGCAGAATTGACTCAGATTGCCAAGACTCAAGCAGAATGGTCAACGGTAGCCACTTGGTGGAAAGAAGCGGTTGAATTTATGGAAGCGGTTCCCCGATCGCATCCCCGCTATGATGTGGCTCAGGAAAAGGTTGTGGAATATCAGAACAACTTGAAATATGCCCTGAGCAAGGCTGAAACCCAGGCAGTTTTGCCAGCTTCTTCCAACCTTTGGTCAGTTGGTTCACGCCGGATTGATCTGATCCGAACGCAGGGGCAACCCACTCAGGAATCTCGGTATGATGCGCTGTGCCAGGAGGTGTTGAATTATGGCAGCAGCACGGTGGAGCTGAACAATGGCATTGTCGTCAAGTATGAAGATATTGATCGCAATCTGCGAGTCATGCCGGGAGATGAACCCGTTCCAACGACCCTAAATGGAGATGGCTTTAGCTGGACGATCGGCTCCTCCCGCTCCGAGGTATTTGAGATGCAGGGCACCCCCGATCGTGTTACCCGCTATGACTCACTGCGACGCGAAACGCTTTACTACGGCAACAGCACCATTGAACTGACTGAAGACAAGGTGACAGGCTACAACAACCTGGGCAGAAATCTGCGAGTTGCCATTGCCACCATCCCGTCGGGCAGCGATGACGAAGCGGCTGGGGCTTGGACGATCGGCTCTGAACGGAACGATGTATTTAGAATTCAGGGCACCCCAACCCAAATCAGCCTGGAAAACTCCATGTGTAAAGAAGTGCTGTATTACGGTAATAGCACGATCGAACTTCGCAATGGCTTTGTCAATGGCTATAACAATGTGGGTGGAAACTTGCGGGTGCAGGTGCGTTGATCTCAATTCATTGGATGTCCCTTGCGATACTAAACTAAGGGTGGTCAGCCCTTGCAAAGTTGCAAGTTTAGTGACGCTTGGCGACATTACATGAAGACTCGATCGTTTGTTTCTATCCTAGTTTCTATCGTTTTGGTGCTGCTGCTTGCTGGCGGGGCCGGTGCTTACTGGCTGGTGTCTCGCAATCCATTACTGCTGATGCAGGGCGTGGAACAAGCCAATCCCAATGCGAGTATTTTTTTATCGCGTCAGTCTCCTCTGGCGGTATCGCTGTTGGTGCATCCCGATCGCCTTGGAGCCTTTGGATTAGCCATCACGCCGCCTTCTCAACGCAAACGAGTCCAAGCTCAATGGCGACATTTCCGCCAAACCTTTTTTGCAGATAGCCAAATTGACTACCGGCGAGACATTCAGCCCTGGCTGGGAAACGAACTCACCTTTGCTGTCACCACAACGGATATCGATCGAGATGCTCTAAATGGAGAGCAACCTGGCTACCTCTTGGCGGCGGCAGTGCGGGATTCAGAGCAGGCAAATCAAGCGATTCAAGCTTATTGGCAACGTCAAGCTACAGAAGGGATGGATTTGGTTTTTGAGCCATTTGCTGGAATTAATCTGGTGTATGGCAATATCGCAGCCCCACCGTCTCGCGTTCAATCGGATTCTCGGTTTTCTTCCCTGACAACGGCTGTCGTTGGCGATCGGTTTGTGCTGTTTGCAAATCATCCCAAGGTGCTGCGCGATGCCATTAACAATTTGCAAGTACCCGAACTGAGCCTGAGCCAAAGTGAAGCCTATCAGCAAGCCCTCCAACGCTTAACAACTCCCCATATTGGGCTGGCGTTTGTCCATTTACCCCAGCTTGCTGCCTGGTTTGGGGAAGCAGAGCAAAACCCTAAAGTCAGCCTGGACTCGCCGACCTTTGATAGCCTGCTGATGGCTCTGCAACTTGACGATCAGGGCATCATCGCAAACACTCAACTGTTAACGGCTCCTGACCAAACCATTGAACCCACCCAGCCGACCCTAACTCAGCCCGTTCAGGCATTGCGCTACATTCCAGCAATCAGTCCTCTTGTGGCGGCTGGACATGATCTACAGCAAGACTGGACGCACGTTGAGGCAGGCTTAGCCGGATATCACTCATTGCAAACCTTACTGCATAAGCCTCTCCAATTCTTGGCTCAGCAATGGGGCGTTGATATTGAAGAAATGATGGCTTGGATGCAGGATGACTATGCGTTAGGATTGTTGCCTCGTTCCGATGTGGCCCAGCCAGATTGGGTTTTTGTGACTAAGCAGACCCCTGAACTAAGCGATCGTCTGACCCAGCTTGACCAACAGTCCCAGGAACAGGGCATTAGTACAGGACGGTTTACCATTGCCAATTACCCCGTAACCGCCTGGACAAAGCTATCAACACGCCGATCGCCTGGGCGGATTAACCAACGTGAAGTGATGACGGTGCAGGCAGAGGTGCAGGGGGTTCATGCATCTGTGGAAGAGTACGAAATCTTTGCCACTTCCCTGGATGCTATTGCTCAAGCCCTGGAAGCAACCCAAAATTCTTTACTATCCACCGATCGATTTCAGCAGGAAATTGCCGCTTTGCCTTCTCCAAACAATGGCTATCTGTTTGTCGATTGGATGGCCCTAAGAGAGGCGATCGGCTCCTCAAGTCCAGATCTACTCGATCTCAAAGCGCGTTTCGCTTTTCTCAAACCTGTCATGGATGAAGTGCGAACCCTCACCCTCAGCAGTGAAGGTAGCAGCACAAATGCGGCAAGAGGGACGATTTTTCTGCGGCTGTAGGCTTTTTGCGGTTTGCTGCGAAGTGGAGTATCTTTTATCAGTCAAAATTGCTCCAATTGGCTGACCCAATCGGTTGAAACAGGAGCCGATCGCCTTCCCATACTCCAAGCTCTACCGCTAGAAGGTTGCCATTTGAGAACAGCTTGCCAGTCCATCGAACCGAATGGTGCAGATTCGTTAGGATGAGAAAATAATTTGCCCCCTCCTGTAATGTCATCGACCATTCAAGCTCTACCGACCGATGTCATTGATTTGATTGCCGCAGGCGAGGTAATTGATTCCTTGGCGGCCGTCGTCCGAGAGTTGGCTGAAAATGCCCTGGATGCAGGAGCCACTCGGATTACCGTCAACCTTTGGCCAGAGCAGTGGTGTGTTCAGGTGGCAGACAATGGGGAAGGCATGTCTCTTGCTGATTTGGAACAAGCCGCAGTTACCCACAGCACCAGCAAAATTCAGTCCTGCCGCGACCTTTGGCACATTACCAGTCTTGGATTTCGGGGAGAAGCCCTCCACAGCCTCGCTCAACTTGCCCAACTGGAACTCTGTAGCCGCCAAACTGACTCAGCCGACGGATGGCATGTGAAATATACTCACCAGGGTGAACCGCATCCCATTGAGCCGATCGCCATTGCTCCTGGAACCATTGCCACTGTGTCAAACCTTTTTGGCAACTGGCTCCCCCGTCGGCAAGGCTTACCCCCTCTTCCAAAACAATTACGCACCGTCCAACGGATCATCCAGCAACTCGCCCTCTGCCATCCCCGTGTCACTTGGCAAGTCCAACAAAACGATCGCCCCTGGTTTTGTCTTTGGGCAAGTCCATCTGCCCAACAAATTCTGCCCCAAATTTTGCGAGATGTGCAGTCCGGTGATTTACAAGAAGTAAGGCTGGAAAGCTGGAAACTCGCAGTTCACAATCCAACATCAGAAATCTCAAATGGGAACCCAGATCAACTAACCGCCCTTTCCCCCTCTTCCCCTCCTCCCTCTCTCCTCCTCCTCGGACTCCCCGATCGCTGCCATCGTCGTCGCCCTGACTGGATCAAAGTTGCCGTAAACGGTCGCGTTGTCAGCATTGCAGAACTTGAACAAAGTATTCTGGGAGCCTTCCGACGGACATTGCCCCGCGATCGATATCCAGTCTGTTTTGTGCATTTACAGCTTCCCCCCAACCAGGTGGATTGGAATCGCCACCCCGCCAAGGCAGACATCTACCTGCATTGCCTGGAGCAGGTGCAAAAAGCTGTAGTTGAAGCCATCGACCATGCCGTTCAACTGGGGACGAGTTCCCTATCCGATGCAGTTCACACCCCCCGTGTCAGCCACCTCATCAAAACGGCAGAGGCTCAGGGAAGTTATGCAGGAAAGGGGCAATCCCGATGGCCAGACATCCCAGCCAACCCAACGCCGGACGAATCAGAGTTCTCGCCTGACTCCGACACTGATGCAATTCACGCTGCACCTGTACCCCTCATTCCCCTTAAAGCCCTTGCTCAAGTCCACAATATGTATATTCTGGCGGAACATCCTTCCGGCATATGGCTTGTAGAGCAGCACATTGCCCACGAACGAGTTCTGTATGAGCATCTGGTCGATCGCTGGCAACTGATTTCGCTGGATTCTCCCATCATTTTGAATACGCTGTCGGCGGCGCAGCAAGAACAGCTCCATCGGATTGGGGTGGAGGTAGAACCCTTTGGCAATGAGCTTTGGGCAGCACGATCGGTTCCTGAAGCCTTGGCAAACCGAGAAGACTGTGCAGATGCCATTCTGGAATTAAGTTTGGGGGGTGATTTAGAAGCGGCTTTAGTCGCAACGGCCTGCCGGACAGCCCTTCGCAATGGAACGCCCCTATCCTTGGCTGAAATGCAAACCTTACTGGATCAATGGCAGCAGACCCGCAACCCGCGCACCTGTCCTCACGGTCGCCCCATTTACTTACCTCTGCAAGAGTCCAGCCTTTCTCGGTTTTTCCGTCGCCATTGGGTCATTGGCAAAAGTCATGGCATTTAACTCAGTGCCACGATTTCACTACTCCCTATTCATGACCCACTTCAGGTAGCCAAACCACGATCGCGGTTCCTGGAGTGGGGGAAGCAGGCAATTCATTGCGGGAAATCAGTTCACAGGTACGAGCCGGACTAAAAACCTGAATTTCTCCCTGCATTTGCTGCACCAATTCGCGGGCAATGGCTAACCCCAATCCGCTTCCAGGGATATCAGTAGCGGCTTGTACCCCTCGGTAGTGTCGCTCAAACAAATGGTTTAGATCCGCTTGGGGAATGCCGGGCCCAGTGTCGGCCACCACGATCGCCTGCTGATGGTTTCGCTCTGGGGAAGCTCCTCCAGAAAAGGGCGAAGACTGGACAAACACATCAATCTGCCCGCCCGCAGGGGTATACTTCAGGGCATTGTCAATTAAATTATTGAGTACCTCTCGCAAGGCCCGACGGTCGATTAAAACAAGCGGCAACTCCTCTGGAATGTTGTAGTGCAGGGTAAGTTGGCGGTCTTGAGCCATGGCCGATGCTGAATCTAATAAGGGCAGCAAAACTGTGGCCACAGCCTGGGGCGATCGTTGGAGGGATGAACCCATTAGGAGGGTTGTACCCGGTAGGAGGTGAGGGTCTGTCTGCGGCAGAGCAGAGGGATGAGCAGCCTCTGAAGTGGGTTTGCCTGGATACCCACTTGGATGCATCGAGACTGACTCACTCTCATCATCAGTCAGTTCTCCGTCCTGCACCTCCTCTCCTTGGGTTAAAAGCCGTCGAAACTCAGCATCATCAATGTCGATCGCCGCATTAAATTGCTGGAGCAATTCCTGAAGCCGATCGCTCTCCCGAACAATGCCTTCTGCGACGGTACGGTTGACATCACTCGGATTGAGCCGTTTCACCAGCAATTTGCCAAAGGTTCGTAGGGCGGTGAGTGGATTACGAAATTGGTGCAGCAAATCATCGAGCAATTCATGACGCTGCTCTCGGAGGGAATGCTGTTGGCGCAAATCCTGGGCAACCCACTGCGATCGCTGATCCAAAATGCAGGCAATGGCCAGCGTTTCGGCAATCTTTTCAATTTGAGTTCGCTCAAAATCTGTCCAAGCGCGATCGGCTCTGGCAGTCACCAACAACCCCATCACCACATCTTGATAAATCAACGGTAAAACGATCTGCTGCTGGCGGAGCAATGCGGTTTCTGCTGCTTGTAAAGGGGAGCGTTCTTTGGCATCATCTACGCCGTCTTCAGGAGTTGGCACTGCTGCTGAGAGTGAGTACTCACTCTTAGAGTTGTCGGAGGTTAATAGCCGAGTAGAACGATTGCTGCGCCTGCCCTGGGATAAGAGGGCAAAAATGCGATCGTCATCCCAGTCGGAAGCGGCTTCAGGATGAGCAACAACAGGAACTAATTTGGCATCAGAGACTTCCGTTAATTCTTCGGTTAAATAAATAATGCTGAGAGCCGCTCCTAGCCCATCCGTCAACAACGTCACCTGCGCTTGACAGAGGGCAATAAATTCAGAACTGGCGGGCATCAACATGAACCTAAACCTAACTGCACAAATAACGCCTAGAAATCCGGAACGGGATTGTTTGCCTAAAAAATAGCTCGCTTAAAGCAGGTTTAAGAAGGAATAAAAAACTCTGATTAACTAAATTAAAAAATAATAAGTAAATGTTACAGATCTGAGATGCGATTTCCTCAATTCAGAGTTTGATCTTTTACTTATAAAAATGCCTCTGCTATTCTAGATCCTGAATCACATCATGACATTTAGCCATTTATCTCTGGGTTGATTTTGCAGGCTAAAGCAGAAACAGCAGGATAAAAATTTAAATTTGTCATGGATTGCCTTAAGATTTTGTTTCAATTGTTTAAAGGAAGTTGAAATTCCGATTTCAAGCCGATATACTTTGCAGGGTCTTAGTATTTTTGTAACTACAGCTACATTAGCTGAAGTCACTTCACTAGTCGAAAGATAGAGAGGAGGTAACAAGGTTGGCACGAAGACGTAAACGCAAGAGCCGTCGTCGCTTGGAAGGGCGCAGGATTCTGGAGATGGTGCCTCAGTATAGCATTGAGAGCGGTGAAGATAAGCCGGTCACAGCCGCTCGAAAGTTTATTCACGCTGAGGGCATTTTGCCACCCGCCTTGCTGTTGGTCAAGCGAAATGAGCATACCACAGACCGTTACTTCTGGGCAGAGAAGGGTCTTTTTGGTGCTCAGTATGTTGAAGAAAATCATTTCCTTTTTCCCAGCCTGCGTGTCATGGAAGAGGATTTGGAAGGTCTGGCTGTCGGTGCGAAGCGTTGAGAACCAGCGATACTCAGCGTATAGAGTGAATTCAAGAACTGTTTTCGGATCATGAGGAAATCGTCCTGCAAGACTCTACTTGCTTGTAGCGACCGATCGCCACAGCCATCGATTCGGAAGAGCAGGTTATTTCTTGGTTCTTCACAGTCCAAAGATGATGCAGCAAGGTTCGATCGATTTGGATTCATCCATCAGATCAACCAACATTTCAATATAAAAAAGGCGGGGTCGTTTCTGATCCCGCTTTTAGACTGATTTAAGATTTAAGACCGATGGAACTGGATAAGCTGCCTTGACGACCTAGAGAGGAATGATAGGCCATGCCCCTAGCAAGGTAGCGGATTAGGTCAAAGAATTGGTAAATCCTGAATTCTGCGTCTATCAATTGCAGTCGTATTTCCAATCTCTAAGACCTGAGCAGTTTTTAATCAAGCCCTCAACCAATATTGACTTTGACAATCTTGTTTTTCTCTGCTTCCACTTTGGGCAGTGTTAATCTAAGAATGCCATCTTTGTACTCTGCTTCCACTTTGTCGTTTTGAACGCGGGCAGGAAGCGGAATGACCCGCTGAAACGTGCCATAACGGAATTCAGAACGAATCGTTCCGCCCTTTTCTTCCGTATGCTCCGCCTTGCGAGTACCGCTAATGGATACTGCTTCTGCCATCACCTGAACATCCAATGCCTTCGCATCCATTCCCGGCAGTTCAACGTGAAGATGAATTGCATCAGGCGTTTCATGTAGCTCGGCCGCAGGGACAAAGGACGTTCCATTTGATGCACCCCGCTTCGTAACGGTTGGAGATAAGGCATCAAATAGCTGATTCATTTCCTGTTGCAGGTTTTCAATTTCGCGTAAAGGTGCCCAATGTACGATTGCCATAGCTTTTCTTCCCAGAAATACGAATGAATAAGTAGATACTGCGTCGTTTCTCTGTCGTTCTCTCAGGAATTCTAAGCGGGTTGCTTTTGTTTTCCTTAATCTCACTTTAGCGATCGTCTGTTTTTGAGCAGTTCGGTTGTTGGGAAAGGAAAACGGCGAAATTTCCGCACTTGGGGAGGGAGAGAGGAGAGAGGAGAGAGGGCTTTTGCTGGGTTGAAATCCTGGTTTGGATGGACTGCTTCCGACTTCTAAATCCCTTATAGTGAGAAATAAAGCCCATCCCAATCGTTGTATTAAATTCCCTATGGCGTTTATTC
>PVWD01000478.1 GCA_003003615.1 filamentous cyanobacterium CCP2 | reverse complement strand
CCTGTTGAAGAAGTGCCATTCTTTGAAGTCCCAGATTTCTAAATTACTTCTTGCTTAAAGCGAATGATTGACAGGCATTCCAAAAGTCGATACAGTCGTGAGGAAAAGAAGGGGAGTAGCGACTAGTCTACTGGATTGATGTAAATCACTCCTGACTGGTACACCCAAGTCAACATGCTGGTGATGAACCTGGCTTGGGTGCAGAACGGATATTTTCTGTATGCGAGACCTTCACTGAGTTCACGTTTGAGGTGAGCTTGGTGAAGTTTATGTTTCATCAGGCTTCCTCAAACCGCTACGATGCCATTTGAGAGGAGTTTTACTGATGCTGGCAGGATTCACTGCGGGACTGTTGCTGATTTCGATTTCAGAATTGGGAGATAAGACGTTTCTCATTGCTGCAATTATGGCAATGCGTCATCCCCGTCGCTGGGTCTTTACAGGGGCATTGATGGCACTGGCAGCAATGACGGTTTTGTCGGTGATGATGGGGCAAGTTGCTGGGTTGTTGCCAGAAATGTCTGTTCGTTGGGCAGAAATCCTACTCTTCCTTGGCTTTGGGTTGAAGCTGCTGTATGATTCCAGGTCAATGCCTGACAAAATTAGCCAGGAGGAAGAGTGTGAGGCGATCGAAGCGGTGGAAAAGGTGGAAGCAAGGCTGCGTCGCCCAGATGGATTAGCAATTGTGACCCAGACCTTTGGACTAACCTTTGTGGCAGAGTGGGGCGATCGAACTCAGTTTGCTACGATTGCGTTGGCGGCTGCCAATAACCCCTATGGCGTAGCGGTTGGGGCGATTTTGGGCCATGCGGTATGTGCCATGATTGCAGTGGTGTGTGGGCGGCTGGTGTGCGGGCGGCTATCTGAACGCAAAATTACGGCGATCGGGGGTGGGTTATTTCTGCTCTTTGCGGCCCTTGGTGTACTACGAATGATGGGACTGTAGATTTAGGCTGCAAAATATTAGGCGGACAGATGAAGGGGTAACATAAACCAAAAGGTTGCCCCCTTTCCTGGTTGGCTAGACACGCCAATTCTTCCACCATGTGCCGCAACGATCTGCTTACAGAGGTAAAGTCCTAACCCTAACCCTGGCATATAGCGGGCACGGGAACCGCGCGTATAGAGGTCAAACAGTCGCTGGCTCTGGGCTGGGTCTATTCCGATTCCAGTGTCTTGAACAGTGCAGTAGAGTATCGGAGTGGGTTCAGCATCAGGCGTAAAGGATGAGGAAATAAGTGGTTTTTGGGTGAGCGATTGGTCATCCCGCTCGATCGTCATTACGCTTGCTTTTAGAATGAGTTGAATCCCGTGGGGGTTATGTTTCACTGCATTGGCAATTAAGTTACAGTAGACCCGCCAAATTTGGTTTACGTCAACATGAATCAGTGGTAAATCACCATTCACATGGTTGATTACTTCAATATGATTATTCTGTAGCGTTGGTTCTAAATCTGACAGAACAGAATCGATAATGTGATGAAGTGAAGCCGGTTCACAGTGAAGCGTCAATTGTTGAATTTCACTGCTGTGCGCTTCTAGTAAAGAATTAATCAGTGTAAGCTGCCGTTCGTTTCCCTGAATCAATCTTTCCAAAATAGCGCGATCGATTATAACTTGCTCCTTAGAACGATCTAGCAATCCTTTTAGCACCATCGATGTTCCTATGACGGGAGAACGTAAGTCATGGGAAACAGAATGTAAAAAAATTCGGAGTTGCCGTTGAGACTCAAACTCCGATCGTTTTAATTGTTCGTATAAATATACGCCTAGATCACAAATTAAATATACCCAAAAGATATAAATGAACTGAGTAGGATGATACACAGATTGCCCCCGAATCTCCGTCAGCCCTAATAATGGATTAACGCTCACATAGTAAGCCAACGTCACAACTTGAGCAGTAAGATGGAGATTCCAGCGAACCGGAATGAGAATGGCTTGGGCCAGAAAAACCAGAACCCAAACTAACAGATTGGACTCAGGTAAGTGAAATAGCGTTCCAACCACTTGAGAAGATAGCGTGATTGACCAACAGAGGAATAAAAAGATCCAGGATAAATGTCCGCGCCCCCATTTTGTCCGAAAAAGCACAACGCAAGCAGTCAGCAAAACGCCCATTACTAAACTGCTTGTTGCAGTTAATAGCCTGATTTGTTCAGCCAACAATTCATCACCAAAAATCCGCTCTACTTCTGCATCAAACCGCTCAGGGGCTATAAAGAGAACATAAATATCGGAAACAAGAAACGTTAAAAAGCAAAGAACCGCAATCCATAAACAAAGACGCAGGCGATCGAGCATAAAACTGTGTCGCCATGCCTGGTAATCTGCTGATTCTGTCAAGGAAAACTGTTTTGCAATCCACGATCGACCCCCATGCAAAAATCGGCTAAACGACGGTTTTTGCAATCTGCGTCGGCCTGTGTAAGATGCCATAGGTCATATGCTGCTGATTGTGTGAATGAACGACTAGAGCGGCGAACCAAACCGTAACCGATTTCCATCCGGATCGCGCAACTGAAGCTCTCGCATCTTCCAATCTGTGTCTACAGGTTCCCATTCCAGAATGGCTCCGCGTTGCTTAATCTCCTGACAAAACCGATCGACATCCTCAACATAGCAATACAGCAATGCTCCCACTGCACTTTCAGGATGTTCTGTCAGAAACAATCGGATATTTTGCCAGCGAACTGCCACAAATGCAGGTAGATCATCCTCAGGCTGATATTCCCATTCCTTCTGAAACCCCAACACATCGCAATAAAAGGCGCAACTTACCGAAGCATCCGTAACCTGTAAAAACGGTACACATTGAGGATTCATAATCCCTCGTTTCGATGCATATGGACAACAGCGGAAATGGGATGATGCAAACGAATGAACATCATCCTCCGAAATTTTACCTATCAACACATCACCCGATCGGACATTTTCAATCCGGTAATGATACCTATTCTCTGACTGGGCAAGCAAAATGCCCACCCACTCCCCACTCC
>PVWD01000477.1 GCA_003003615.1 filamentous cyanobacterium CCP2 | reverse complement strand
AGAGATGCAGCAGGCGGTGCATGTGGCAAAAGACATTTCTGGAGAGCCGAAGGGAACCCTGCGCCTGACAACTTCAGTTTCCTTTGGGCAAAAATGTATCGTGCCATTATTGGCTGATTTCCAATTGACCTATCCGGATCTCACGGTCGATTTGCTCCTAACTGATGCGATCGTGGATTTGTTTGCTGAAAGAATTGATGTTGCCATTCGGCTGGGGCTACTCGCAGATTCGGCGTTGATTGCCCAACGGCTGATGCAAACCCATTATGCCGTTTGTGCCAGTCCAGATTATCTCAAGCAACATGGACAACCACAAAAACCCACTGATATTGCCCATCATCATTGCCTGCTGTTTCCGCTAGAAGGATTTCGATCGAGATGGATCTTCAAAGACAGGCATGGAACGATGAGCGAAGTTCCCGTTCAGGGTCGCACGATCATCTCCAATGCGATCGCCCTTCAGCAATGTGCGATCGCAGGAATGGGTTTGGCTCTGCTTCCCGACTGGCTGGTCAACGAAGATTTAGAGGCTGGGAGATTACTCAACCTGTTTCCTGATGATGAGGTAACGGCGACAGCGTTCAATACCGCTGCATGGATGGTTTATCCTTCCCGCACCTATGTTCCGCTGAAGGTTCGGGTGTTGATTGAATTTCTCAAGGCTAAATTTCTCAACTAGCCTGCTCCAGCCCAGGTCAAGCCCTGAAGCTGGCATTCATCAAAGGAAACGATTTCATTGGGCTAATGCCTGAGCGATCCATTCCTGTAAGGTTGTCACTACCTGCTCGATCGCCACCTCCTGAGATTCGTGGGTTGCTCGTTTTACCACTTCCACCTTGCCATCTTTCAGCGATCGGCCGGTGACAATGCGGTAAGGAATGCCCACCAAATCTGCATCTTTGAACTTGACCCCAGCCCGCTCATCGCGATCGTCCAGCAAGGTTTCAATGCCTGCCGCGTTCAGGTCAGCATAAAGCTGTTCAGCCGTTTCCATTTGGGCGGTGTCGTTAATGTTGGGAACAATGACGATCGCATGATAAGGCGCAATCGCAACGGGCCAAATGATCCCATCTTTGTCATAGGATTGCTCCACCGCCGCCTGAGCCAACCGCGAAACCCCAATGCCATAGCAGCCCATCACCAGAGGCATTTCTTCCCCTTGTTCACTGGTGTAGGTGGCATTCATCGCCTTGGAATATTTGGTTCCCAGTTGAAAAATATGCCCAATTTCGATGCCTCTGGCACTTTTCAAGGTTTGCTCAGGGTCATGTACTGCCCGATCGCCCACCTTAGCCGATCGCACATCCACTACTCGTTTTGGCAACTGGAATTCTTTACCCCAGTTTGCCCCAACTACATGCTTGTCGGTTTCATTAGAGCCAGTGGCAAAGTTCTGCATGTCAACGGCGGTCTGATCCACCAGTCGCAGAAACTGCGGTGCAACATTTTTGGTGGACTGGATATAGTCATCCTTTAAGTTGGGGGCAATGTAGCCCAAAGGGAGCGGTTTGGCTGCCCATTTCGCCTGAGCCTCGGCATCGGGAACGGTTAACCCAATCACTGCCTTCCCGCCATAGTCGCCTGCCAGCTTCACCAACTCATTCTGCAATTTCACCTCATTCACATCCTGATCGCCCCGAATGCTCACCAGCACCAGCACCGTCATCCCGTTGTCGTAAACAACTTGATACAAAACATTCTTCAAAATGTGGGCCGCAGAACATTTCAACAGCTTGCACAAACTTTCGATCGTGGGCGTATTGGGTGTGTCCAGCTTTTCAAATTCTTTGAACGGGGCAGGTTTGGCATCAGCAGGCAATGAAACGGCTTTCTCCACATTCGCCGCATATTGGCCATCGTCGGTATACAGCACCTCATCTTCACCCGCATCCGCCAGCACCATAAACTCCTGGGAACCCGAACCGCCGATCGCCCCGGAGTCTGCATCCACTGCCCGAAACGCCAATCCGGTGCGCCGCATGATGTTGTGGTAAGCATCGTGCATTTTGCGGTAAGACTCCTTCATGCCGGCCTCGTCTGCATCAAAGGAGTAAGCATCCTTCATAATGAACTCGCGGCCGCGCATTAAGCCAAACCGAGGGCGAATTTCATCTCGAAACTTGGTTTGAATTTGGTATAAATTTCGGGGCAACTGTCGATAAGAACGAATCATTTCACGGGCGATCGTTGTAATGACCTCTTCGTGGGTTGGCCCTAAGCCCAGTTCTCGCCCCTGTCGGTCTTGCAGCGCAAACATAATGCCTTCTGCTTGGGTATAAGTGTCCCAGCGTCCAGATTCTTTCCACAGTTCTGAAGGCTGCACCTGCGGCAGCAAACATTCCTCTGCTCCGGCGGCGTTCATCTCTTGGCGCACAATCTGGGACACCTTTTGCAACACGCGCCACATCAACGGCAAGTAAGCATACACGCCACTACCAATCCGGCGAATATAGCCTGCCCGCACCAGGAGTTTATGGCTCGGAATCTCTGCCTCTGCCGGATCTTCGCGTAAAGTGACAAACAGCATTTGAGACAGTCGCATTGCTTGGTTCCCTTTTCACACTGAGTTCGCTATCTCAGTCTAAAGGATTTGTTGCCTTTGGCAGCACTCGATCGCCAAGCAAGTACCGCAACAGAAAGAATCGGGAAACATTGAATGCGACAATAAAAAAAGGTAGGGCTAAACAAAACTTAGTAATACGACAAACTGTGTGACAGATGGCTGTTAAAGTTCACCCATTCCTAAAAAATGGGCTTTGACTCAGCGTTGTTCTATCCATAATGATGAGAAACAAGGGCATAATTGTTAGGACTGCAACAATAAATTGCTGGATTTCACAGTTATCTCGGATACAAAATTTAGTACATTTCTAGAGAAAGAGTTTCTTATGAACATCACAGTGCTCGTTTTGTTGGTGATTGGGTTAGCACTGTTGGTGGTTGGGGCAGAATCCTTGGTGCGAGGAGCCTCCAGGCTAGCAGCGATGGCTGGAATTTCGCCTTTGGTGATTGGGTTAACC
>PVWD01000476.1 GCA_003003615.1 filamentous cyanobacterium CCP2 | reverse complement strand
AGTTTTGTTAGTCAATCAGCCATCAGGACTCACACGTAAGGATAACCCTACTCTCGCTTCGGCTCCACCACTTCCCGCACCCGATAAATCGGGCGATTTTGCGACTCGTGGTAGGTTCGCATCATCAGTTCTGCTAGCAAGCCAAACCTAAAGAGTTGGACTCCCGTTAAAAACAGCACTACCGCCAGGATCAGGAGTGGTCGATCGCCAATTTCCTGCCCCAAACCCAGCTTGAGGAACGTTAAATACAAGCCCAACCCAAAGCCAAGCAGCATTGACACCAACCCAAACAGCCCAAAGACGTGCATGGGTCGAGTCAGGAATCGCTTCATGAAGTAGATGGTGAACAAGTCCATCAGAACGCGGAAGGTGCGGCCCAGCCCATATTTGCTTTGCCCAAACTGGCGGGCATGGTGGCGGACTGGCACTTCAGCAATTCTGGCTCCTTCAATGAAGGCGAGGGCCGGCAGGAAGCGATGCAGTTCGCCATACAGGTTCATATCTGTCACCAATTCCGATCGATAGGCTTTCAGAGAGCAGCCATAGTCATGTAAATCGACCCCTGTAACCCTAGCGATCAGCCAATTGGCAATTTTTGAAGGAATTAGGCGTGTCATCATGGCATCCTGCCGATTTTTTCGCCAGCCGCTTACCAGGTCATAGCCTTCCTTCAGCTTTGCCATCAGCAAGGGGATGTCCCGCGGATCGTTTTGCAAATCACCATCTAACGTCACAATGACATCTCCCCTGGCGTGGTTAAAGCCAGCCGCCATTGCTGGAGTTTGTCCATAATTACGTCGCAAAATAATTGCCCATAAATCATTTCGCGTTTGGGCCAGTTCTCGCAGCAGCTTGGCAGAACCATCCACAGACCCATCATCAATGCAGATAATCTCATAGGAAATCTCGCTTTCCTTGAGCGTGGTGCTGATTGCCTCCAACAACCGAGGAATACTTTCAACCTCGTTGTAAATGGGCACAACCACCGAAACTTGCAACGCAACGGGGGCAGGGGCAATGCTCGATCGAGACTCATCCGGCAGCAGCGATGCGTTCATACGAGTCAATACTCCTCACCCACTCGTTGAGTAACACTAGTACAAGAATAAAGGATAAAACAGAAAGAATAAATTTTGAGAAGGGTAAATAAAGAGGGGCATGGGTTTTGGAATGGCCGTTGTGCCATCTGCACTTTGGGGAACTCTACATTTAAGCACCTACCCAAAAGGAATATTATGTCAAGTATTGGTTTGAACAAATGGATTGTCAGTGGACATTTGGCGGCAGACGTTGAAATGAAAACCGTTGAGCTACGAAGTGGTGAACCTGCAAAAGTAGCAAGTGGAACATTGTACGTTCGGAAGACTCGTAATCGTGATGAATCTTTTACCATCGCTTTGACCATTTGGGAAAAGACCAGTGCTTGGCGCAGATTGCCCTACTTGAAAAAAGGCTCTGTGGTGATCTGCACGGGCAGTGTGGATGTGAATCCCTTCATTTCTAAAAATGGGAATGTTCCCAAGGCAGGAATCGAAATGACAGTGCTGGATATTGATCTGGATTTTGTTCGTAATGGTGATGCAGAACCCGCAGAACCAGCGGCCCAGATGCAGGAAAATGAGCAAGTTTCGGTTGCAGTCTAGGTTCTATCAACATCATTTTTGCAATTTGGCGATCGGTTCTCTACGATTCAGAGACGATCGCTTTTTTGTTGGCATAGCAGCATTCACGAAGCACATTACCCCCAGCTTAATTTTTTCATCCTGATTAGGTCAGACGCAGAATCAACTAAACTAATTGAGTACAGGACTTACGCAAAGCCTTCAATTGTAGGGTGGGCAGTACCCACCTTACGCTAAATCTGGAGGTATGAAACAGAGCTTGCGTAAGTCCTGTGAGTATATAAAGCGATGCATCGTAGATGATATCTGGTGGAATAGACAAGTAGCTGTTTGAAGTAGATGAATTTAAGTGCTGAGATCAACCGTTTGCTTGACCTGATGCCTGCATCTGGGCGAATGTATACCAAATTGGTGAATAACCCAAAACAGCGAAAAGTAATTGCCGCAAATTATCTACCTTGGGTAGAAACCCATGCCATCAATATCAATTTTGACCTGTGGGAAAAACTGCCTCAGCCCCAGCGAGACTTGATGTTGCTGCATGTAGTGTGTTGGATATTGAACAAGCGACAGTTTCGGTTTAATCTTTACCAGGGATTGGCAACCATTGGCGGTACAGGAGTTTTGATTGAAACTATCCGAGGAGAACCGGCAGGCATTGTGATGTTGGGTGGGTTAGCGGTTTTGGCTGGGGTGCAAGCCGTTCGCACCCGACGCAAGGATGAAGTGCTGGCCGAAGCAGATGAAGCGGCTGTGGAAGTGGCTCAGCGACGCGGATATTCTGAACCGGAGGCGGCAAAAGCATTGTTAGAGGCGATCGACTCCGTTGCTCAGATTGAAAACCGTGCCCTCACTGTAACAGACGTTGTGCGGAGCCAAAACTTAAAGGCAATGGCAGGATTATCGCCCCTGAATCGGTGATTGGCTAGGTGTTGCAAGTGAAAGAGAGCGATGTGGGAGCAAATTGCAGAGGAAATTAGCCAGGTGACGGGAAAACCGTTTCAGCCGAATCATCGACGATCGGTTGGGGGAGGCAGCGTCAACCAAGCCTATTCTTTGTCTGAAGGCGATCGGGCATATTTTGTTAAGTTGAACCAGGCTAGCCAGATTGCCATGTTTGAGGCGGAGGCATTGGGTTTACAGCAAATCTTTGCCTCTAAAACTATCCGAGTCCCAGAGCCAATTTGTTGGGGAACGGCCGAAAAGTCTGCCTATATCGTGCTGGAATGGTTGGACTTTGGCTATGGGGATCACCAAGCCTGGGAAGAGATGGGGCGCAATCTGGCGGCAATGCATCGGGTGATTAGCGATCGAGGGTTTGGTTGGGAACGCAACAATACGATCGGCTTTATCCCTCAGCTCAACACCTGGACGGCCAATTGGGTTGATTTTTTCATCGAGCAGCGGTTGGG
>PVWD01000020.1 GCA_003003615.1 filamentous cyanobacterium CCP2 | reverse complement strand
GCAGTAATTTTAGTTTAAGGCTCGATCGCCTCAAAGCCAATGCCAACGTCATGTTGATGAATGGGCAAGGCAAGATGATGATGCAGTCCAAACGCCCAAAGCGACAACCGGAAACTATCAACATGAACGCTTTAGGAGCAGGAACATACTATGTGAAAGTGTTTCCTGCCCGTCGTAAAGACAAAACACGCTATCAGCTTCGATTATCTGCCATTGAAATTCCGCGACCTCAACCTGTAAAGCCTGTTAACACAACATCCGACAACACATCGAACACTGAACAAACTCAACCTCCTAAAAATGAGGGGGGTAAGAGCAGGCAAATTGCTTTAACAGGCGATGTGGCGCAAACTGGCCCTATAAAACTTACGGGTTCTGTAAATAGACTCATTAGAGGAACATTGGGCAACGACACCTTAAGAGGTGAGGCAGGAAACGATGTGATTGAAGGCTACAACGGCTTTGATACACTAACTGGAGGAGCAGGAGCCGATCGTTTCGTCTTGGGAAATACAACAACTCCTTACTATTTGGGATCTGGCTATGCATTGATTACAGATTTTAGTTCGGCACAGGGTGATCGAATTGAAATCACGGACAATATATTCTATCCGTTAAGCGGTTATGATTTTAGACACAAACGCTCTATCGGTTTCAATGCATTTGGACAACTCGTTGATTTTGGTACAGCGGAGTTTGACACGGAAATTTATTGGCAAAATGACTTACTGGCAATCGTGCAAGATGCAATTGTGACGTTATAGAAATAAATAGGAGAACTTGAGTGCGTCAACGTGCTGGCAACAAACTTAGGTCTGCTCTTAATATCGGCACTCTGGGGCAGAACCATGTATTTCGAGATGTCGTAGGTGGCAAAGAAAAATCTGATTTCTATTCGTTTCGGTTGGGATACAGCAGTAATTTTAGCTTAAGACTCGATCGCCTCAAAGCCAATGCCAACGTCATGTTGATGAATGGGCAAGGCAAGATGATGATGCAGTCTAAACGCCCAAAGCAGAAACCAGAAGCCATCAGCACCGTTTTAGGAGCAGGCACCTATTACGTCCGAGTATATCCTGCTAAACGTAAAGATAAGACGCGCTATCAGCTTCAATTATCTGCCGTCAAAATTCCGCGTCCCCCTGAACCTCCACCTGTTATTCTCGATAATCATTCTTCGAACCCTACCCCAACCCAACCTCCTAAAAATGACGGTGGCAAAACCGTAACTGTACCGACAGGTGGTAGTGTTTCTCCGACAGGTGGTTCAGCAGAGACCGTTTCTCCAGCATTAGGACGAAACATCAGGGGAACATTCGGCAACGATACTTTGAAAGGTGGGGCAGGAAACGATGTTATTGAAGGCTATAACGGAATTGATATCCTGACTGGAGGTGGTGGAGCCGATCGCTTTTTTCTAAGAGACGACATCACTCCGTACTACTTGGGGTCTGGTTATGCCGTGATCACAGATTTTAATCTAACACAGGGCGATCGAATTGAAGTCACGAACAATATATTCTATCCGTTGAGCGGATATCGTCTTGTGTACGATCGATTTTTCCTCTCAAATGCATTCGGACAGTCTTTTGATATTGGTACTGCTGCAATGGACACCGCGATTTACTGGAACAATGATTTGTTGGCGATCGTGCAAGATGCAGTTGTATCGTAAGGTGATCTAATCGAAATGAGCCGTCGAATGTGAATAAACAAAGTGAGACTAACAGTTACAAAATTCGCAAAAATGTTTCAAGCTGGCGGCTGATTGGGCTAATTTGCCTGTTAACTCCCAGTTTTCTTTTTGTTCCTCTAAACCGCGTTGCGGCTCAGATTATTCCTGATGATACGTTAGACAATGAACGATCGGTGGTTGTTCCGGTCAGTGCTACTGAAGACAGCATCACTGGCGGGGCACAGCGGGGGCGTAATTTATTCCACAGCTTTCGGGAATTCAACATTAGCGAGGGCAGACAGCTTTACTTTACCAATCCGAGTGATGTTAACCGGATTTTGACTCGTGTTACAGGTGGCTCACCGTCTAACCTTCTGGGCACATTGGGGGTGCGGGGCGGAGCAGATTTAGTGTTGATGAATCCCAATGGCGTGATGTTTGGTGAAAATGCTCGGTTAGATGTGCAAGGCTCCCTCATGGTGACAACTGCCAACGCCATCCAGTTTGGTGAACAGGGATTCTTCAGTGCCACCAATCCAGAAATTCCCTCGCCGCTATTGACGATCGACCCTTCTGCCCTCTGGTTTAACCAATTGGCGATCGCTTCCATTACCCATCGATCGCGTTCTCCCATCAGTATCGAACCGCCGGGAGTTTCAGAAACCTTTGGCTTGCAGATTCCCGACGGTAGAAGTTTGCTGTTTGCTGGAGGAAACATTACTCTGGATGGTGGCGGGATTGTGGCTCTTGGAGGGCAAGTTAGCTTAGTATCCTTGGGTGGATCAGGAATTGTCGAGCTTTTCCCTCAAACCGCTTCACTCGCGCTTAACCTTCCGGATAGTGTGCCGCGAGGAGATGTGTTACTGAATAGTGCAAGCATCATCGTAGCTGGAAATGGTTCTGGTAATGTGACGATTCAAGCTGAGAATATTGATCTATCAAACAATAGTGCGATCGAAGCTGGAATTGCGAGTAATTTAAGAACAGAAAATCAGCAATCAGGAACCATTCAACTGAATGCATCAGACACCATTCAAATTAATGATTATAGCTACGTTGAAAACTCTGTTTTTTCAAATGGTATTGGAAACAGTGGCAGCCTGATCCTTGAAGCCGATCGGATTAACATAATTGGGAATAATGCCCGTCTTCGCACCGCCACATTTGGCAATGGAAATGCTGGCTTGTTAAGCATCAATACCCGTGAACTGACCGTCGCTGAGGGTGCCCAAATTTCTGCCAGCACCTTTGGCAATGGCAATGGCGGCAGCGTTCGCATTCGCGCATCGGATAGCATTCAACTGAGTGGAGAAAGCCCAGAGGGAATTCCTGGTGGAATCTTTTCTCAGGTCAATGAATCAGCGATCGGGCAAGGAGGCAGAATTCTGGTGGAAACCGATCGCCTCAGCATCAGCGACGGTAGCAGCATTCAAATTACGACCTCTGGCAATGGTGATGCCGGAAGGATTACTGTCCAAGCCAATACAATTGATCTCTTTGTAACAGATTCATCTACGCTATTTGCAACCGGAATCGTAGCGGGGATTGAAGGGAATTCTCCATCTTATTCATTCGATCGGTTTGGAGGCACGATTCGTGTCAATGCAAATCGTCTGAACCTTCGCAATAATGCACAAATTCGTGCAGATAGTAATGGTATTGGCGATGCAGGAAGAATCAACATTAATGCTCTAGCGATTGAATTAACTGATAATAGCTTGATTATCGGCAGCGTTCGGGAAGGAGCGATCGGAGATGGTAGCCCTATCCGCATTAATGCGCGATCGCTATTTGTAGAGGGCGGCTCACAGATTGGCTCCTTTGTTACTCGTCCACTTTCCAGGGATGGACAAGTGTTTCTTGGAGGGCAAGGCAACGGAGGCGATCTTTCAATTCGCGTGTCCAATACAATCACGCTTTCAGGTACTAGCTCAGATGGGTTCTCCAGTGGCATCTTCTCTCTAGTTGAACGAGACACTCGTGGAGACGCAGGGAATATTCGCATTCAAGCTGGCAATCTACGAATTACAGATGGAGCCGCGATCGTTGCCAGCACTTACAATGATGGGGTCGGAGGAAACATCACCATTGATGCCGGACGAATTACAGCCCGCAACGGTGGACAAATTGTTACTGCTACACGAGCAGAGGGCGCGGCTGGAGATATCAGTCTGAATGTATTGGATACTGTCACCCTATCAGGACGTGATCTCAACTTTGCCGATCGCCGTGAACGAGCGAGAAACGGAATCCAACAGAGAGGAAGCTCTGAAGAAATTCGTGATGTAATTGTGAATGAAGGATCTGCAAGTGGAATTTTTGCCAATACCGCTTCTGCATCTGAGGGGCGGGGCGGCACAATTACGCTACATACAACCCGTCTTTCTTTGTCCGATCGCGCTACCATTTCAGCTCAAAGTCGAGGCATAGGGGGAGCAGGTAATATCACTATCAACGTTCGTGATTCAATTCAATTAACCGATAGCGACATTGCAACGGCGGCTCTCCGTTCAACCGGAGGAAATATTCAAATTAACAGTGCAGACGGCTCAGGGCTAGTGTTTCTGCGAGGAGACAGCGACATTACAACGGTCAGTCAACGCGATGGGGGAAATATTACCATTAGCACCCAAGGAATTATTGCCTTTGATGATAGTGATATTCTGACGACCTCTGCGGATGGACGAGGAGGAGATATTGCATTGGGCAGCTTCTTCAGTCAAAACAATCCTTCACGCAGAATCTCACCTTTGGATGGAAACGATCGCGTGGATATTAACGCCACTGGACAGGTCAGCTCTGGAACAATTTCAACACCCGATACCAGTGCGGTACAAAACAGTTTGGCAGATTTACCGGAAAATGCGATCGATACTGAATCTTTGATTGCTGCAAGTTGTATAGTACGGAGTCAGGAAGCGGGAGGGGCATTTATCATCACAGGTAGAGGAGGCTTACCCGAACGACCAGGGGAAGTCGGACGATCGACTTATTCAACAGGAGAAGTGCGATCGATTCCTGAAACTAGCGAACAAAGTTGGCAAATCGGAGATCCAATCGTGGAACCGCAGGGAATGTATCAGCTAGAGGATGGGCAAATGATATTAAGCCGAGAATGCGATTAAATCTTCACAACTTGTTTCATGGCATTTCAGCCCGAACCGTATCTGAACCTTGCCCGCTCAACCCACCTAGACAACCGATCGCACCGATGCTTTAATCCCTCCTCCCATCAACTTCAGAACCCTCCCTTTCTGAGCAATGGGCATCACTTTTATAAACCCTGATTCTCTCTAACCTGCATTATTCATGAAGGGTGGCAAAGGTGTACAAACTAAGCTCGATTGAGAACAGGTCAAGGAATATTGAGGTGAAATCCTTGACAAAGCTATGCGAATGAAGGCAAAAATGGCTGAAACAGGGTAAATCAACCGCGAATAGACACACAAATCCTACGAGGGTTGAAATTCAACTCAATCGCATCCCAGGGGATGCGACCAACCGTTGAGTAATCAACCGCAGTTCCTGGGCAAAGGGACAATAAGCCGCTAATTCCACCCATACTCGTCGTGCTGAGACCTGCACTCTGGCTGCCCCTTTGATTAACATCGAGCGGAGGCGTTCCACCTGTGAGGTGGCAAACTGAGTTCCTTTTGCCGCTTGCCGGATTGCCAGCATCAGGATGTAAGCCGCTTGGGACAACAGCAGACGAAACTGATTGGCAATAAAGTTGTGACAACTGAGACGATCTGCCTGGATACCTAACTTCAACTCCTTGATGCGATGCTCACTGTCTGCACCTCGTTGGACATAGGAACTGTCGTACAACGCTTGAGGGGACAACTCCAGATTGGTGAGGACAAAACGGGGATTAGCCCCTTTGGGCAACCATTCGGCTTTCATCACCAGGCGACGAGGATACTCCCAACTGGCAGCAGCATAGTAGACATCATCAAACAAGCGAGCTTTTTGCCCAGTTTGGATGCACTGCAAGCGAGCACGTTCCAGCAAATCGGCGATTTTCCGCTCTAATACCCCATTACGAGCAAAGCCAATCGCATAGCCTACTCCTGAGCGTTCACACACCTGTAGGATTTCGGGCAAGGCAAAGCCTGCATCGGCTCTCAGGATAACTCGTACCCCGGGCAACGCTCGTCTAAATCGCCAGAACAACCAACGCAATATCCCGGCTACACCTTTGCCCGGATGGCTATTGCCTGCGCGCAGTTGTAAAACCAACGGATAGCCACTGCTCGCTTCATTGATGAGCACCGGAAAGTACATATGCTGCCCAAAGTAGCCGTGAAAACAACTCAACTGCTGTTGTCCATGCGTTGGGTCATCCCAGCCATCAATGTCGAGCACAATCTCATCGGGGGCACTCTCATAGCGATTGATGAACCCTTGTACCATGCGGCTTCGCATCGCTGCTACTTCCTGTTTGCTCACCTGATTCTCAAGCCGAGTGATGGTCGGTTGGCTTGCTAGTAACTCAGCCTCGGCAATCGGCAATCGAGCGCAGGCAATTTTGTAGATCGGGTCGTGGCGCAGATGGTTGCTATCATTGGCATCTTCGTAACCACCGACCAGTTGATACACTCGCTGACTCACCAATTGGTTGAGGCTATGAACGATTTTGCCAGGTTCTCGCCACTCTGTGATGCACTGGGCAATCCCCTGGCAAACCTGCACTTGTGCCTCGGCTTGGCGAGCCAGTAAAATCCCTGCATCTGAACTTAATTCCAACGCTGAGAAGCGCACTACAAGTGAGCGTTGTTCATAAAAATCGTAGGGCAGATCCGAATCACATACTGTCATGGCACAATTGAGGCACTTAAAATGCTTGAGAGCTTGATTCTATTTCGTTTCAAGCTCTCTTTTCTGTCTATCTCTAACTATTCATGAATAATCCAGGCTAGAGATCTTGGCGATTGGCTCACTTCAAAGTTTTTGAGCTGCTTCTTGCTGTTGTGAAACTAGATGACTGCTTTCAAGACATCCATTTGTTGAGGCTGTCTTGTAAATATCCATATTGAGCTAAGTGACAGTCAGAGGGTTTGGAGTATTTTCCTAAAACTGCAAAAAATCCTTCGCGAAGCATGAATGAATTTTCAAAAACTTTGTTCTAACTTATAGCTAAGGTGATTCTGAAGAGGTGTTTTTCAAACAAAAATTTCATTCAGAATTACGGAATTCATTATGTACTTTATGAAGTTATCAGAGGATAGATTCATGGTTAAGAAAATCTCATCAGCAGTTGTTTTCATTGGTTTATCTTTTGGTCTGGCTATTGTTTCACCCGCTTCCTATGCACAAACTACGAATCCTCAACTTAATCAGTTATTGCGAGATGTACAGCAGATGGAACGGGATACCGAGCAATGGATTCAGGATTTGATGGAGCATGATCGGCAGCTAAGATCAGCTTGTTGGCAAGGCAGTCAAGCTGCCTGTATGGATCTAGACGATTTACTGATTAATCCGAATGCAGATCCTTCAGGAAGATGGATTACTCCTCCCTCTGGTGCGTATTGGCCGTTTGATCACAACGGTATTCCACTCTACTAAAGGTATTGTTTAATTGCTACTACCTGTTTAATGGCAGCCTTTGCTGAATAAATAGAGTATATAGGTGTAGGGTGCAGGGCTAATGCATAGAGGCTTTGTTCCCTATTTTCTTTTGTACTTTATCCAAATACTAAGTTTTGTCAGTTGCAAGCCAGGGCGATCGAATTAGCTGTTGTTCTTTGTAGGGGGCTGGTATGAGCAGTGTTGGCTGTGTTGAGAAGAGGCGATTGCCATGACCAATAACCCATTCAAAGGGATTGTAAATTAGATTGTGTCAGAGAATAAAACAAGATCTAATGAACTATAGAACTTGAGACACAACCCTATGACTTTTCGACCTGAACTCCTCGATGAACTGCTCCAAGGCTATGAGAATCCAGAAGACCTTTTTAGGCAACGAGGGTATCCTTAAACAATTGACGACAGCCCTGGTAGAGCGGTGTTTGAATGCAGAGATGAAAACACATCTGGAGGAACAATCCCCTGAAACTGCTAGTGAGGGCAAAACGACTCACAATCGCCGTAACGGGCACAGCAACAAGACGAGCAAGGGCGAGTTTGGACAAGCAAGAAATCACGGTTCCTCATGAGCGTCACAGTGAGTTTGAACCCATCATCGTCAAGAAGAGACAGACCCGCTTTGATGGCTTTGATGACAAGATCCTGTCACTCTATGTTCGGGGGATGAGCACCCGTGACATTCAAGCTCAACTGCAAGACCTCTATGGAGTGGACGTATCGGCTGGATTGATTTTCAACGTGACTGATGCGGTTGAAGCGGAACGCAAACTCTGGCAAAAACGACCGCTCGATGCCCTTTACCCGATTGTCTACTTCGATGCGATTGTGGTCAAAGTTCGGCAAGATGGGCGAGTTGTCAACAAAGCCATCCACCTAGCTTTAGGTGTCAATTTATCAGGCACCAAAGAACTGCTGGGGATGTGAATGACTCAGAATGAATCTGCCAAATTCTGGTTAGCGATTCTGACAGAGTTACAGAATCGCGGACTCAAGGACATCTTCATCGCCTGTGTCGATGGGCTGACAGGCTTTGAGGCATGCCATTGAAGCAGTGTTTCCTAAAACGACGGTGCAGTTGTGCATTGTCCACATGGTGAGAAACTCCCTGGGCTATGTGTCTTACAAAGACCGCAAAGCAGTCGCAGCAGACCTGCGATTGATCTACACCTCTAGCACCGAAAATCAAGCAGAACAGCAGCTAGTCGAGTTTGCACAAACGTGGGACAAACAGTACCCCACCATCAGCAAATCGTGGATGAATCATTGGGGGTGCATCATCCCGTTCTTTGCCTTTCCAGTTGAGATTCGCAAAGCCATCTACACCACTAACGCCATTGAATCCCTCAATATGACGCTCAGGAAAGTTTTCAAGAATCATCGAGCGTTTCCAACCGATGATTCTGCTCTCAAAGTTGTTTACCTGGCAATCGCCAACATCGCTAAAAAGTGGACGATGCCAATCAAAGATTGGAAACCTGCTCTCAATCGCTTTGCTATTGAGTTTGCCGATCGCTTCCCTACCTGACTTCTATCCTTGACACAATCTATTTGACAGATCCCAATCGACATTCACCACCATTCACCAAAACCAAAGCAGCAAAAAACAGCGGATTAGGTATTTCCCTATCCGCTTAACCATTCCTTTATCTATGTCAACACAGCCATAGCAGTACACAGGATCATTGAGACAATTTTCTGCCCCAAATCCATCCGTTTCAGGTTTCAGCAACCTGAGATTGTCCTAACTCACTCATCCGTTGCCATAAATGCTATCGTTCATACAGTTCACCACTCGCCTCAACTCCGCTACCATCCATCGGCTCGACTGAAGCTCCTCAAACACCTTCACCTGCGCCTGCTGCAACCACAACACATCCGATCGACTACCTCGAAACTCATTCCAAACCCGATCGCCCTCCAAATATAAATTCACCCAAAGCGATCGAGCATTATGTAACTTATCCGCTAACATCACCCGCTGCACGCTCGTTGAAGCCTGTCGAATTTGCTCCAAATACGCCAGCTTGTGTTCTCGCCAACTTTGATTTTTCCTCCGCTCTGGCTCTGTACAGCCATCCACAATCGCCGCCACCCGCTCCCCAAACCGCCGCCGAATTTCCGTCCGAGTATTCTCCCCCCCCTGATCTTCTACCGCATCATGAAGCAGAGCCGCGATCGCCTCATCCTCATCTCCTCCGTCTTCCAACACCAACGCTGCCACACTCAGCAGATGAGCCACATAGGGCGTATTTCGCACCTTCCGACGTTGATTGGCATGTAATTGAGCCGCATACACCAACGCCTCCTCAAACCGCTCAGACAACACCGTCTTTGTATCTACTCTCATTCTTTATCCCCCTTCTGCACTCAAAGAAAAACAAACACTCTATCCCCCTCACCCCCTCATCCCCCATCTCACCCGTTGTAAAACTCCCACTCCCGCCTCACCTCCGTTGCCATCCGTTCCCGCAGATCCCAAGGTAAAAGGATCTCTACACGCGGTCGCCATGCCCGTAACCGCTGCCGTACATTTGGATCATTGCGGCGATAGAACGCCTGATAGTAGGCATCCTTGGGGGAACAGGCTTGCAACCGCTTCAGCATCGTTTCCTTATCCTGCCCCTTCAGCGTTTGCTGAATTAACCGTTTCGCCTCCTGATAGCTCACAGCCTTAAACGTTGGATGGCGTAGCGTTCCCTGGATATAGCGATCGTCCCATTCCCGATCAAACCGCAAGAGCAGCGATTGTGCTGGCTCATAGTAGTCAAATCCCCATGCTTCTTCCATCCACTCCTCAATGGTGTCAGGAGTGGGGAGCGTTCTGGACTGATACTGCTGGCGTAAAGCGATCGGCACTTGGGGGGCAGTCCATCGCAGGGGGGTAAATGATTGGATGCGATCGAGCCGATAATTTCGCCAATTCATTTGCTTTTGATCTGATGTTGCATTGGGAACTTGTCCGTATGCACATAAATACGGGCCACGTCGGTAATAGTAGATGCAGACCGGATAAACAACCAGCGAACAAACTTGGGACTGTCCCGCAGGTTGGTACTGCATCAGCAGCGGTGGAATGGGAGTTTTGTGCCACAGATCCCGCAGTTGTGCCTGCCATTCATCCACGCGATCGAGATGCTGCGTTGGAATTACATATTCTACATGGACAAAAAAGCGGCGATAGTCATTGATGGGCTGAAAAAAATTCTCTGCGATCGCCGCCAAATCCGGTTGAGTAAAAAACTCTAGATTTTGCACGGACAGATAGGACTCGCCTGAATTTGCAGAGAATGCTTGTGGGCAAGGCGGTAACTCACTCACTCTCCGAAACGACTGCTCCTCTCGCTTCAAACAGTGAATATCCACCAGGGTTTGCAAATCTTCTGCCAGCGTTCGCCGCGTCCTGCCAAATAACCGCTCTTGCAAAATTTGCTGAAATTGCTTTGGTGAAGCATCATGCTGTTGCAACGCCTGCTGGAATTCCTGCGATTTAAGTTGAATCACTTGCTGACAACTCTGATCCGAAAGTGCCTCCTGCCATTGTGGTAATGTCACATTCCCTGCTCCAAACAACCAGGCGATCGTCGGTTTAGCACAAGGACAGTCTAAATCGTGTAAGTGTGGAATCTTTTCCCCTCTTGTATGAGAATGGCTAAAGAACACATCTCGAAAATCAACATAGGTGAACGGATCAGGTAATGGTAGCCGATGGGTGCGATCGCCATACAGTAAACGCATCCATACCCATAGCCGAATCGCCTTGTCTAAGTTTTGCTTTAGCGATCCCCGTGCGAACCATTGCAGCAGAGGGACGGTAGGGGGTTCGTTCCAGATGGGAGCAGACATGAGGGAACCTGATTTTGGAAAGGGTGAAGGCAAAAAGAGATGAAGACAAAAAGATTTAGTGTAAAACCTTTACCTTATTTTCTGCCTCTTATTAGTTTGC
This sequence comes from filamentous cyanobacterium CCP2, assembly GCA_003003615.1. Classification (GTDB taxonomy): domain Bacteria; phylum Cyanobacteriota; class Cyanobacteriia; order Elainellales; family Elainellaceae; genus Egbenema. The sequence goes on along the minus strand of PVWD01000020.1, from coordinate 30,768 downwards.
CTTACCTCGGAAGCCTCCTCTTCCAAAAACAATTAAAGTATCTACTGTAAATCCTTCCGGTTCAGGCTTTTGACGATATAACGAAACTTAGCTTGTATCAATTACCTGGTTAAGTTAGGTTCACCTCGATCGTGCAACGAAATCACTCAATTTAACGAAAGCAATTCAACCTTATGCCATCCATTAAATTTCAACATATTCCCTGTCATACTGAATCGGGCTTAGCGTACCAACATTTACACATCCAAATTGCAACCTCGAATGGATTAATTGAGCCGCATGACTTAAAAGGCTTGAAACTACCAAAGGAAATGATTTGGAATCAGGGGGTAGTTCTGGAGGGCAAAGCCCCGATCTGGCTGTATTCCTATCTAACTCACTTGTGTCACCCAACTGCCTGGGTTGCCTGTTTTGACCCTCGCATGGGTGGTGCGGTTGTCACTTCGACTCATTCTGACGCAGTTGAAGTGGGGCAGGTTCTGAAGGTCAAATTATCCAGATTAGTAAATCAGCAGTCCGCGATCGAGCATAACATTCCGACACAATGCGATCGAGATTCTGGATCAGCGATTCTGGTTTGTGGGCCACCTGGAAGCGGTAAGAGTGTCCTCTCCTATGCCTTACGCGCGAGCTTAATTCTGCGTTTTCCAGAATTGCCTTTCCTCCTACATCGAGCAAACTGGGATGGTGAAGGAAACTGGAGTTATGAAACCCCTGATTCAAAACTGGTTGAACAGTTAGTGCAGGAACATGAACGCCGGATGCACATTAATCCTGAAACAGTTATGGAAATCCCATTCTTTTTCGATCGTCATACCAACGCCACAGTTAGCCTACGGGAGGTACTTGATTTGAGCATCGTAGATCTTGGCGGCAGAATTCAACCTGAGAAATACCCGCTGGTTGAACGATGTACACATTCCATTATTATCAGCAGCGATCCTGACAAAATTCCTGAATGGCAACAGTTTTGTGAACCCACTCTAAAACCGATCGCCATCATCCACAGTGTTCTAGAAAACCGCTTAGAGATCCTTCGCACCGAACCCTATCTGGAAATTATTGCCGGGCCCTGGGAACGCGGTAAAACCCTCACTGTTCCTGATATCTTACTCGACGCAGTTATCAAACATTGCCTCCCCTGGCTCCAATAAACTCCCACTATTTTCCCTGTTCCCCCTGCTCCTCTCCTCCTTCCTTCTCCATCTCGATAACTTATGCGAAATAACTTCTCCCTCGCTCTAAAAATCTTCTTCAGCCCTGAAACTTTTGTTCCCTTTTTAATTGGCTCGATTTTCCTGGCAGTTTTGGGGAACGCAGTTTACGATGTGTTGGTGAATTGGTTTGGTGCCACGGTTCCTGCTTTGCTGCAAATCGCCGTCGGTGCTTTGCTCATCTTTTTGGGGTCAGTTTGGGTGTTGGCAAGACAGCTTTCCCGTGTGCGTCCGAACGTTCCTCTGTTAGGCAAACGACAACCTAAACAGCATCGTGGATTGATCCTCATGGTCAGCCGCCCAGAACCCTGTCGGCAAGCCATTCGCTACCATCTCCCCAGGCTGCAACGATGCTGGCTTATCTGCTCTGCCAGAACTCTGGAAACAGCGAATCAACTCCGTGAAGAATTTCCCTATATTTGTAAGAGTGAACCGATCGTCATTAACGATGTGTACGACCCGCTAGAGTTCCGCGATCGAGTGAGCAAAATCTATCAGGAACAGCGACTTCAAGGTTGGAAAGAGACGGATATCATTGCTGATTACGTCGGTATGACCTCGCATGGTTCAGTAGGCATGGTACTAGCCTGCATTAATAAAAATTGTCCTTTACAATATACCCCAGCCCAGTTGGACAAAAATATGAACCCTCACGAATCTCTTGACCCGATCGAGATTGTTTTGAATTAGTCACGTTCTGTCTCTCAACCCCTGAAAGCTCACAAATCACAGAATAATGCGAAACACCTTGCTTTGCACTGTTGGTACAAGTCTGTTGAATAATATCAAACCCTTGGATCTAGATGATCCAATTCATCAGGCTTTTGATACTCAAAATTGGATACAGCTTGTTTTACTCCTTTTGGATCAACAAAATATAAGCCGCTTGTGCGGGGCTGAAATTAATTCTATTACTCGAATTTGTCAGCAAGGTTACTTAGCCGATCGCGCCCAATTAATCTTTCTAGTTTCCGACACCTCTGATGGAAAAGATACTGGAATCATTCTCCAACAATACTACAGTCACTCCAAAAATCCTTTGCGCTTCCGGAGCGTGGAATCTCGCACATTAGAGGGATTAAAAGATGACAGTGTAAAGCAATTCAAGCAAGAAGGGCTGAAAAACTTAGTGCGTGAAATTAGTAAAGAGGTAAGAAAACGCTCGTCGGAAACGATTGCCATCAACGCCACTGGAGGATACAAAGCCCAAATTTCTTTTGCAGGAATGATTGGACAAGCTTTGGAAATTCCAGTGTATTACTTGTTTGAAAAATTCTCAGACGTAATTGAACTGCCGCCACAGCCGGTATCACTCGATTTAACGCTGTGGCTCAATCACTACGGACTATTTGAAGAACTGGAAACTCACCAAACTCTACCAAAATCTCAAGTTCAGCACGATCTGACCAATGACTATTTACAGTCAATGGTGGAAGAAGTTGAAATTGATGACGTTACCTATGTGACATTATCAGCAATGGGTGAGCTATTTCACGATCGCTGTCGATTCCAGTTCACAAAGCAGGAAACAACGCTACTCTCGCTGATTCCTCGCACCGCTCTCATCCCTAGTCATAAAACAATTAAGTTAAGCGATACCCATCACGGTAATGTTATATTGCAAAAATTTGCCGAAAAACTATGCAAATCACAATATGTTGTTGGAGTCATTAATTCTCTGCCGTTTAATCCAAAACAGAGAAACTCAATTCGTCGTACTTATGCGAACGGTTTAGTTGAATTTGTCCTCATTTGGACAGATGCCGGATTAGGATTGTGTATTCAAACGACTGGGCGCAATTTGGCAGAAACAAACACGATCGCCTTACACTTAGAACGAGAATTTTCAGGGTGTTAATTCATGCTTGTTGATCTTGATAAAAAATCCTCTTCGAGGTGAAGAGGATTAGCAAATGTGGATTTTTTGAGATAGAGTTATCGTTGAGACTGCGATCGAGCGTTCAGTATTGGCAACCCTTGATCATTCCAAAGCGGAGGTAAGGAAACTTTTGGACCCGATCCCTGTCCAATCCGTTCATTCGCAACAAACCATTCAAAGGCTCTTCCTTCTGGATGGGGAGGAACAGGTTCGTTGGAGGACTGGCTGTCTTGTCTGGCTCTGGGATAGTGAATCGGCTTTCCATCTTCATATCCTTTTGCACATCGACAAAAAGCTTGAATCATTTGGATTTGCTCAAAGGTTTTTTTATTACTGCCGCCATAAACTTGTTCGATCGCCTGCTTAAAGGTTGCGATCGTTGCTTCAGCGTCTTTGTGGTTGGGGCTAACAGCAGAATCAAGCGACAAATAAAACTCGTTCCATTCTTTCCCTTGGCGCAGATCTGTTTTTTCCCAATCCATTTCTAGTCGCACACTGCCAAAACCCAACGGCTTACCACCGCCCAAACGGTGATAGTGTTCTTTTGGTAACGTCAACAGCCACAGTAAGGCTCCTAGTTCAACATCGGAAAGGTTAGTAATATCAATTGTGAAACGGAAAGTTACGCCTGCCTTCACCCAAGACTGGATCGATCGATTCTGGTCATCTCGCTGTTCAACACCATCGAGTTTAGGTCGGCGATATTCCTGAAAATGACCGTTTTGTTCTGTTTGGGTGCGATCGACTGTTGGATTGTCCCAATATCCTGATGGTAAGTTGCGATGGTGGGGATAGACTTTACGTCCGCGCAATCCTCGATCGCTGCGATACCCTTCCTCTTTAGGAGTTTCTTTAAGCGGTGTCCCATGCTCATCCTCAGCAACATAGAAGCGGGCTTGTTGGGGCTTAGGTTGTCCCAAAATCGCTAATGGCAATCCCTCATTGCCCAGCGGTTGCTCCCAGTCATCTGTTTCACACTTGACAACCCCAATCCGCAGATTTCCCTTATAAGACCCTTTTCCTTTTTGATTCACCCAACCAAAAACGCGATCGGCTGGGGAGAGTTCACTCATTTTCTCTGCGGGTTTAAGCGACTCTGCCAAAAGAGATTCTGGTGTTGTTTTGAAAAGTTGCCGGGAAACAGTTACTGGAATTATTGCTGTAATCTCATTGTCATTGTTAATTTGGACATAACAGAGTGTACCTGGCTTCAATTTCACTGCTTCATTAGTATATATGTGCCTCGACCATCCGGTTTTCCCAGGTTCATGCCCCAGATACGCATCAAATGCTTGCCCATCCTGATGACGTTTTTCCAGATCCGATTTGTGCAAAACTTGATAGTCTGAAATTAGGTTTTCCCACAGATTTACTTCTTTTTGAGTAATTGGATAAACTTTCTCTGCTTCAAGTTCGAGGAAAACTCTTTCATAACACTTTTCGTTGCAGTTCGGGCCTGTGATGCAAGCCCATGCTTTTTGCCATCCATTCCGCGTTCTTTCGTTGCTTTGCCTGATCGCAAATTGAGTCACTTTACGAGTCTTGCCAGTATTGAGTTTGACCCACAGAAGATCTCCGTGTTTTGGAAGCTGATGGTTAGGATAATTTTGCGCCGCTGCGATCTCCGATGCCCCTCCGTCAAGAGGAGCTTCTTCGTGCTCTTCATACTTTTTATAACATAGTAGCTTTGCTGCGCTCAAAATTCTTAAACACAACTGGTTGTCCGCTTTTCTTCTAGCGACGATCGCTGGAAGAATTTTCGGATCAGGTGCCATGCGATAAGCTAATGCAGTTCCGTGTTTTTCAAAAACTGAAAACCGTGAGTTTGTAGCAGCTTCATAAGCCGATCGCAGCATTCCTTTGACAGAAGTAGGAGGCAAATAGGGTTTTCCATCTGCTCCTAAACACAGAGGAAACGTTTTGTGTCCGCTTTGAGTATCCTTAACATGATTTGCGGCATCAGGAATCAGCAACGGAGTCATTGTCGTAAGCATGACACCAATATGCCCACTCCAGCGATCGGTATGATAGCACCCATGTCCAACAGGTTCGTGATCACCTAAATCAGCATTCTCTCCTTCTCTTGGAAGTGTTGGAATAAAATTGTAGGGATTATGGAATTGACCGGAATTTGTTGAGTTCTTGGAGGATTGTGATTGAGATGATCTAGATCTTTGAGTGGCTTTACTTACCATTTTTGTACCTCTTTAGTTGGATTAGTCGTTCTTCTACAACAGCGGTGTTTCCATACTCATCCACTTCTGCAACATACTCTCGTGCAATGAGTTGTACCCGCTGCTGATTTTGCAAATTTGCGATCGGGACATCCAGCTTGCCAATTCTTGCTTCAGTCAATCGACTCCAACCAGAATGAGGAGTGTAAGGACTTTGTTTAACTCCTTGTCCCCAAAGAATGTAAGTTTGCTCAATGGTGTTGATCGCAGCAAGATCCTGAATCGGTTTGTTCAAGCACTCATGTAGGGATTCCTCTGAAAGCAAAACGGCTTTTCCCTTGCCGCTGTTCTCGTTCAACCAACGCAACTCAGCTAGTGAACTAAAAACTCTCGCTTCAAAAATTGGGGTGAGATCAATCAGTTCTTCTCTCGAATTCTTCAAGTTACAATCTCGGAACTTTGCAAACTCACAACGATTGGGTGAATAGAGTAATGCTACACTTTCAGCTAGCAGTTGGGCAGCATTTTTGTGTGCATTTAGCAGGTCAATATAGGCAATGAGAGCTTCTGAAAGATGCAGATTCTGACTCATTCTGCCGTGCAATGTGGTCATTGCATTATCTCCTGTTTTAATGAAGTAATCCGATCGCGCCAAGCATGATTCAGCGTTGCTAAAACTTCAGATTCAAGCTGTGTGAGTGTGAAGGGCATTCCATCATCTTTCACCAAAGACTTCTCTGTTAATTCGCCAAGAGAATCGTCTAATCCTTCTCCCTCAAAGGTAATTTGCTCAACCTCGATCGCTCCCATACCCCGGTTTGTCCCGTAACCTAGTGGAATTCGGTTATTGGCTAAGTCCCGCAGTATGAATAGCAATAAAGCAATCGCGACGGGCTGTGAGTCTTTGAGGCGATGCAAATCCAACGTTAATTGAATTGGCTGCCAGGTAATTCCCATTGGCTCCAAAGTGCTGTATAAGAACCCATCTGCGGCTCCACCCGTCCAGCGATCGATCGCCACATGAAACGCCTGTTGAGTCTGTTGTAGGTTCGATTGATCAAGTGCTTGCCTTAGTTCGGCTTCACTCGTTGCAGCCGTTACAGAATCCCAGTCTTCAGCGTTTATTTTCAGGTCGGCATAGCAATCATCCACCGCTAATGCTCCGATTTGTCCACCTTTTGTCTTAGTTTTTGCGTTGACTTTGGCGGCGGCTCCAAATAATTCCTCAACCAGCGGCACTTCTAGCTGTCTGAGAAACTGTTGTCTTGAATCTGCTTGTTTGGGTATTTCTTGAGATAAAAGTGTCCGAACAATTCGTTCCGCCTGAGTTCGCAATGCGCCCTTAATAGAAGCTCCGGGCAATACAAAGGTTAAGAAATCACCGATCGAGCTAACCAACGGCAGGATATCTACTGCAATGCCATCTTGTTCTGCCTTAACCATCAATGGAGACAACGGTTTCCAGGTAATTTCAACCATCAGGGTTTGGCTCAGAGGGTTAGACGAATGTTCTAACTGGCGTTCGACTCCCCCATATTGCAGGAGTGCCAACATGCCTTCCCGCGTTAATAATTGCTGCTCCTTGAAGCTGACCTCTTTCAGCCTAATCTGCCCCAGTCCTCTTGTTTTAGCGGCTCCCAGACGTAAATGACCGCTTTGCATGGCTTGGATCAAATCATTGCAAAGCAGCCGTCTTTCTTCCCACTGTTCATGGGTTAAAGATGCATCTCCTTCTAGGATGAGCCTAAATCTAATTTGGGTTCCCTTAGGCAGAATTGCTCGATCGAATTTCATGTGTTCAGCTGCACTTCCCGTGAAGCGATCGATGCCCACTCCATCCCGAATCTCAGTGTTCACTTTACCCTGTACTGGAGCATCTTCAATCAAGATAAAGCTAGCATGACCTCCATCCCCACGCTCCTTGAGTGCCCCCCAAAGGTGATCGGTGATGTCTTCATCCTGTCGTGCCATCCATGCCCGTAATGCTCCGGCTAAGCTTGTTCCAGGAATGTAGTAGTTTCCTTGTCCATTGACAGCAAGCGTTAAATCTACTCTTGGATCATCATTCATACCACCAACATGTACTGGGCTTTCTGCCTCCAGTGTTCCCGAAAAATGAATTCGCGATCGAATTTTACGTGCCATCTACTTTCTCGCTTAAATGATCAAACTGGTTCACAAAGATAAATGTCAACAAATCTTGCTCTCGCTTTCATTTCCTCGTTCTAGTCCTTCTCCGATTCCTCCTCAGTTTCACGTTTATGAGCACGAATACAGGTTGCAACTAGTGTCTGAATCGCCTCAGCCCAAAGCTCTTCTTGCAGGAGTATTTCGCCATCTTGAGTCAAAATTAAATTTACAAAGGTCGGATGATTTAATTCTTCAAGTGCATTAGAAAGATGATTCCAAATTGTGAGTCTTTCTTTAATAAGATTAGCAACTTTGTCGAGTCCACTTGTTTGAGATTGACTATCTTTCCACTTATCACCTTGCTTCTCTTTCACATGGTTCATCCAAGTGATCACTTCTGCATCATTCGGTTCTTGTAACTTCCCTAACACCGATCGCAACGCACCAAGTTGACTCATTGAGGGTTTACTGCGCTTCTGGTTTCCATCTTCAATCATTTGCAAGCCCAACAGTCTTTTGCGTGTGGTTTCATGACTTGCTAAGTAAAGAGAAGCTCTACGAATTGCCTCGCGCCAAGCTTCTCGTTCAATCACTTTGGCGTAGGCATAGGCCGGATCAGCAGATGTAAGTAATGTTATCGATCGCGGTTCTTCTTGCGATGAAATAGAGGATTGTTTACCGTTCTCTTGCGCTTCCCTATTCCATTCCGGGATGGGTTTCATAAGCAGTGGTGAGTTGCAACAAAGCTGTCCATAGCCTTCAGCCCGTCGTTCTCCGATGCCACAGATTTCCAGTTTTGCCATCTTATCTGGATCAAGGGTTCCTTGAGTTACGCGAAATACCATACAGCTTCCAGCCGCAAGCCCAACCAAAGAAGGACGCGGCAATCCCCAGCGTACCTGCCACGAGTCAAGTCGATGGGATCGAACGATCGCGTCAATGAAATCCTTTGACGCAACATTTTCAAGCACTAGTTGAACTGATTTCTGTTCGTCGCTAAGTGCTTTTTCAAGGGCTTGCTTAAAGTCTTCTAAACGAGTTGTGGGACGTAGCCGACTATCACGTAGTAGGACATCTGATAAAAGCCAAACGACAAGTGATTTTTGTTTGTCTAGTGGTTTGGATGATTGAATTTCAATCGGAGGTTCGACGGTAATTTCGACTAAGCCGTAATCATCTTTCTTTGACTGCCCAATGCGACTAGACCCACTGAAGACTGTCCACCAATCTGTTTGATGCTGTTTCAACAGATTAACAATTCCCCGATGCAGCCTCAACTCCGCACAAAGCGTGGTTCCAGGTTCGATCGCCTCATAACTATATACACCTCCCACCTCGCTAGTTGGACGCTGAAATTTATCTTCGACTGTGTTGTGAGTTTCCAGGAGTGTGATTGGTTTACTGTACTCAGGAAGATGACCTGTTTCAGCGGCGCAAATGTATCCTCCTCGAGATCCTTTTAGCTGAATTCGATCGGGTTCTTTTTCTTGTAAGCGGTTGTAAACGCCTCTGCCTTTGTCTAGTCCACCTCCCAATTTTTCGTAGAACCATGCAAGCGGGGTCGGGTGACCAGCTTGTTCCTGAATGGCGATCGTGGCATTGGTGACTAATAAGTCAGCTTGAGCAACTGCTTGATTCAGCGCATTCCAATCCATTCCTAACGCGCTCAATTTTTTGATGATGATTCGTAGCAGGTACGTTCCTGGGATATAATCCAGTGTTTCAACAACGTTACCAACTGTACGGGCTGCGAGGGTCAGCGGAGATTGGGTTGTAAGGATCAATTTCAGGCAAAACCAGGTATTGTCTGATGTAATTGCTGGTGTTTCTTGAGTATCTAAAGTGAAGCCGGATTCAGGTAATGACGGTGGTAACGGTGGATGTTCTGCATGTTGAGCAAGCCAGTCAATCCAAGGTTTAATGTTTGGCTCTACCTCCAACTTACATTGTCCTGCTCCTCTTCGCCGTTTACCTCCTATCCGTTCAACTAGCCGCGTTCCTGCTACCAGCAATGCATAAACGGCTCGTTGTTCTTCGCTGTTTTTCAACTCTGCTAAGTTCAACTCGCAGGAGGCTTGCAGAACCGTGCCTCCCCGAACCATTTCTTCAAATCGCAAAAAGTTTTCCCTAGCAGAACCTGTGTTTGGATCAATGCTGATTCCTGGCTTAACAAAAGCCAGTGTATTTTGCAAAATCGGCTCTCTCTTGAGCACTCGCTTCAATGGATCAGATACATTTGCCGATCGCACCGATAAGGCGGCGTGACGAGGTGCTGTTTCTGTGGCTCTGGGCAATGGAATAGCAGGTTGATCACCAAATAGGTAATTTACCCACTCACTCCATACCCCTTCCTCGCCATTGTCTAGCCCCAATGCAACCTGTTCGCAGGCATCTCGCCAAATCCCAGTCAACGTTTTCGCAGGAACATAGGGAAACCCATCTTGATCTCGCAGAACGAGGCGATCGACATCTCCGGGACGACCTGCCCCTGAGCCAATGTGCCAATCGCTTAACATTGTTAATGTGGCTGTTAATTCGGTTGGAACAGTTAGTTCTGTATTATTCTGCATGGCTAGTTTCTGATTCTTCTATCTGGGATTCTTCATGTGTTTCGACGGCAAGAAAATCGATCGCATCAATTGCGTCTAGTAATCCCGTGATACGTTTTCCACGGGCACCTTTTCCACCTGTACCTTCTTCAATATCAGGTTCTTGCACGAACAATGATTTTTCTGAGCCTTCAAGCGTGCTAATTCCCTGTTTTGCATATCTCTTATAAATCAGTTGATAGCGAGCATCTGCTAGGGCTTGTCCTAAGGTTAAGCCTGCCCTCAAATCATGGATCTGGCTATTCGGCAGCTTGCGCCGCCCTTCTTCATCCGTTTCTGCCAGTTTTTTAACTCGTTGCTCAAATGTCTCCCATCGATGAACAGAAACCCAGTTCAGGTTCGTTACGCTGTCTTGTGGCAATTTTACGTCAGGTGTCACAACATAGGGACGGCTGTGTAATTGGGTTTGTCCATTATCCACGAGCAGTTTTTTACGAATGTGGGACAAATCCACGCCGCTGGCATCGTATACCATGTGAAAATCTAAAGCAGAGCAAGGATAGGATTTATTGCCATTTGCCGTATTTTTGACAATTTCTTTGACTTGTTTTGCTGATTTTGTCAGTTTCTCTGCCAACTCGTAGGCGATCGAAAAGGGAAAATGTGGTTTGATGATGGCAACTCCAGCACAGGCGGAGAGGCGATCGACTTTGAAAGCTGCTTGGGCTATTGCTGGAATTACGCCATTGTAGTGAGCCGTATCGGTGCAACTTGTCTCTGCTTCAAAAGCGGTGAGAAACATCTGGGTGAACCTCAGGGCTGACTTGCCATCACAAACGATTGTCAAATCATCGCCTCCTAAGATTAGGGGAACAACTGGAAGTAAGTTATTATCTTGACGCTTAAAAGCATTCAAGGCAGAAAGAAACGCCTGTTCAGTGCAGAAGTCCAGTGCCAGGGAGAACCTTCGTAGGTATTCAACATAGTTTCGATTAGGGTGTGTATCGAGAGGTTCTAACTGTTGTAAGTGGGTGTGAAAATCTAAAAAGATTTCTCCTAATCCGTTTCCATCGGCATGAACGACGGCAAGCCATTCCAATGATTGCGATTGTTCACCTTCTGTATCCAAAACCTGAATACTTTTAGCGAAGTCATAATCCTCATTTCTCAGTAGGTTTTGAATCCGATCGAATCCTTCCGCACTGACGCTACGCTTGTAGCGACTTACAGCAGAACGCAAGACGGGTTTTCCATCTGGAGTTCGAGAATCAACAGATGTGGCGGGCAAACCGCTGGTTGCACATTCTGCAACAACGGGCAAGCGCAAAAATCGTAGGTTGGGAGAAGGACGATGCGATCGAACCCTTTCAAATTTTTGATGCACTTGCCGGTTGATTTCTCCCAAACCGTCTGCATTCCAGTCAAATGGCTCCGAAATTACTCCACAAATATCTAATCCGGGTGCTTCATGCAATGCTCGAAGACTCACCGCTTGAATAATCTGCTTGGCAGTGTCCCAGTTTTGGGTCAGTAGCAACGCCTTTCCGGAAGCAGCTACAATGACCTCCGCAGTAATTGAACTATCTGGATGAATTCGTGGGTTTAGATTTTGATCCAGAAGTTTTTCTCGAAGTTGATCGTTATTTCGCCAAAGACTGATGAGTGGAGAACTGCCAGCTTGATGTACGGCATCTAAAATCCATGCTGTGCCTGCTTGATAGGTTAACTCAGATGCCCCGACATTTTCTTTCAGCTTATTAGTTGTAAAAATATAGTTTTGATTACCAGACGTTTCGATCAGAACAAGATGCATAAAATTATTCCTATCGCCTTCGATTTGAAGTCCGTTGGTTGTACAGGATTTGTTTGTACATTACTATAACTACCGTTGGAAACATCCCCTTCCAACCTCAGAAGAATCAGAACATTATTTCTTGAAACCTCTCTCGCTTCCACTAGTTTTGAGTACCTTGAGGGCAATTGTCTGGAATACTCTACAAATGGAAGAAACTCTTCAACTTTATTCAGTAATTTCAATTAAAGTTTAGATTTACTGGTGTAGCAGACGTTACAGAAAATGTCCTGTGGGAAGAATGTTGTCAGTATAGCAGTTGTTGAGAAGGGAAAATCGGGTTCAGTCGTTACTGATCGGGATGACCGCTAGTTAACATATATAGGAATTGGATTGGAATAGGGTACTTCCAGGTGGATTTAGAATGCTTGCAGATGGCAATGATTCAGAGTGGAAACTGAGAGCGTATCAATCAGTGCATGAATCTATGTCACCTAAAGTCCGATCGATCGAACAACAAAGTCGATCGATCTAGAATGAATTTCCATATAAACTTGCAGCATTGGAGTCATAGAAATGAGCGGATCAAACATTGCATTTGCCAAAGATGAAGAGGTGCAATCAGAACATAAGCTGGGCTATTCTCTGAATCTGTTCTTTATCAAAACTCGATTTACTTTAACGAATAAGCGGCTAATTGGTGATATTCCCAATGTCTTTTTGGTGATTCCTCTAGGAAACAATAACGTTACCTATCCATTGAACAGTATCACGAATGTAAAAATTGGTAATGGATTTAAGCCAATTCGCTTCTTCATTGGATTAGCATTGATTGGATTTGGAATCACTAACTTATCTGCCGGCAATCTGATTGTACTGGTGCTCGGAGCTTTGATGGTTGTTTCCAGCTACTACATGACTATAATCATTCAGACTGCCGCAGGGTCGCTGATTTACCACCAAATTGCACCTCACGAGCGGGCGAAAGGACAACAACTTGTGAATGATCTGAACCTGGCGATCGCTGAGAGAATGTAGGGCAACGGATGGGGCAACGGATGGGGAAGGTAGGCTAATTTAGGTAAACTAAACTTGTAACGGATAAGATGGAAGTGACAGAACTGATCTTAGTCAACCTGTTGTTCACTATGGATGTTTAATTCTATCCATCAATTTACTAAACGGGGCTTTGTACTGCATTGCCCCTATTCATCATTTTATGAGTAAGATGTGCAAAGTATTTTGTCGTTTAGGTTATCCCAAGTAGTTGATTAGCTGCCGGATTAATGCATCAAAGGGACAGTGTCCTGCACATCTTTCGAGAATACCCGGTAGACCAACACCTTTTGCAAAAGCAAAGAATGTCATCATGCCAATTACGCCTGCTATTATATGGCTGCGGATTGCTAGACTAACAAATATTCCGAATGCCAAATTTACAATATCGACGAAAATGCCAGTTTGAATAGTGGATGTTAGTTGTCCTCCCGTTGCAATGATTTGTACTGTGGCATTGATACAGATTAGTAAAAAGCTAAGACAGCCTACTTGACCTGTAACGAGTGATCCAAACGGCAATGCACTAATGACTAAAAGCCCAGAGAATATGAGTGTGAAAAATGCTGTTACTCCATCAATTAAATATCGAAGCGAGTAGAGTGAATTGATCAGGGAGGAAGCAATGTCGATCGCTTCAATGGGATAAAACGTGTTCAGCATAACAGCTAAAGGTTTGATAAAAACACGTTCAGATTAACAGTGCTTGGAAAATGTCTTTTCCAGGGGAAGGGAAACAGGCAGACATAAGGATGAAGCGGGTGGTGTTGGTTGGCTAGAAACTTTTGTGGGTGGGTTTTTCCAGAGATATTTGGCGATCGATTGTTGCCAGTAGGGGGTGGTGTCGGGGCGCAAGATGCGTTTATATTCGAGGCGCGATCGTCCAAAGTTGAGTAATAAGCCTACTTTTGTGTCTGTGGCTGCTAGATAGGTGATGACTTGAGCGATTTCATTGTTTCCCATACATCGGGCAACGGCTTTGTCTTCAACAACGATACAGTTGTTTACCCAATGGTCAATATAGAGCCGCCCTAGCCAAGTTTCACCACTGTAAAGTTCAATAAAATGCTCTTCAACGACAATCAAACCATCTTTTTGCATTTCGGCGGTAAGTGCTCGTTGATAATGCTTTTCGCGTAGTCCACGCGGTGTGTTTCGGTGAACTCGCATGGCTGCACCAATGATACGGTAGGTGAGATCTTGATGAGGGATGTCGGAGTTGGACACGGGTATAAAGTGGGTAGATGACAGGTCTAGTGTGCCCAGGGGAAAAAATTTGGCAACGGATGGGGGTTGGCAACGGATGGGGGTTAGCATCGGATGGGGGTTGGCATCGGATATGGAACGGGATGAGGGAGATGAGCGATCGCCGCGTCGCAAGAAACAACGGATAGTAACTTGGTTCTTCTCTGGTTTATCAGACTATTAACCTCATCTCACACAACCGATCGCCCATCTATTCTGCTCCAAGTCAAGCCCTCATCTCACTCACCCGATCGCCTATCTATTCTTCTCCAGGTCAAGCCCTCATCTCACTCACCCGATCGCCCATCTGTTTCTGGGTCGAATTCAATGCGTTGCCTTAAAACCGATCGCCCATCCGCTACCGCGTTTCAGTTCCCTTGCGGGAAAGAGGTGATGAAAGGTTGTAGGGGAGAAGGAAGTGAAAACAGGGCTGGCGGCAGTTTCAGTTCCCTTGCGGGAAAGAGGTGATGAAAGATGGCGTATTCTCGAAAGCGAAAATCTTTGTACGCGAGTTTCAGTTCCCTTGCGGGAAAGAGGTGATGAAAGACGTTGATCTCGATGCTGTCCAGGCCGAGCTTAACGAAATGGAGTTTCAGTTCCCTTGCGGGAAAGAGGTGATGAAAGAAAATCTCATGTCTTTCGAAAACATCCGCCCTACTTTGTTTCAGTTCCCTTGCGGGAAAGAGGTGATGAAAGCAGGGTCAGGGCATTGAGACGGAATTTAATGGTGCTTGTTTCAGTTCCCTTGCGGGAAAGAGGTGATGAAAGAATCTCTCGGTTCAACTTGACAACCTTGGCAATGGTCTTGGGTTTCAGTTCCCTTGCGGGAAAGAGGTGATGAAAGCGTGGTGCAGATCGGTGACCCTAACTCCCCCGACGCGCGTTTCAGTTCCCTTGCGGGAAAGAGGTGATGAAAGAAGAGCAACTTCAGCGCCAGCATTCCGAGGCCTTCGGTTTCAGTTCCCTTGCGGGAAAGAGGTGATGAAAGATTGTAAATCCTTTCTCCTCGGGAGGGTTTTGCAGTCGCGTTTCAGTTCCCTTGCGGGAAAGAGGTGATGAAAGTATTGATGTAGGTATCAAGCCTGTACGCACGCCAATCATGTTTCAGTTCCCTTGCGGGAAAGAGGTGATGAAAGTTTCCGCGATTTCGTTTGAGGGAGACAGGGTTGTGGCAACTTGTTTCAGTTCCCTTGCGGGAAAGAGGTGATGAAAGAGCAGCGCATGGAACAGTTGCAAGAGCAGCATGCTGTTTCAGTTCCCTTGCGGGAAAGAGGTGATGAAAGATATGGAGGCTACTAGCTCTAACGAGTCTGACTCCAACTGTTTCAGTTCCCTTGCGGGAAAGAGGTGATGAAAGTCGGGCAAACCTGATTAATGGTCAGATTGCGGCAGGTTTCAGTTCCCTTGCGGGAAAGAGGTGATGAAAGACGGCTGAATTGGACAACCGCCCTTATCAGGAGCGCCTAACGTTTCAGTTCCCTTGCGGGAAAGAGGTGATGAAAGAGCAGTTGAACATGGAACGAATCGTATTGTTTGTGCCGGTTTCAGTTCCCTTGCGGGAAAGAGGTGATGAAAGCTGACCAGTTGACGGGCATTGGCAACGGCATTGACGGTTTCAGTTCCCTTGCGGGAAAGAGGTGATGAAAGACAGATCCAGAGCAACAACTGCACCGCGACTGGTCCAGGTTTCAGTTCCCTTGCGGGAAAGAGGTGATGAAAGGAGCCGATAGCAAGTCCGAACGGGAAACCGTGAAAGAAAGTTTCAGTTCCCTTGCGGGAAAGAGGTGATGAAAGCCTAGCCTTGTGGAAGATGGAACGGTCTCAGCACCCAAGTTTCAGTTCCCTTGCGGGAAAGAGGTGATGAAAGGACGAATTCGGTCTTTTGGATGCGCTCGCGATTCTCGGTTTCAGTTCCCTTGCGGGAAAGAGGTGATGAAAGATGAGTACAACGGCCTTAAAAACGGTGTCTCAACAGCTTGTTTCAGTTCCCTTGCGGGAAAGAGGTGATGAAAGTTCAAGGCTTTGTTGGAACTTCTGAAGTGGTAAGGGTGTGTTTCAGTTCCCTTGCGGGAAAGAGGTGATGAAAGATCTCCGGGGTCAAGAACTCCGTTGACGGTCTCGAGAACACGTTTCAGTTCCCTTGCGGGAAAGAGGTGATGAAAGCACCCGTTATTTGCCGTCTTGATGTGGCTAACGGAAACTTGTTTCAGTTCCCTTGCGGGAAAGAGGTGATGAAAGTCTCGCGTTTTCCGTGCTTTTTTCGTTGCTGCTGCTTGTTTCAGTTCCCTTGCGGGAAAGAGGTGATGAAAGCCGAAATTTCCAGCAAGGGGCGCGGCTTGGGATTCTGTTTCAGTTCCCTTGCGGGAAAGAGGTGATGAAAGAGTGCCACTTGAAACCTGCTCTGGGCAATGGCTCCTGAGCGGAAATCGACGCAGGTCATTTTTAACTTGCAAAAACGATTTTTCTCTCTCAAAACCTCAGAAAGATAGCGTCTGAAATGCCCACTGAATAAGGCATCGACGCAGGTCAACGAAGTTATGCGGTTTTCAAGGTTCGGGCGGGATGGGACGGAGCCCTTCTTAACTCCTATTATGTCGGCTGTGAAGAAAAAGTCAATCCGTATTCATTAATTCAGGAAACTAGCAAAAAACAGCGGATCAGAAACTAGCCGATTCGCTGCAAAGGTTCTATCTACTTGTCACCTAAACAATATAGAGTTTTGGAGGCGGCTCTGGTGGAGAACTGCCAATCGTCAGAGCTTTCGGCAGGCAATCGGCTGCAATCCAGTAAAAACGCACATTGTCTTCGGTGGGCTTGACTTGTCGTTTGACTTTGTCATGTAATTTCTTCATTTCGGGTAATGAAATGAAACATTCAAACACACTCAGTTGTACTCGCCTGCCATAACCTTCCAAAAAAGTTGCTAGCTTTTGGCGACGTTTATCGTCAGGAATGTCATAAACAATTAGAACAAGCATTGCTAGGTAGCTCGAATAAAAGGCTGATAAGGATTGGAATCTTGTAAGCACCGTTTGTATTGCTGAATCTGCAACTGAATAGCACGGCGGTAAGACACAGGTTGCTGTAAAGTTGGATAGGCAATTTCCTCAGAAATTCGTTCTTCAAAATATTTAAGAAACACCTTGCGAGCTACATCGTTCAAATAAATGCCGCCTTCAGCATTTGGAAAGGTAAAATCAGTTGGTCTGAGGATTTTTTTGTTTACCAACGTCATCACCAAGCTATCAACAATCGGCGATCGCCACTCTTCCATTAAGTCAAATGCCAGATGCATCTCCTTGCGATCGGAACGATGCAAATTGCCCAAATAGGGATTCAGTCCTTCTGCCAAAATCAGACTCAGCACATTGTTAAACAACAGCGTGTAGCCAAAACTTAGCAAACTGTTGACGGGATCTTTAGGAGGACGACGAGTGCGTTCCGTTAAACTGAAACCCGGATTAGTGATTAACTGTCCCAACGCCGTAAAATACAGACGAGCCGCCGATCCTTCGTGTCCGCGCATCACGTTTAGGTCATTCGTTTGAGCCAGGGCAGCAATGTGTTGATCAATTCGATGAATTTTGGCTGCCAGTCCATTGACTTTGCGTTTGCGATTGAGCCGAAGTAACAAGTGGCGTGAATTGGTCAATTTGCCATGCAGCAATTGTCGTGCCATGATTTGCTGAAAGTGGCGATCGGTTCGTCGTCCAAATTGGGTTGCTTCCGTTGGCAGATCACAAAACTCGCTGCTCCAGAGATGTCCCTTGTAATCGCCCATCTGCGACATGAAAATCACCGGAATCTGCCGCTCCAGACAAACCTCGATCGCACTGGTACTCAGTTGCACCCGACCCAGCACCAGAATTCGCCCCACTTCCTGAATCGGAATCTCTAAAATCTGTTCTGGTTTAGATTTGGGATTGAGGATTTTAGATTTGGGATTCGTCCTCCCATCCGCTTCATTCTTCTCCCCATCCGCTGCCAACCGACCGCCCTCAATCACGAACCGTCCGTGGTCTTTCCGTAGCATCGTTCCCTGTTTCACCAAATACAGCGTGGACATGCCAGTATGCCAACTCCATTCTTTTGACTCAATTTGTATTGGCTTCTCATCCCGCACCTTGTAGCCCATCACCACATACAGCGGCGGTGGGATTGGCTGCTTTGATGCCTGAATTGCCTCCTGTAATGCTTGCTGTATTTGTGTCATTTGGAGAGGCGGATCACTGTAAGTCAAGATTGGAGATTCTTTCCCCTGCACTCCTACACCTTCATTCCCCTTGCGCTTCTTGCCTTTGCCCTGGTCTTGAATCACGAGCGATCGAACAAAGGTATGCCCCAAAAAGTGAAACCCCTGCCGAAAATTGGTCACTCGGGTCTTGTCAGGATGCAGTTCCAACCCCATTGTCTCCAGCAGGCGATCGACCAAAACTTGAGCCTTCTCAATGCGCGACTTCGACTTTGCTAAAATCACAAAATCATCCGCATAGCGTACCAGCTTAAATCCGGCATCTTCCACTGCCTCATCAAAATCATCGAAATAAACATTCGCCAAAATAGGTGATACAACTGAGCCTTGAGGAATCCCTTTCGATGGCAAAATCAAGCCGGATGCAGTTGTTACCCCACTGCCAATCCATTGTTCTACCAGCTTGCCCACCGCTGGATCATGCACCCGTTCTTGCAATTCGGCAAATAGACGAGAATGCTGAATATTATCAAAATATTTCACCACATCCGCATCCAGCACCCAATCGTAGCCCTGTTGCCGCCACTGCTCCACTTGCCGGACTGCGCTTTTGTAGGATCTGCCGGGTCGGTAGGCAAAGCTGCTGGTTTCAAATTGGGGTTCCAAGATGGGATGCAGCAGATTCAAAAGTGCTTGTTGCACGATTCGATCGCGCACCGTTGGAACGGCTAACCCACGCCACTCGGTTTTGGGCGGTTCTCCAGGTTGAAGACGCGGCTTCTTTGCCACCCGCAGCGATTGTAAGGGCATGGGTTGATAGGTGCCGGTTTGAAGTTGACGACGCAGGGTTGCTAAATTTTGATCAACATTGCGCTCAAAGGCTTCGATCGTTTCTCCGTCCACCCCAGCACAGCCATGATTGGCGCGCACCTTGTTCCATGCCCGCCGAAAGTTTTCTGCCGACAAAAACATCTGCCAGTCCAGCATGGTTTGCATCTCCTGTGAAATATCAGAGAACAATGACATGGAGATTTCGCAGTAGATTCGCCATAAATGCATGGGGTAAACTTTCATCAGAAACCCATTCACATCATCCGGCAATAATCTACTGCCAACTTCAGTATGCGATCGCCCTGGAAGCCTCCTTTTCCAAAAAGGATGGTCAGGAATGGCTAGACGAAAATATGAGCATTATTAGAAGACTAAACTCTGACCGTATCCGCGATCGTGATTTGATTGGCTCGAACCCCGCGCAATAAGGCTAGGGGATCATTATCAACGCTGATGAGCGTATTGCGCCCTCTATTACGGAAGTCGAGATTATCAAAACTGATGCCACGAGCCAGTCCTAAGCGATCTTGTCCACGCTTAAAATCACGAATAACATCTCGCCCTGGGGCTTTTTCCAATACAAAAACGTCTCGTCCTCTGCCACCCACCAGCGTATCGTTGCCGCGTCCGCCAATTAGGGTATCATTACCCGCCCCTCCTTCAAGGACATCATTACCAACACTCCCCCTAAGCACATCATTGCCTCTGCCGCCACTGAGGATATCATTACCCCCTCTGCCAATCAGCCGATCGTTTCCACCCAACCCAAGCAACACATCATTTCCAGATCTGCCTGCCAGTCGGTTCTTCCGATTTGTGCCAACCCGCACAAAATCAGCAGGTAGGGCAGTGGGAACTGCTTCCAAGTGTCCAACATTATCTTTGGCAGCACTGGAAAACCGATAGGTACGCCCAGGAGCAGTCCGAAATGGGACAGATGCGCCAGTTGCATTATCAATCCATTGTTCAAAGGCACCTCCATTCGTGGAAACGTACACATCGTAAGACGCAATCCCGCTGCCATCATCTACGCCAGCCAACAACAGGTTAATGTTTCGCCCACCTTGCTTTGTTGATCTTGCCCAAACTCGACTATTTGGTGCGCCTACGTCGATCGTATTGAAGACAGGCGGTGTCAAAATCGGTTCATTCGTATCGAAGACAATACTAGCTTGGGCATCAATACGATCGCCTGTTTGCAATCCTAACTTTGGTTCAACAGTGTACCGAACAAATCCTTCTCCGTTACTGTTTTCTGTGTTAGGTGGTAGAAACCCATCATCCACTCCTGTTGCCAATTCACCCGTTTCTGGATCGATCGTTTTAAGCGTCCACGTAACAGTCCGAGTGGCGCGATCGAGATTGGCATCCACATCAACAAATGAACCGATCGTCTCTTGCAAATCCAGCCGTTCACTGTAACTCTGTAGCCCTGTTGGCACTTCAACCACCAGGGAACCAAACCCGAAATCACCCAACTCGAATGTATCTAAATCCAGGTCTGCATCAAGCTGGTGGGTAATTACTACCTGCACCGCCGGGGCAGTCGCTCGTTCCACTTCATTCTCAAACCGAATGGTGTAGGGTAGAAGTTGCGGTGTAGCGATCCAGCCCTGCTCACCAAATCCGGCGGGAGCGATAATATCATTGGGATCGAATGATGCGACTACATTGGTGGAAGATTGAGCAACATTATCGCCAAATTTCTCTTTTAGAAAATCTTTTAGGCTGTTGAAGTCTTTGATGAGAAAATCCAGAAATGGCCCCTTAAACTCATCAATGAATTGATCAAGAAGCTTTATCCCAGTACGACCTAAATTAGGTAATCCAGGGAAGAGAAAATTTAGTCCAAGATCAAGGGCTAATCCTTCTCTAGAGGGGTTACTTCTGTCAATAAGTTGCTCTATTCCCTTACCAAGCAGAGTTCCCTTGGCTCCTGCAAAGACTGAATTTAGATATAGGTTAAAACCTGTAGCACCAGCGCGTGTCAACCCTGCTACAAAACCTCCACCAATCAGACCACCAGCCACCGCCCCTACTCTCCCACCCAAAGTACTTTCACGCTTATTGATGCTATTTGACAATTCGTAAAACCCTAGATTAAAACTTGCTCCAAGTAGAGGTGGTGAAAGTAAAAGGATTGGAAGAGTTCCTTCAGGATCAGTCAGCCCCACTGGATTGTTCTGAACGTAGCGATATAAATTTGCATCCCCTCCTCGTAACCCGATCGGATCAGGATTAGTGAATCGCCCTAAGCTGCTGTCGTAGTACCTCGCCCGCATGAAGTGGAGACCGTTAGGATCTTCCATGACACCAGACTGACCAACAAACTCGAACGGATTCGTGATCGTTTCCGTTTCCGAAAGTTGTTCTCCAAAGGGAAGGTACTGGTAACGGTTAATATAATTGCCTGCTGCTCCTGTTAATCCTACCGTAGAACCGATCGCATCTGAATCATAATAGGCTGTATTGGTGCCATCAGTACGGCGAACTAATCCTAAACCGTGTGTATAAGAAGCAATCCGATCGCCATTACCGTTGTATTCACCAATCACATCTCCTAATCCAAATGGATCGACTAAATATTCAGTTCGTTCACCGTTATAGATTGTCGCAACCCGGTTTCCCAATGCATCGTACTCATAGCGAGTTTCATTTCCATTGGATTCTGTAACGCGGATGAGACGGTTTGCACGATCGTAAGTGTAACTCCAAGTATTATTGCCTTGCGTTTTAGAGATGAGATTGCCATCTGCATCATAGTTGTAGACTGCATCTCCAACAGTGCTATACTGATTCAAATTATTTGTAGAGTAGTCAGTAGATATTCTGTTTTGAGTTGTTCGAATACGATTTCCAGCCGCATCATATCTATAGGTCAGATCTTGATTGGGAATATCAGGATTACTAGAATTAAATACTGCTCCGGTCAACTGTCCGATTGCATCGTAGGAATAAGTCCATTGCCCATCCTGCGTTAATACACGAGTGCGACGGCCCAACGCATCATAGGTATAGTCTTTACGGGAATTAATTGAGTTATTAGGGGCGTAATTGATGATATTGGTTAACTGTCCTACAGCATCGTAGGAATAGGTGGTGTAGGTACCGTTACCATTACTTTCGCGCACCAAACGCCCAGCAACATCATAATCATAACCAATGATCGGGCGGTTGTTCGCATCAGTTAATTGCGCTAAGCGGCCGGCTTCATCATAGCGATAATTAACTGTATTTCCTTGGTGATCTAACATTTGGGTGCGGCGACCACCAGCATCATAGCGATATGCCAGAAAGCGTCCATTGGGATAAGTGATTCTAGTCAGGCGATCGAGGCTATCGTAGGTGAATTGAATGGTTCCTTGAGTGTTTCTAGCAGAGGTCAGGTTACTGCGATCGTCATAAGTATACTGAGTCGTATCATTTCCATTATTCTGGCGCAGCAATTGCCCCTGATTATTGTAGGTGTAGCTAGTAGATTGGCTGCGACGATTGAGCGATTCAACGACATTGCCCTGATCGTCATATCGAAATTGCTCACGACTGACATCTGCATAGATGATCTCTGTGACATTCCCTTGATTATCGTAGCTGTAGCGGATAGTATTCCCACGAGCATCCGTAACGATTTGCAGTTGATTAAAGGTTGAATCATAGGTAAAGCTGGTGCGTTGTCCTAGAGCATTCACCTGGCTGAGCAAATTACCGCGATCGTCATAGGTAAAAGCAATCACAGAGTTATCTGGCTGAATTAGTCGTGTTAAATTTCCACTATCATCGTAGCGAAATTGAAAAGTGCGTCCCAATTCATCTCGCAATTGAGTAACTTGACCGCGATCGTTCAAGAATTGTTGAATCCTTGTTCCGTTTGCATCCGTAGTTGTAATACCACCAGCAGTGTCATAGGCATACATCAGCACCTCTGCATCATTGTTGAACCGTTGTTCAATGACTCGGCCTTGAGCATCATAACTGAATAGTTGCTGTACTCCATTTGGGTCTGTAATGGATGCTAACAGCGATCGATCATTGTAGGTAAGACGAGTAGTACCATTGAGATCCACAATGCTTTGCAACAATTCGCCACTGGAGTCATATTCATAATTTGTGCTTCGTCCAGCTTGATCTGTTGCCTGAACGATTCGACCTTGAGCATTGTAGATGAAGGTTAATCGATCACCATTGGAACTGCTCAAACGAATCAATTGATCGCCACTGTATTCTGCTGTGACGCGATTACCATTTGGATCTTGAATAAAATTGAGCTGACCATCGGTTTGAAAAGCAATAACGGTGCCGTTTTTCTCTCGAAGTTGATAGATATCCCCTTGTAAAGTAAGAACCGCAGTATCTCCAGATTGACTTTGAAAGCTACCATCGGCTTGGCGTTGAAAAAAGCGTTGCGTCCCCGCATTTTCAATCGTTATATTTCCGTCAGCGTCAACTCTAGCGCGAATATCACCAATGAACGGATTACCACGCCCCAAAGAACCAAGCGTATAGCGTTGAGATAAGGACTGATAATCACTGGACTGTTGCAATTCAAATGCCAGTAATCGAGATGGATCATTCACATACTCACCAGATTCGCTCAGCCGATTGGCATTTTCTGCCAAAACCGCCTGATATTGTGCTGCGGTACTTCCAACAGCAGTGGTAAAGTTCGTGTAAATGCTATCCCAAGCTTCAGGAGGAATGGAACTAGGACGCAGCGTTTCTTTCAACGATATCCAGTCGATCGGTTCGTTCTCTGCAAGAGCTTTCACTGAAAAATTAACTTGATTTCCAGCCTGTACAGTGGGCTGGAATCGAACAGTGAATCGCCCCGTCGCGCCTGCTGGCAGAACGCCCGCCAACCCCTGGTTATTGATTCCCAAAAGCTGAATCTGTGATTCGGTGAAATCCTGCTCTCTAGTCGGTTGTAGCAATGCACCCGTCGCCTCTAAGGACAGAAGTGGGGCAACAACATCAGAATCACCTGTGTTGCGATAGGTAATCGTTACAACGTCGGTTCCAAACGATCGAATACGGCTGGGCGCACTGAGATAGACTTCAACTTGCCCGATCGTCCCAATCCTGACCCCAAAGGCATTTTCCGCTGTTGCTGTTCCGGCAGTATCAATCACCCGCACATCGTAAGTATCTGCGGCGGAATTAGACAACTCAAAAGTGGCAGACAAGGTTTCACTATTTAACCAAGTCACACGGGTCGCTGTTCGTTCTCCACCGACTGAATCAATTAATTGAACGGTTGCATTCGGTGTGAACTGATTTCCCACAATCGTGATTGTGGATTGACCTGTATTACTTCCCTGATTGGGAGTCACTTGGCGAATTTGAAACGGAGGTGGAACAGGCGTTGCTGCGAGTTCTAAGTTGTAGGGAGTTAACGCAGCTTCGGGACGGAAAATGCGAACATAATACTGCCCTGAACTGAGATCGAGGTTAATAACACCATTGTTGTTGCGATCGGCTGAGATGGTTGTAATTGGTGTGCCACGAGCATCCAGAATGGCAGCTCTTGCGTTTGAGTTCAGTCCACTGAGGGTTAATGAGAACTGACTATCTTGAGTCACTTCAAAACGGTAGTAGTCATTCGCATCTACCCCACCGACGAAATCATTCAATATTTGGGTTCCAATCAAAACGCTCAAATCTCTGGCTGCCCCTAATGTGTCGCCTGCGTTGTCTTGAATCGGCTGATCAACGGTCACGACACCTGGTAAAGTGAGTACGGCTAGAAAGATCGAATCGTCATTAGATGGGTTTGCAGTATCAATTCGGATCGCAGTGTCATCCGTTTGTAAAAATGGTGCCAGATCATACAGTTCATCATCTAGACTCAAATCATTGGAGAATCGATCGATCGGGTTACTGAATGAGTCACCAATCCCCCCTACTGTGATCAAATTTCCATCGTCGGGGCGATTCACAGATGAATCATCAAAGCCACCTGCCGAGCTAGTGAGCCGCGTTCCGTTGATGTCAACAGTGCTAAATTGCCCGCGCGGATTAGGAAATCCATACTGGATGCCGAGTGCCATTCGAGCAATGAAGTTTGGATTAGTTTTATCGATGGGAGAACCCAACGACAAGATGTTGCTTTGAGGTGTTTCCCCTGTCAGTCCACCTTCCAAAACAACGATCGTGCGTTCTGGCAACGATCGATTGGAATAAATGACTGTTAAACTTGTGCCCTCCACCAATTCGGGTGAACCTGTGATGGTTTCATCCACTGTAAAGTCAAAGATCCCTCCGCCTCTACCAACTTTATTGGACACGATCGAAGTGACATTCGCCCGTCCCGTTTCAAAGTTCAGTTCACCTGCTGGATCTCCTACATTGTCTAAGAACGTAATCGGGACAGACTCCCCCTCAAATCCGATCGCAGCGGGACGAAACGCAGAATCGAAGGTGCGAGTGGCGATATGCAGAAAAGCAAACTCGACTCGAGAACCCGCTGGAATTTCCGCTTGAATAATTCCCGTACTGTTTGTGCCTAAGCCGTCTGTTGAAACACCCGCGTTCCCGATAAAAGTCGCTGCTACATTCGGGTTGGGTTGAATAAGTTGTAATGGTTTGTTCATGGGTTATGTTCTTCCTGATACAGCACACCATATACTTCGATCGCCCATATCCTATAGCCTCCTGGAAGAGGCAATTTCCAAGACGAGTTCCTATACAAAACCTTGGATAAGCAAAGTGTGATTACCGTATTGGAGATAACGGAAGAGTACGACCCTTTAACGATTTGTTCAGATGGTGAATTTGAGGTTACGAACGACGCAGAAACCCAAAACCTACCAATATGATCCAAACTAAAAACTGGCAGTAAGACTCGATCGCCTGACGCAGATTTTTCAAACGGAACTGAGTATTTGCCAGGGCAAGCAGGACTTTGCCTTGCTCAACCGATCGCTCCATTGTTCGTAACAGCGTTAACTGTTGTTCATAGCATTCAACGGCGTGGTGATTTTGCCCCAGTTGAAGATAGGCTCCTGCTAAATTTCCCAGGGCAAGATTTTCAGCGTCATGGTTGTTGGTCGATCGCGCTAGATCGAGACACTGCTTGTAGTACTCAGCCGCTTGATTGTGCTGCTTCAACAAGCTGTGCATGACTCCTAAGTTATTTAAGACGTTAACCCATTCCTGTTGAATTCCAAGATCTTCATAATGTTTTTGGGACTGTTGATAACACTCGATCGCAGACTGAAAATCGCCCAGATGGCGGAAGGTCAGCCCCAAATTGTAGAGAGCAATCGCCTGACTGTGGGGACTGCCAAGATCCTGGGCAATGGCTAAGTGTTGGGCAAAATAATCTTTGGCCTTGGCATAGTCTTTGCGAACGCGATGCACAATACCCAGATTTCCGAGCAAGGCAGCTTCCCCTTTTTTATCTCCTATCTCTCGGCTAAGGCTGAGGGCTTGCTCCAGATATTCATGGGCTTTGGTGAGGTCTCCCAGAGACTGATACATGTTGCCCAAATTCCCAAGCGCATGGGCTTCACTGGCTCGATCGCCTATTGTTTGAGCTATTTGCAAATTAGCATGATGACAATCGATCGCCTTGGTGAATTCTCCCAAAGATTGAAACACAATACCTAAATTGCCGATCGCAGATGCCTCTCCTTCTCTGTCGCTGATCGCCGTTGCCAGGTCTAGCTGCTGTTGAAAAGAATGAACCGCCCTGGAATAATTTCCCAGCGTGAGATAAGCCGTTCCTAAATTGCCAAAGGCTTTCCCTTGCCCCAACCGATTGCCAATGGATTCAGCAATGGACAATGCTTGTTCAAAATAGTTCATCGCCTCAGAATAGTTGCCGAGAGCCATATACACATTGCCCAAATTGCCCACTAATCTTCCTTGTTCTGCCCGATCGCCAATGTCCCGAACAATGCTTAAGCCCTGATTAAAATGAGCGGCGGATTGCTCAAAGTTGCCTAAAAGGTAGTGAATAATACCCAAGTTACCCAAGGCTTTGGCTTGCCCCTCACGGTGTTCAATCTGGCTGCCGATGGCGAGGGATTGTTCAAAATAGGCAAGGGCTTGGGGGTAATGACCGCGAGACTGATAGACAGTGCCCACGTTGCCCAGTGCGGCTGATTCTCCTTGCCGATTGCCAATTGCTTGCTCGATCGCCAACTGCTGTTGATAGTACTCGATCGCTTGATCGTAGTCATTTTGAACCTGATAGATATTCGCCAAATTTCCTAACGCACTGGCAATGCCGGGGCGATCGCCGATTGTTTGAGCGATACGTAAATCTTGTTGGTGGTAATGCATCGCTTGGGAAAAATTCCCCTGAGCATAACAGGTGTTTCCCAAACCGCTCAAGGCATCCGATTCGCCAGCAAGATCGCCAATTTCCTGGGCAAGAACGAGGTGTTGCTGGTGATAGTCCAATGCTTGCTGATAGTCACCCTGAGCGCGGTAAATGCTTCCCAAATTGCCTAATGATCTGCCTTGTCTTTCCCGATTGCCAGTGGTTTGCGTAATCGCTAATGCTTGTTCAAAGTACTCAGCAGCTTTGGGATAATCCCCCAGAAAGAAATAAGCACCGCCAAGATTGTTCAGTGCAACTTCTTTGCCCCGCCAGTTGTCTGCGGCTTGCATGAGGGCTAAAGCTTGCTCAAAATACTGAATTGCTTGGCGATAATTCCCCTGCGATCGATAGGGTAGCCCTAGATTGCCCAGTGCGGTTGCTTCGTCTGGTCGATCGCCAAGTTCTCGCGTAATTTTCAGGTGTTGTTCATGGAAATCAATCGCTTTGGCGTAGTCTCCCAATCGCTGATAAACGCTACCTAGCCCGCTTAAGGCTTTACCTGTGGTTTTGCGATCGTTGCCTGCTTGGGCAATGGCGAGTTCTTGCTGGTAGTATTCGATCGCCTGGTGGTAATTTCCCAGGGCAAAGTGGGCGTATCCTAACCCATGAAAGCAGAATGCGTCAAAGTCATCTCCCAGCTTACTAACTAGTTTGCTGTAGACCTCGATTTGTTCTGAATAATAGTTCCAAATCTCTAACTGGTTGTGCCATTCTTCGTGGTTGGGTGTGTTCAGACGAATGGTGAGGAACTTGGCTGCTTTCTCCCAATCTTCAGTGGCGCAAAGGGCAAAAAAGGCTTCAAGGTAGCCTCTGAGCTTGTTTAGATTGTCTGTGCCCTTGGCATCAAATTCATATTTGGTGATCCAATTGACTGCCGATTGGTAATGGCTGCGTTTCCACGGCGGTTTGATCTGTCTGACTCGACTGGGTTCAATTTCTAGTTCTTCCAAAACAGATTGTCCGGGGAGAAGAATAGCACTCATTGGTTCACCCATTCTTCTTTGTTTGTTTTAACGTCTGTTGATTTGGAGCCACTCAAAAATTTGCTCAGCGGTTAACGCTAAGTGAACTCCTTGCAATACTTGAAGTTGACAACTTCCTCGACACACATTCGGTTCTTGTTGGGGCGCAAAAATCAGAATGGAATAATCATCTGGATCGATCATCCATCCCAACTGACCACCCTGCTTGGTGCAGTGCAAAAGATTATCAATCACACGATTTGCTTTTTGATCGGGTGAAAGAATCTCAATTGACCAATCCGGAGCTTCCAAAAAATTGTCCTCTGGTTCTCCTCGTTCATTGACTGGAATCCGGCTCCATGCCACAACTGCCACATCAGGAACGATCGATCTTCCGGCGAACGTACAGCGTAATTCAGGTAATGCGGTGTAGGTTTCACTATGCCCATCAATTTCAGCCAACAGCCGTTTTTGTAAGAGGGAATGTCGAGTTTTTGGCATGGGTTTTTGCATCGCATCCCCATCTGCATATTCCCATGCTGGAGAGTCCTCAATGTAGGGATGGTTGAGGAATTCTTCAAGGGTAAGAATCTGGATTGAAGGAGCGGTCATATTTTCAAAACGACAAGTCCGGTTCTGATTTCAGTATACCGGCTCTCACCAATGGGGGGACTGCATTGGCAACGGATGAGAACGAGCGATCGTTGACTCGTTTATGCACAAGAATAACGGATGTGGCAACGGATGAGTCAGTTAGGACAATCTCAGGTTACTGAAACCTGAAGCGGATGGATTTGGAGCACAAAACGGTCTTAAATCATCTTGCGTACTGCTATGGCATCAGACTATTAACCTATCCTTATACACTCGATCGCCCACCCGTTCTTCTCCAAGTCAAACTTTCCGATCCTCGACCGATCGCTCATCTGTTCCTGGCTCGAATTCAATGCGTTGCCTTAAAACCGATCGCCCATCCGCTACCGCGTTTCAGTTCCCTTGCGGGAAAGTGATTTGGAAACCGGTGACATGAAAATTGTGGGAGACATCTTGAAGCGTTTCAGTTCCCTTGCGGGAAAGTGATTTGGAAACCGGATGTTGCGTGTCTTGGCCTCGTCTGCGAAGCGTTTCAGTTCCCTTGCGGGAAAGTGATTTGGAAACTTGACAGGTTTTGATGGAGAAGACGATTGGAAAGCAGGTTTCAGTTCCCTTGCGGGAAAGTGATTTGGAAACCTTTTCCAATCTCCAGAACAGTTTGATGTCGTCTTGACGTTTCAGTTCCCTTGCGGGAAAGTGATTTGGAAACGCGGAATTGGTGGCAGCTGGAAACTGCAACCGTGGTTTCAGTTCCCTTGCGGGAAAGTGATTTGGAAACGACCGGCACAGTATGTCCTTTGTGTACGAAGAAGATTTGTTTCAGTTCCCTTGCGGGAAAGTGATTTGGAAACCTGGGGATCGGACGGGGGTTTCTGGCTGGTGGCAGGTTTCAGTTCCCTTGCGGGAAAGTGATTTGGAAACCTGCTGGCTGGTCTCAAGGTCGTGTTGGCGAAATCGTTTCAGTTCCCTTGCGGGAAAGTGATTTGGAAACACGGATACGACCACTGCCGATATGTTCGATACAGGTTTCAGTTCCCTTGCGGGAAAGTGATTTGGAAACCCCCGTCTGCAGACGTTGTCGAGGTGGCAATGGATGGTTTCAGTTCCCTTGCGGGAAAGTGATTTGGAAACACTTTTGGCGGCTTTGGTGAAACCACTCGTGGGTTTCAGTTCCCTTGCGGGAAAGTGATTTGGAAACAGCATGCGGAAACACTTCCCAGCAGCAATACACAGGTTTCAGTTCCCTTGCGGGAAAGTGATTTGGAAACGTCTGAGCTTATGAACACAATAAACTGGGCAAAGAGTTTCAGTTCCCTTGCGGGAAAGTGATTTGGAAACAGGGTCGCAGCCTCGGATTTTTCTGGAACGAGGCGAGTTTCAGTTCCCTTGCGGGAAAGTGATTTGGAAACAGCGGGGGTATAAGTTCAATGGAGAAACCGCAGGGTTTCAGTTCCCTTGCGGGAAAGTGATTTGGAAACCTGAAGCTGATGGAGGGGATGTCAACCGTTCTGGTTTCAGTTCCCTTGCGGGAAAGTGATTTGGAAACCAGTGAAGGCTGTTCTAGATTCTCAGCGATCTGTGTTTCAGTTCCCTTGCGGGAAAGTGATTTGGAAACGTTTTGTACTCACTTTAGTGCTAGCCCTGCTAGTCCAGTTTCAGTTCCCTTGCGGGAAAGTGATTTGGAAACCGATGGTACAAAGGGCTCAATTGAAAACACAATGTTTCAGTTCCCTTGCGGGAAAGTGATTTGGAAACACTGTTGTTGGATTGTTCGGAGCTCAGTCTTCGGGTTTCAGTTCCCTTGCGGGCTGTCTCTTATACACATCT
>PVWD01000475.1 GCA_003003615.1 filamentous cyanobacterium CCP2 | reverse complement strand
ATCAGCAGGAGCGACCTCTGGCGATACATCTTGAGCGATGGAGGTTTGGATGAAAGAAGGCGTGGTGAGTAATAAAGGGGTGAGAAGGGCGATCGAGGGAAATGCTGTATTTTTTAGAACCTGAATTTTTGGAGCCTTGAGCTTGAGAACCTGAATTTTTGGAGCCTTTACCATAGCAGATCTGTCCAGGGGATGTACAACCAGGAGAAGTTCTCTTCTTACTTTAATGACCAAGAAGCTTTCTTAATATCCCCCTAATTTGCCCCGGCGTTTTGTCTCCCGTTCAGCAAAACGAAATAAAAATAGCCCAAAACTTAAATACACCGCCCCGTTCAGCAGGGCAATCACCAAGCTCGACCAGTTTAGCCCTTCTCCCCGCGCCATCACATCTCGCAGCAAGCCTGCCCCCGGAGCCATCGGAATGAACCATCCCAGCGTTTTGGCTGCTCCCGTCCAGGTTTCCACTGGAGCCGTAAACAAAAACAAAAGCGCAAACTGAAACACGCTCAGCAATTGCTGCACCTGCTTCAACAACAACGCCAACGAACCCATTGCAAAGGAAATGCCGTAAGCCCCCATAAAAACCGCCACAAGAGGTGGAAAAAGCGTGGGCGGAAAGGCAATTTGGCTGCCGGTAAAGGCGATGATGATCAATAAAATGCTGAGGTTGATGAAGAGATTAATCAACAGGCTGGAAAGGGCCCGCATGAGAAACACCGTTGAGGCAGAGTAGGGCGATAAAAAAAGCTGTTCCAGCGTTCCTGTCCGGGCCTCCTGCTGAAGTCCTCCGGCAATGTCACCCAAAATAAACAGCATCAATGCCCACAAAACATAGCCAATAATAATGGCATCCAGCCGATCGCCAAATTGGAACCCGGTTCCAGCAATGTAGCGCGTGCTGAGAAACAGTCCATAAAAAATTACGGTTGTGCCAATTACGCCTGCCAGAATTTCGGAGGCATAACGAATGGATTGAGTCCAACTGCGTTTGAGTTCGGCGAGGAAGAGGGACATGGGAGTAGGAAGTGGGGAGTAGGGAGTGGGGAGTAGGGGCGGTTCGCGAACCGCCCTTACACGGAGCATTGATAGGTATATGTATGGGTAGGAGTGTTTCGCGAACCGCCCTTACACGGAGCATTGATATAAGCCGGGTTGACACATCGGGTGAAACCTACTTGCGAATCACTTTTAGGAAAACATCGGTGAGGGTTGCCTGGTCTTTTTCGATGCGGCGGATGGGTAAGGGATTGAGGATCGTCATAACTGGATAGAAGGTTTCGGGATCGGGGATATGGATGGTTTTGGCGGTGATGGTGCTGCCCAATGCCTCAATTTTGCTGATTCGATCGCCCTCTAGCTCTTGTTCGAGTTCCACAACGTAGGCACTGCCGGAGAATTGGCGGATCAGGTCGATCGTGGGTTCTTCAATCAGGATTTCGCCTTGGTGGATGATGGCAACGCGATCGGACAGTTCCTCGGCAATGTTGAGTTGGTGGGTGGTGAGGAGAATGGCGCGTCCTTCGGCAGCAATCTCTCGGACGAGGTGTTTTACACTTTCGGTGGCTTCCACATCTAGCCCTAGAGTGGGTTCATCCAGTAGGAGCAGTGGCGGATCATGAATCAGGGCCACAGCAATGGCCAGTTTTTGCTGCATTCCTCTGGAAAGGGTTTGTACGAGCTTGCGGCGTTTGTCTGTAAGACCAAACCGTTCCAAGAGGATCTGACTCCGTTGGTGGGCAACCCGTTGGCTCAGACCGCGCAGCACCCCAAAGTATGCCAAATTTTCTTCGGGAGTAAGCCGCCAGTAAAGGTTGCGATTCCCTTCCAGGACGGCTCCCAGCAGCCCCAAGGCCTTTGGTTCACAATGAGGATTACGCCCCGCAACTTTCACCCAGCCTGTATCCGGCAGAATCAGCCCTGCAATCATTTTGATCGTCGTGGTTTTGCCTGCTCCATTGGGCCCTAGAAACGCCAACACCTGGTTTGGCGCAATGCTCAGCGAAACTTGTTTAACAGCAGCGATCGACTTTCCCTGAGTGCGATAAGACTTTTGTAACTGATGAGCCTCAAGAATATTCATTAGCAAACGGGTGGGAAAACAGATAACCCCTCTGTGAAGATAACAAACCCCTTTCCAGCCTGCCAATTCAGATCAAATCAAAGATTTAGGCGGCTTCACCAGACCGTTTGACCGCAGAGCGATTCATCCACCAAGCCATTGCCACCCACACCAGCAGCACCGACAAGCCAAAGAAAACCATCCACCCTACCCGCAACACAATCGATCGCACTTTTCTGGGAACGGGGCCCGTCAGCAGCCGTCTAAGCTGGTTGACTAAGAAGAAGATTTGCCGGTTGGGTAAAGCCAGCCCTCCCATAATGGACATTTGCATGGGGCCATCCGATGGTGTGTCCAATTCGTTCAAAATGGCACTGAGTTGCTGAAAGGCCTTCGCACTTTCGTTCATTCTGCCGTCTAGGGGGTAAAGCATATTCAAGGTAAAAAGCGTTTTGGCCTCGCTCTGCCGATCGCCTGCCTCACGGTGCAAATTTAAAGCCGTTTCGTAGCTGCAAATTGCCTCTGCATATCGGGTTAAGGTTCCCAGAGCCTTGCCATGAGCAGCCCAAATTTCAGGAGCGTTCGGGTTCAGGTTAAGAGCCTGGTTGTAGCAGTCGATCGCCGCTTCGTATTGTTCAAGCTGTGCCAGGGTTTGCCCTTTGCCATACCAAGCCTGGTCGTTTTCAGCATTGCATTGCAGAGCTTGGTCAAAACTGATAATGGCATCCTCCAGGGAGCCTGCTGCTCGTTGGTCAACTCCCCGCTGATACCAACCCTCCCAATCATCTGGCGTACTCTCATCCAGTAAACGATTCACCCCCCACTCCTTGTCACCGATTCTGCTGGTTTCACTATGAATATTAAATTTACAGCAATTTTCATTTGGTTAAGCCCCACGACTCCCCACTCCCCACTCCCTATTCCCTACTCCCTACTCCCCACTCCCTTGTCAATATGCATTTGCTAAACCTGCTTCAGGCTTTGTCGGCGGG
>PVWD01000474.1 GCA_003003615.1 filamentous cyanobacterium CCP2 | reverse complement strand
CCCCACTCCCCACAACTACGACATTGCGATCGTCGGCAGTGGAATCGTTGGACTCACCCTTGCCTGTGCCCTGAAGGACGCTGGGTTACGGGTTGCCCTAATTGAAGCCAGACCCCGTGAAGCTGGGCTTAGCCAACGTCGTGCCTATGCTCTCACACTGATGACCGGACGGATTTACGCTGGGTTGGGCATTTGGGATCAAATTTTGCCGCAGATTACTACCTTTGAGCAGATTCGTTTAGCAGATGCGCGATGTCCTTCAGTGGTGAACCTGCTGCCAGAAGATTTAGGGACTGAAGAATTGGGCTATGTGGGTGAACACTGTGTTTTAGTGCAGGCTCTTTTGAATGCACTGGAAGGGGCTGAATCATTAACCTGGCTGTGCCCGGCAGAGGTGGTCAAGGTAGAGTATGGAGCAGAGGATGTCACCTTGACGGTTTCGATCGCCAATGAGCAGCATTCTGTTAATGAGCAACACACGATTAAAACCCGATTATTGGTGGCGGCAGATGGGTCACGCTCACCCATTCGGCAGCAGGCAGGGATCAGCACCAAAGGGTGGCAATACTGGCAGTCCTGCGTGACAGCGGTGATTCGTCCTGAAAAACCCCATGACAACGTGGCGCGGGAGCATTTCTGGGAAAGTGGGCCGTTTGCTTCGTTGCCCCTGCCTGGAAACCGCTATCAAATTGTGTTGACGGCTCCCCACGCTGAGGCAAAGCACTGGGCAGAGGTGAGCGAAACTGAATTTTTGGCAGAACTCGATCGGCGGTATCAAGGGCAGTTGGGTAAGCTAGAACTGATTGGCGATCGGCTGCTTTTTCCGGTGAAGCTGATGCAGAGCGATCGGTATACGCAGCATCGGTTGGCGTTGGTGGGGGATGCAGCCCACTGCTGCCATCCGGTGGGGGGGCAAGGGCTAAATTTAGGGATTCGCGATGGGGCGGCCCTGGCAGAAGTGCTGAAGGCGGCTCATCACAAGGGAGAAGACATTGGCAATGTGCGAGTTTTAAACCGCTATGAACGCTGGCGTAAGCTAGAAAACCTGACGATTTTGGGCTTTACTGATTTGCTCGATCGCTCTTTTTCTAATCGTTGGATACCGATCGTCGCAGCCCGCCGATTGGGATTACGCCTCATGCGGCAGATTCGTCCCCTCAAGTTTTTGGCTCTGAAACTAATGACCGGACTCAATGGCCGACAGCCCGAATTGGCAAGGCGATAGTTTGCTGCGTATCATCACTCATCAAACACAGGTGCCCAGATACTTGCAACCTCCATTTCCCAACCCGGCAACAGATAAGTGAGCTATTTAGCATTCTCTATGCAATAGACATCCACTTCACCACCGTGAAATCGTGTTCTTCTTTGATAATGCATTCCCAACTTTTTCAAAACATTTACCGAGGCATGGTTTCCCAGTTCAACAATGCCTAGAACATAGGGAAAGTTGAATTGTTTAAAGCCATATTGCAGGGCGGCGGATGCTGCTTCAGTGGCGAGTCCCTGTCCCCAAAAGGCAGGGTTCAACCGATAGCCAATTTCCCTTTCATCACGGTGATCCAGTTGCTCGATCGCAATCCCGCAATAGCCAATTAAGTCATTGCTTGCTTGATGAATCACCGCCCATTTACCAAAGCCATAGTGTTGATAGGACTGAATGAAACTTTGAATTTTTGCGGCTGTTTCTGAAACTGAAAGCACTCCCGTCGAAGAAAACTGCATGACCTGTGGATGGGCGAGGATGGGGGCAAGTTGTTGAACATCCTCTGGTTGAAATTCTCGAAGAATGAGTCTTGGTGTCTGTATAACCATTTCCACTTCAACCTCACCTTGCTAGCAGAGTTTTCCTAGCTTGTTTTCCTAGTTCACCCCAATTCCCATTTCAGCTCCCATTTCCAATGTATCGCCCATCTTTTCACCATCGTGGTATGCCGCCAGCAGCACTTCGCTCGTCTTTCCCCAAGCAATCGCTCCAGTCGCATCAATCCCGATCGCCCCAAAATCTCGGTTCCGGGAGGAAGCTTCCTTAAAGGATTTTTCAAAGGCAACTTGTAGCGGCATTCCGTCTGTAACACGCACCACAATGCGAGGGGCAAGGCATTCATCAATAATGTCTTCACCAATGCCAGTACAGCTAATCGCTGCATGGTGAGTGGCATAATTTCCCGCAGGCATGGCAGAGTCGCTGACCCGCCCAATTCGCTCGAACCCTTTACCTCCGGTGGATGTCCCGGCCGCCAGCCGCCTCTCCCGATCGAGTACGACAACCCCGATCGTGCCCCGTCCTGCCTCAGACACCAACTCTCGTTCTGCCACCACACCCGCCATATCTTTAGTGAAGTTGCCGCGCCGTTCCTGCATCCACTCTTGCAAACGCAGTTCCGTCAACGGGTCGTAGGTGGGAAGCTGTAATTCCCGCAGCAATTCCAAAGAGCCGTAATCTGACAACACCCGATCGTCTCCACCTTGGAGAAACATCGCCAAATCGATCGGATTTTTGACCCGCGAAACGTTGATTACACCGCTAAACCGCTGCATGAGTCCATCCATTAAAGACGCACTCATGCGAATTTGCCCATCCGATTGCAGCACTGAACCCGTCCCTGCATTAAACCGCGGATCATTTTCAAGCAACTGACACCCTCGGACAACGGCTGTGTGGGCACTGGCTCCCTCTGTTAGCAGGGCATAGACCTCTTCAAGAACTTGAAACAGCGATCGTCGAACAACATCCGCACCGCCTTTAAGGGAACTGCCCGCCCCACCGTGAATAATCAGCTTGGGTTGCACCTGAGCCGTTGACATACCTGAGAAATCTTCCTGCGAATGAGCGACAATATTCGATTATGCCGTGTCAGCTTCGCTTTTGGTGTCTTTGATGCAGCAATTCCCGTACAAATCAGTCATTCCTCTGACTCTGCTACGCTAGACCGATGACACCGACACCGCTCTGAGCAATTTCCCCACTCCCCACTCCCTACTCCCCACTCCCTACTCCCCACTCGCACTAGACCGGCGGCGACGACATCTTTCCGAGCAATACTTCACATCATCCCAGCAG
>PVWD01000152.1 GCA_003003615.1 filamentous cyanobacterium CCP2 | reverse complement strand
ACGTAGGGGTGCCACTACAGAAGGCACAATGGCTTCTCATGTATCTACCCATGCGATAGGAGCGTCTGAATCTATGAAGCGTCGCCACTTATTTTTTAGCTTAGGAATGGCTGCTTCGTTTGCAGTTAGCCTCATTGCTGGATGTGGTAATCCTCAAAGCAGTGGTGCTGGGCAAGAAGGAGCAAGAACATTGACGGCTGTGACAAGTGCCGATTATCCTCCTTTTGAGTTTTTTGAAACCGCAGACGGACAAGGCGAACCCGTTGGGTTTGATATTGATTTGGCAAATTATATCGCTGACGAGTTGGGCTATGAATTGACCATTGTGGATATGGATTTTAATGGCATCATTCCCGCTTTACAGTCTGGGCGGGCTGACTTTGCGATCGCCGGAATGACCGTTACTGAAGAACGCCTACAAAGCGTTGACTTTTCCGATCCTTATCATGAAATTGTGAATGCATTAGTCGTTCAAAAAGATTCTGGAATTACAGGATTCGAGGATTTAGATGGACAACGGGTTGGGGTGCAGCTTGGTTCTACCCAAGAGAAAGTAGCACAGAACCAATTAGAGAAATTTCCCGGAATGACGATCGACTCTCGTAATCGCGTCAACGAGATTATTCAAGAGATTAAGGCTGGAAATATGGCGGCAGGTGTTGTGGCTCTGAGCGTTGCCCAAGGATTTATCAACAATAATCCTGATTTGGATATTGTTACGATTCCAGATCAAGAATCTCTTAGCGTAGCAATGGCCTTCCCTAAAGATTCAGAACTTGTTTCCGAATTTAACCAAGTGCTAGCAGAGATGCAGCAAAACGGAACAATGGACGAACTGACAAAAAAATGGTTTGAGGATTATTATGCGAATCAGACTGATGCAGAGGGCTAATGGGTAATGGATGATCGGAGATAAGTAGCTCATCCCATGATGATTGTTTGATTTTTCAAGGATAAAGCAACACCGATCGCCCATTTCCCATCTACCCATTCCCCGCTACACTTTCTTCAACCAGCTAAACATTGCCCGCAGATCTTTACCCACTTCTTCGATCGGATGTTCCGCTTCACGACGACGCATTGCTGTAAAGCCTGGTTTGCCCGCCTGGTTTTCCAAAACAAACTCACGCGCAAACTGTCCCGTTTGAATTTCGTGCAGAATTTTCCGCATTTCGGCGCGGGTTTCATCGGTGATGATGCGGGGGCCACGGGTTAAGTCGCCATACTCAGCAGTGTTGGAGATGCTGTCGCGCATGGTTGCCAACCCGCCTTCCACGATCAGGTCAACAATTAGCTTTACTTCATGCAGGCACTCGAAGTAGGCCAACTCTGGCTGATATCCAGCCTCCACCAGGGTTTCAAATCCAGCCTTAATCAGGGCAGACAAGCCACCACACAGCACCACCTGCTCCCCAAATAGGTCGGTTTCAGTTTCTTCACGGAAGGTGGTTTCCAAAATTCCAGCCCGTGTACCACCAATGCCCTTCGCATATGCCATGGCCCGATCGCGAGCTTGACCCGTTCCATCCTGATACACCGCAAACAGGCAAGGAACGCCTTCTCCCTGCGTGTACGTCCGACGAACTAAATGGCCGGGGCCCTTCGGAGCAATCATCACCACATCTACATTAGCAGGCGGCACGATCTGGGCAAAGTGAATGTTGAAGCCATGAGCAAAGGCTAACACTTTACCTTCCGTCAGGTTGGCAGCAATTTCGTTTTTGTAAACCTCTTTCATCACTTCATCGGGCAGCAGAATCATAATGAAATCTGCGGCGGCTGACGCATCTGCAACGGACTTCACCGTTAATCCTTCGGCTTCTGCCTTGGCTGCCGACTTACTGCCCGGATACAGCCCTACAACAACATTGACACCGCTATCTTTTAGGTTTAGGGCGTGAGCGTGTCCTTGGGAGCCATAGCCAATGATGGCAACGGTTTTTCCATTTAATAAATCTAAATTTGCATCGGCATCATAGTACATCCGAGCCATAGGGTCTCTCCATCCAGCGCATATGGTGACTGTTGACAAATTTACAATCTTATCAAAAGATGGAACCCTCTTATCGTTTTATTTAGCGGGCTTCATATCATTAGCAGCAACTCGGAGAAAATACGGAAAAACTACAACAGGTTGCGAAATTTGAAACTTAATCCCGTTTGGTGAATCAGAGTGGCACATTAGGAACATCCACAATTTTTGCGACATCCAGCGGCACGAAGACCCGTTAGAACAGTTTCATGTTGCCAAACCCCTCTATCTAAGGTTTCAATCACCTGAGATTGTCCTAACCTTTCCATCCGTTGCCATACTCGCTACAAATTACTACACGATTCATTTGTGAGGAGAAATATTGTGAGCCGTTCTCAATTAGCCGTTCGATCGCCCCTTCGCATTGCCTCATTTCGGCGGGTGTTGCCGTTAGCCATTGGACTATTAAGTTTAACCATGATCAATCCAGTTCATCCTGCATTCGCGCAGGAGCAAATGTTGCGAACCGTAACAGTCACGGGGCAGGGAACCGAATCCCTTCCTGCGACGCAAGCTCGAATTACCTTGGGTGTGGAAGTGCAAGGAGAAACCGCAGAAGCAGTACAGGCAGAGGTTGCCCGTCGTTCCAATGCAGTTTTAAGCCTGTTGCAAGCTCGGAATGATGTCAGCAAGTTGCAAACCGCAGGGCTTTATCTTAGCCCAACCTATGACTACAGCAACAATACGCCTCGTATCACTGGATATACTGCTACGAATACGGTCAGCTTTGAGGTTCCATCGGATCAGGCGGGTGCATTGATGGATGAAGTGGTGCGATCGGGAGCCACCCGCATTGATGGCATTTCCTTCATGGCAGACGAGGCGGCCATTGCAGAAGCCCGACAGCGCGCCATTGAAGAGGCAGCCCAAAATGCTCAGGTTCAGGCGGATGCTGTTTTAAGTTCGCTGGGCTTTACTCGTCGGGAAATTGTTGGCATTCAGGTCAACGGGGCACAGGCAATTCCGCCGATTCCGCTCTATGGGGGTGAACGAGCCTTGCAGGATGCAGCAGCATCTCCCACGCCAATCGTAGGGGGTGAACAAGAGGTGCAGGCAACGGTGACACTTCAGATTAGCTACTAGACAAATCGCTTGCAGTTTGGTTGACGGCTGAACTGGAGGTTGAACTGGAGGCTGAACTGGAGGCTGAACCGGGCGGCTGAGTGAATTGAATCAGTTGCTCTAGCTGAAAGTTTTTCACCAGTTCCACGATCGCAGTGCTTAACTCAGACTGCGAGGCAGG
This sequence comes from filamentous cyanobacterium CCP2, assembly GCA_003003615.1. GTDB lineage: Bacteria > Cyanobacteriota > Cyanobacteriia > Elainellales > Elainellaceae > Egbenema. The sequence continues at coordinate 11,305 of PVWD01000152.1, read as the reverse complement.
AAGTTCAGATAGGAGTGCAAAAATCGCATCTTCATCTGCTCGTCGGGCGGCAAAGTTCAGTTGTTCCAGCCACTCTGGGGGCATAGATTGCAAAGCTGAAGGTTGGAGGGTAGGCAGTGTAGACAAGCCAGATTCATTCTGCATTGTTTCATGAATGTCAGAGGAGCCGATCTGGGCTTCGTAAACATAGCGTACCCCCAAGTGTTCACTCATCTTTTCAAAAAAGGTTGCCTCTGGACAGGGCTTTGCCACAAAGTCATCACAGCCGATCGCCAAAATGGAATGTTGTTCATCTTCAAATACATTGGCGGTAATGGCAATAATTTTGGTGGGATGAGGGCGGGTTTGTGCTTCTGGGAGATTTATTTGCTCAAAGTTTGCCTTTGCAACATTTCCCTCTGCAACATTTCCCCGCTCTCGATCGCGAATTTGCCTTGTGGCTTCTAGCCCATCCATCACTGGCATTCGTAAATCCATCCAGACTAAATGAGGGGCATACCATTCCCAAATTTCGATCGCTGCCTGCCCGTGTTTTGCTTCTTGCACATCAAACCCGAAGGACTGCAAGCGTTTTGTCAAAAGCTGGCGGTTATCGTCTGAGTCATCAACAACCAAAATGCGGTAAGTGGGTTGGTTGGGGGCTAACCCAATGACTTTTTGAGGGAGTTGCTCCACATTCACTGTTTGCTCAATTACCCCCACAGGAACCGTTAATTGAAAAGTCGTACCAACACCTAAAGTACTGCTAACCCCAATTTCTCCACCCATCAATGTCACCAGACGATGGCAGATCGATAGTCCCAAGCCTGTTCCTTTTTGAAATTTCCGCCCCGCCTCGGTTTGGACGAAAGCATCAAAGATGGAATCAAGTTCCTCAGGGGCAATACCAAGGCCCGTGTCTTCCACTTCAAAGGTGAGCAACAGGCGTGAAGGATGTTCGAGAGGCAGAACATTGGAGGGAGCGTGTAAGGATAAATTTTTCTCCGATGGGTGGGTCACTTTCGTTCGCAGAATAACTTGCCCAATCTGAGTAAATTTAATGGCATTGCCGAGAAGATTAATCAGAATTTGACGGAGTTTTTGTGGATCAGCATAAATCTGTGAGGGAACATCAGAACAATATTCGATCGCTAGGTTTAAACCCTTCGCGTTAGCTTTCGATCGCATCATGCGTATCAGGTCAAGAATTAAGTTTGGCAGGTTAAATGTTCGTTCGTCTAGAAACATTTTTCCTGCTTCAATTTTAGATAAATCTAGAATCTCATTAATGAGTTCGAGTAAATGTTCACCACTTCGATTAACGATCGCCAAATCTTCCTGTTGAGATGGCGTTAAGTTATCATCATCTAAGATTAATTCAGTAAAGCCTAGAATCGTATTTAATGGCGTTCGGAGTTCATGACTCATGTTGGCAAGAAACGCACTCTTTGCCTGGTTTGCAGATTCTGCAGCATCTTTTGCCTGTCGTAATTCTTCCTCGATTGTTTTCAAGTCAGTGATATCCGTTGAAGATCCAATGATTCCTTTTACTTGCCCATCCGAATCAATAAATGGATTAACAATGGTTTTGTACCACCGCGTTTCTCCCTGAGCGTTCATAATCGACTCGATCGGAGTTAAGGCAGGTTGGAGCGTTCTCATCACTTCCCGATTAATGGAAATGTGCCTTTCAAACTGCTCCTGCTGCAATGGCTGGAAGTCAATGATTCGCTTGCCCAAAAGTTCTTCGATTGGCAAACCATAAACGGCTGACCCTGCTTGATTCACCATCACAAACCGCCCTTCTGGATCTTTGACAAAGATACAGCTTGGCACCACGTCCACCACCTGACGCAGGAAGGTTCGCTGGGCTTCTAATTCCGCTTCGACTTGCTTTCGGGCTGTAATATTCTGCACTAGCCCGATGAAGTAGAGCGGTTGCCGTTTTAAGTTCACCACTACTGAAATGCCGATCGCCGCCCAAATAATTTGGCCATTTTTATGCACATATCGTTTTTCAAGTTGGCAACTAGATGCTTCCCCTGCAAAAAGTTGATGCATCGATTCCAATGCAACCATGCGATCGTCTGGATGCGTAATATCCAGCGTTGTCAACTCCAACAGTTCTGATTCGCTATAGCCCAGCATATTGCAAAGGGCTGGATTCACCTGCAAAAACTGCCCTTCTGGTGAGACAATGCTCATTCCCACCGAACTGGTTAAAAAGACGCTGCGAAAGCGTTGTTCACTTTGTTTCAGGGCCTCTTCCACCCGTTGGCGGGGGGTTGTATCAACGACAAAGCTATAGCAACCCCTCACTTGCAAGTTGAGATCTAAATCAGGTACTAAGGTGACATCCAAATGACGAATAATGCCTCTGGAATCTGTTTGGGTAGTACTGTAGGTTGTTAAACTTCCAGCAAATGCTTGGTGAAGATAGGATTGAATCGATCGATAGCTATCCTCACCCAGAATCTCACGCAGATGCTTGCCATAGAACTGTTCACGTTCGCAGCCAAACCGCTCCTCATAGGTTTTGTTGACAAAGCGATAGCGATACGCTGCATCAATGTAGGCAATATAGGCGGGTAGGGCATCTGTGATTTGTTGCAGTTGGGTTTCGTGGTGTCGCAAAGACTCTTCTGCCTGCTTGCGTTCTGTCACGTCTACCGCAATGGCAGTCACAATCCAGCAATTGGCAACTTCATCGCGGCGAGCAGTTAAATAATCTGAAATCCACCGGAACTGCCCATCTTTATGGCGAAAGCGATATTCCATGGAGGCAGTGCGATCGGTTGCTAGGCTTAAGTAGGTTGGCTTCACAACCCTTTCCCAATCTTCTGGATGCACCCGCGACATCCAAAGAGACGTATCTGCCAGAAGTTCTTCTTGAGCGTAACCAAAAATCCGGGCGTGCCCTGCGGAAAAATAGTCATACTCAACGGATTGAAACGTGTCAGTACGGAAGCTGCAAATTCCAGCAATCGCGCTGTCTAAAATATCATTCAACTTTGTCTCAGACTGATGCAGAGCAAGTTCTAACTGCTTGTTATTGGTTGAGTTGGGCCGTTCTAATTCCTTACCCGTTTTCTGAACCTGCTGGGCGATCGACCTGGCCATCAAAACCCCAAGGGTGATACCGCCGAGCAAAATGCCCGAATTGAAGAAAAACGTATTGCGGGTAGTGCGATGAATTTGTTCTGAAAAATAGGATTCTGCAACGGCGATCGTCAGAAATCTGCGTTGTTCTGTGCCCTCTGAAAACGGAATCACTTGCAGAAGGTGTTGCTCATTGTTGAGCGTCACCCTAAGATGAGTTCGGCCTTGAACGTTGGGCAAGCTGTTGGATAAGTGCCAAGCAGATGGCTTTACGCCGTGATCCCTCGCCAAATCAAAACTTTCTAAATTAAAAATGTGGTGGTTTTTAGACAGATACTTCTCTAAGGGATCGCCAATTTGCCGAGCAAGTTCAGAACGGGAACCAAACTGAACAACGGGTTGCCCAGACTGATCCACAATGAAAAGTTGCACAGCCCCATCCGGCACAAATTGATTTTGCAAATCCTCAAGATTAACCGTGCCATTCGCAATGAGGTGTTCGCCAACTTTCTCCGTCAACTGATTCATCAAACGATTCGCCGTTTGATGTCCACTTTGCCACGCCAAAACACCGATCGCGCTTACCGCCCCCAACACAGGCAAAACGAACCACATCGCCAGATTAAGCCGTAGCGTAGAGCATCCTGACGATTCCAAAAACTTTTTGAACAGCAGTAACCCGTTGAGCGATCGCATAACGAACCCATTCCGCACTCAGTTTATGCCACAGGGAAAAATCACTTTGCATCATCCGAACCCGTCGAGCAGGCTCCCTAATAGAAAAGTTAACCTACTCTGTCCCCTGATGGAATTACTGAAATGCACTCGTCACACGCAGATAGCCACCCGATCGTCAAACCACCACAGCTTTACGTAAATCCTAAACCAAAAACCCAGATATAAGTAAATCCTGCCCCCCGTAGGTAGGATAGGGGACAGGATTGCTCCTTGATCCTAATACACCCCTTCAACTGGATGCGTCACTAGACGTACATCTGATTGTTGGTGCGTCTGGAATAAGATTAGGGTAACGCCAGAGGGTTGAACATCAGCCATGATCCGGATTCAGAACGAAGTCGCCGATGGAAACCCCATGAGCTTTATCTCAGCCATTTGGCGTAGAAGCATCTCAAATGCTGGCATGGGAAGGCATTAAGGCTAATTCAAATCAAAAGCATCCCTGTTATGCAAATTGATCGATCGCCGTAGCACAAACATCTTGCCTGCCCGCGAGATACCCGCGAGATATTAGTGAGATACCAGTGAGATATTTGCCATGCAAATGCAAAATTGGAATATACCCGTTCAAACCACCTAAGCATTGAAGCAAAAATTACTTAAATAAGCGACAAACTTGTTCACCCAAACCCTGTGGCTCAAAGGGAAGGGGAGTGCCATTCTGCTGAATCCGAACTCGATCGCGACAGTTGAACAGTTCCAGCGGTTTTTCCACACCATCCACGCTTAGCACCACTCGGTATTCCCAATAATTTTTGGCACTCCGTTTAATGCTTGTAATGCAAACCTGCTGGTGATTTACCACACGGCAGAAAGCCGCTTCTACAGGACGCGGGAAAGTAAAAGGAGCACTCAAAACGATCAAAACGAACAGTAAAAACAGAACAATCAATTTCATGGGTTTGCACTCAATTTACGATCGGGCTAGGCTCGGTTTGGTTAGGGCAGGCACGATGCGCTCACTTGCCATTCTCCCACCAGAAAGGTTTCGCGCCGTTGGGCCAACTTGCAGGGCCGCCAAACCTCCCATCATAAAAAGCTCACAGCCTTGCCAGCGCAAATGCTCATCCAGAACGGGCAGTCCATTCACAATGGAGGTGGGATAGGTTGCTAACACCTCTGCAAGCAAGGATTGCTCTGTAACATCTAGAGTGGAACCTGTAGATAGCCAGATCCGATCGATCGGCAGGGGATGAATGCAGTGATGAACAGCCTGTTGGTTGCAGCAGATGCGCCAGTGAGTCCCTTGCCAAACAGCCTGAGCCACCTGGCACTGCTCATAAATGGTAATCTGTCCGGTTCGCTCTAACCGCCGTAACCGAGTCACCATTGCTGGAGTCATTGACCCACCATTGCGAGCCGCTTGAATCATTTGCCAGCGCGTCATCCAGTTAGGTTCTGCCCAAAAATCCTTCAGGTATTTAGGGCCCAACCAGCCTGGGTCAGCGTCAAACAGTTTTTCATGGATTTGCCGCCTCGCCATGAGCAACACCTGCGCCCCCCGACTGGCCGCCCCTACAGCTAAATGACCACTGGTCAATCCACCGCCAATAATTAAAATTCGTTCACCCTGCAAGTGAAGTTGGCGCAAATCAATGTGAGTTGAATGGAGCAGACGATCGTCCGGGTAAGGAGTTGGAATCGCATCTACCCAAGCTGGACAATGAACCCCGCTCCCCCCATTTGCCACAACAACCCGCCGTGCCAGAATCGTTTGGCCATCCTGCAACCACAGACGGAACGGGAAGCGAGACTGAGGCATTGGCTCCACACGGACAACTTGTGCTGCACAAACGCGATCGTCTAACTCCCAGCGTTGGATCACCTCTTGGCAAAAGTCTTGAAATAGCTTCGTTCCAGGCAAATCATAGGGTGAATGTAATTCATGCGATCGACCTTCTGCAAAGGCACGTAGGGCAAAGGGGTTAGGGTCAGGATGGTGAACCGCAGGCGATCGTAAGTGCGGGATTTCCAGGGCTGCAAACTGGTATTGCCAACGGCTCATCCAGGTTCCGCTGGGATCAAACACCATGAAGCGGTGACGCATTGACCGTCGTTTTTGGAGTAAGAATGTCGCTAGTGTTAAGGACTGAGGGCCTGCCCCCACGATCGCAATATCAACTTGAGTCGGCAACATGAGGCAAAAACTGACCACGTACTGAGAAACGCCATTTAGAATAATAACGATTATCATTACCACTTTAGCCATTTACGCAATGTGCAACTTAAAACGTGAAATTTCTGATTTTCCGCAGTGCAGGCATCTTCCTGCTGAGTCTGGACGGGCAAGATGCCCATCCCACAAGAGATTGGAACAAGTTGCACATTGGGTTCATTTAGTTTGAAAGCCCTTCTGTTGGGTTGCGAATTATGCTGCTACTGGGTCTGTTTTACCTGAGGCAAATCAGCCAAATGGCTTGGCATCTGTGTTATGCAGGCATCTTGACAAGCTTTTGTAAAAACCAATAGTATGAACCACAACATTAAGAAGTACTCATTTACAAAAGCCCCCAATTCGCAATTGAGTCAAGGTGACTTTTCATCCCCTTGCTCCTTAAGAAAAAGTGATATACGAGAGGATTCAGTAGAGTGTCTCGAAAACTGAAATCATCGATGGCACTAGCGGCCCTAGTTGCCTTAACTGCTGCCTCTGCCCCGCCAGCAGTTCGCTTTTTAGCTTATCCTGCACTGGCTCAAGGCTCAGATGCCCCAGCCTTTCCGGCTCCCGTTGAGGTTCCTAACGGCACAGAAATTCAGATCAACGGCTCCCCCAGCATGGAGCAGCTTAATACAGCACTGGCAGAGCGGTTTGAAGCACAGTTTCCCGGTACTACGGTAAACACTGCCTACGACGGAACAGATACAGCCCTGCAAGCCGTCTTAAATGGCGAAATTGACTTGGCGGCGATCGGTCGGTCATTAACGGCTCAGGAGCGGGAACAAGGGCTAGTAGAAGTTCCCGTGGCTCGTCACAAAGTTGCTATCATCACCGCAGCAGATAATCCTTTCAACGGCAGCCTGACGGTGGAGCAGTTCGCCCAAATCTTTCGAGGGGAAATTACTGACTGGTCGCAGGTCGGCGGAGAGCCAGGAGCCATTCGTTTTGTCGATCGTCCTGAATCCAGCGACACCCGCCAAGCCTTCCAGAGATACCCTTCCTTCCAGGAAGCACCTTTCACCACTGGCGATAATGCAGAGCAGGTTTCAGAAGATAGCACCCAAGCAGTGATTGCGGTTTTGGGCAACGATGGGATTGGTTATGCGATCGCCGACCAAGTGGCTGGCAATCCTGGGTTACGTATTGTGCCCCTATACGATGTTCTTCCCGACGACCAACGATATCCCTTCTCTCAACCGCTCAACTATGTTTACAGAGAGGAAGCCAATCCGGCAGTTCAGGCGTTTTTAGGCTATGCAACAGCTCCTGACAATCAGCAGGTGGTCGAGGAGGCTCGTGTAGCAGATGCCGCTGCCGTCGTGCCTTTTGTTGCCCCAGTCCCAGAAGCCGCTGCCCCTGAAACGGATGCAACAGCCGAGACTACTGCACCCCCAGACTCTACACCCGTCGCCCAAGCAGAGCCGGATACAGAAACCGATGCCGCCGCTACAACCACAGAACGGAACCGATTCCCCTGGTGGTGGCTCTTACTCATTCCCATTCTGGGGGGCTTACTCTGGTGGCTGCTGGGGCGCGATCGAGGTTCCGCTTCAGGAGCAGTGGTTCCAGCAACAACCCCTCCCCCTGCTGGCGTTCTTCCCGCTGAAGCAAACGACTCCCGTCTGATTTTGACTCCCCGCAACTGCAAAGATGCTTATGCCTACTGGGAAGTGCCGGAAACAGTGCTAGATCGGCTGCATCGGCAAGGTGGACGTGATTTAAAGCTACGGCTTTACGATGTGACCGACCTGGAAGCAGGACAACCACCCCACAACACTCAAGAGTTTTCCTGCGATGCCACCATGCCTGATCTGCATTTGCCGATCGCCGTTGACAACCGAGACTATGCGGCAGAGTTAGGCTACATCACCACCGATGGGGATTGGCTGAGCATTGCACGTTCTGCTCCTGTCCGGGTTCCAGCTTGCCAACCTGATGCCGACCTAACACCAAAGAATGTTTCCTCTACACAGGCAGCCTTGTCGGATTCTGGTTCAATGGGTCGTCCTAGTGGGGCAATTTCAGGAACTGTTGCTGCTGGGGCAATGGCTGGGGCCGCCCGTGCCAAAACTCGTCCACCCGCTCCGGCACCCGTTTCACCGTCAGACGGTAGCCGCATCATCCTGGTGCCGCGAGATGCAAATCATGCTTATGCCTACTGGGAACTGTCCACCGATCGCAAAGCCGCTCTACAAAAGCTGGGAGGACGGAAGCTGGCTCTGCGGGTTTACGATGTCACTGACATTGACAGCAACACCCAACCTGTTCACAGTGTTCGGCAATATGACTGTGATGAGCAGGCGTTTGATTTGCACGTTCCCATTGATGAAACCGATCGCGATTACATTGCAGAATTGGGGTATGTGACAGACGATGGCAACTGGCGGAAAATCGCCCGTTCTGAAGCAGTTCGTGTACCATCTACGCCTGCCGCTAGCCCTCCTCCTCAAACAAAGCCTGCTCCTGCGGTAGAAACGAAAAAAACGGGAACGGTAGGTGCTGCTCAGGCGATCGGGGCTGCCATTGCAGGCGGCGTGGCGGGTCAAGCGATCGGGACGAATGCACCTGCTCGTCAGGTTCCAGACCGAAACCGTCCAGCGACAGCGGAAGGTTCTACTGCCAGCCCCCCTGCCTCAGAGCCATCCTGTCGCATTATCCTGGTTCCCCGTTCCCCTGAACAAGCCTACGCCTATTGGGAGGTTTCGGATCACTTCAAGGAAGAGGCAAAGCAGCAGGGGGCAAAACATTTCACATTGCAGATTCATGATGTAACTGATATTGATGTTGATTATCAGCCGCCCCACAGCACCCAAGAATATGTTTGTGCTAAAGATGCACAAGACAAGCATGTTGCTATTCCTGCCAGCGATCGAGATTACATTGCAGAGCTTGGGTGCTACACAGATGACGATCGTTGGCGAAGAATCATTCGCTCCTTTCATGTTCATGTTCCATCTGATTTCTCATCCTTGTAGATGAGAGATTTATTTTCCTATCACCCCCTTGATGCTGCGTCACTTTATCTCTGTTTCATTTGTTATTCTGTTCCTATTAAAGTGAGGTTATTTGTTCATGGGTTTGTTTTTTGATGTTTTAAGTGCGATCAATAATCCTAACCAGCAAGCAAGCGTTTCTCAACTTGATTCCATTACGAGTTCGCTTCAACAGTTATCTTCTAGTCGTGGTATCCAGCCCACTCAAATGCAAAGTATGATGTCTGTGCTGGGAGGTGCCCTGCGTCCCATGTTACAAAAACAGCAGACAACAATGGGAACAAATCAGCTCGGTGGGTTAATTGGCCAATTGGCAGGTGGCAGTGCAGGAGGCAATTCGTCTCTGATGCAGTCTTTGTTTACGCCACAGCTACAGCAACAACTCACCCAACTCGTTGCCCAAAAAACTGGGATCAGCCCTAACCTGGTTCAAATGGCATTGCCCACGCTGATTCCAGCGGTTATGGGTCTGCTGAATATGGGATCGCCCAAGCCAGGAACACAGGCTTCCAATTCTGTTCTTGATACGTTTTTGAACAGCCAGCGCGATGGCGATGTTGATCTGGGTGATGTTTTCCGGTTTGCCAATCGGTTTCTCAGCCCCAGCAGCGTTTAGTCAAAAGGGTTAGATTGAACAACGTTATTGCAAAGAAGGGTACGCACCAGTACCCTTTTTTTAACAGCCACAAAGCAATCTGGATGACAACCTGCTGCTTTCACCGATGAGATGATGTTCTCATTCTGCTAGCCAAACTCCAGAACCCAAAACCGTTAGCGCATGAATATTACAGAATCTACCAAGCTCCTCAATCGCCATGTCCAGATGCTTAAAGCCAAGTATCCTGACTTAGTTTCTACTGTATTCATCGATTTTTACTGCCAGTGTCAAGAAGGAATTGATTATCTTTTTCCTGTTGCGGTTCAGAAATCAATCCGCTTATTGGACATTGTGCAGTGGTTTTTTGCTTGTGTGGACGATGGAACGCCAACCACTTTAATTAACTTAATGTGGCAGGATGTGATGGGGCCAACGCTAGGAGAATATCTTCAGGATGAGAAAAGCGAAATGCTGTTGCGGAAAGCCTTTACAAGTAATGAGTTGAAAGCGCAAATCAAAACTTGGGACAGGGTACAAATGCCCGATGGCAACATGAATTTAGTAATGAAAGGGCTGCTAGAGGAGATTAGCCAGCTTGAACAAGAACACCGAATGAATGATGTTTAGAAGCAGCCCTTTCCTTGGCATTGCCAATTGCTGAGTCCAGTAAAAGCCCTATTGAAACCCAAAGCGGATAATTGCTCCCAGGTATTCATTGAAGGTGACTTGCCCGTCATTATCTCGATCGATTAACTTGATCAACTTTTGCAATTGGTCTTTGTCAATGGGAAAGGCGAGCCTTTCTGCAATTTGCATGGCTTCTTCAAAGGAGAGCAATCCATTCCCATCGGAGTCAAATTCCTTAAACTTTTTCAAGAGTTGATAATGGGGTTCTGCGGCAATCAAAAACTCTTCAAACTCAATCACCCCATCCTGATCCCTGTCTAGGTATCTAAACTTTTTTAGGAAAATTTCCTTTTCGCGATTGAGCAAATAGTCCATGTATTCTTGTAGCTCAATTTTGCCATCATGATTGCGATCGATTTGAGCAAAGGCTTGCTTGATTTCCTCCAGTTTTTGAGGAGGGAGCAGTTCTTTAGCTTCTTCTGGCACCTCAAATCCAAAATTCTCAAGGCTCATGCTGCACATCTCGCTCGGTGATTACTGTTATCTATCCTAAACTTCTAATGGCGATCGCTTTAGATAAAAATAACGGATTGCCAGAATAAACGCGACATTGCCAGAATAATAGTACAAGTCGGTTAGTTCGAGCTAAGTTCGATCGCATCAATCAGCCACTCATTCTAGGAAGGTTTGTCATGGAGTCATTGGGATTAGAAGCCAGCGTTTTTGGGGCGGGCATTGGCATTGGGTTACTCATTGCCTTGTATAACTGGGTCAGCCAGCGAGGAACACGAGCCGCCCTACGGCAAGAAATTGATGATTTGAAGAAGCATCTGCACCTTCAGATGAACATCAACTCTAAGGGATATGAAGAACTAAAACAGGAACTCGATCGGGTGAAAAAGGAAAATGAGAACCTGCGGATCACTGTGGGAAATTTATCCAACAAGCCAGGTCGGGCAGAACTAAGAACCCTATATACCTGGGACAAGGCGATTCGCAGCATGTCCTTAAAATCTCCTATTTTTGCCCCTGCCTGGGAAATGGCAATTGCGGAAGCCCAAAAGGAAATGGAAGAAGTGGATTCTGGAATGAAGGCTTTGGTGCGTAAGGTTT
>PVWD01000151.1 GCA_003003615.1 filamentous cyanobacterium CCP2 | reverse complement strand
CCCTGCCCCTGCCACATCGATCGCCCCCACCCCAGCCGCAATTAACTTCTGAGCCATTGGAGCAGAAATGCCATTGCCCACCTCTTTAGCAATAACGGGAACGGGTAAGCGGTCACAAAGCCGCTCAATTTTGGACAGCAGCCCACAAAAATTGGTATCACCTGCCGTTTGGACGCTTTCTTGCAGGGGATTAAGGTGCAAAATTAGGGCATCGGCTTCCAGGCTTTCCACCACTCTTAGGCATTCGTCTAGCCCGTATTCATAATTCAGTTGGACGGCTCCCAGGTTAGCAAACAGCAAAATGTCTGGAGCCACCGACCGCACGGCAAAGGTCGGAATCACCTCTGGATTTTCGATCGCCACGCGCTGCGACCCTACTCCCATCGCAATTTTGTGATGCTGTGCGGCTTCTGCCAGACGGTAGTTAATGGTTTGAGCAAATGCAGTTCCCCCGGTCATGGAGGAAATCAGCAGGGGAGCATTCAAGGTTTTTCCGAGAAAAGCGGTTGTGAGGGAAATTGCACTGCGATCGAGTTCTGGCAGGCAGCAGTGGGTAAAGCGATAGTTCTCCAAACCATTTGTAATCTGATGGCACTGGACATCTTCTTCTAAACACACACGCAAATGATCAGCCTTGCGAGTCTGAGTGATTTCAGACTGCTCTGGTGAAAGATGATTCTCCAGCAGAGATGTTTCACCTACAGGGGGCTTTGCTCCGGTGGGCAGCCCAGTGGAATTGGGGGCATTGGTGGGTAAATTCACAGGTGCTAAGGCTCTAAACCGTACAGTGAATACATTAAGTTAGTTTCTTTCCAGTTTAAACAGCAATGAAGGAGTTGAAGCAGTTGTTACGGTTTGCATTGGGGTTTTCTGTTAATCATATTTTTGGGATGGGTTCTTGGTGATTGGCGATCGGCAATTGTTCATTCGTATCGGTAATCGATCAACATCACCGCTCAACATTACTGCTCAACATTTTTGTCTATCACCCGTCATTCTTACCCACCTGTCCATCCCTTACCCATCACCCATTCCCCATCACCCATTCCCCATCACCCATCACTGAGCCAAAATTCCTAAATGTCCTCTTCATCTCAAGTCTTTTCTCCTACTGACAATTCTGTTCCTGTAACCCGTGAGTTGACCTATGCCCAAACCATTCTATGTGCAGCCTTAATTGGCATTATGGGCGGTTTTGTGGCCACGGCTTATTACTATGTTTTGGAAGGATTTTTACATTTGGTATGGCACACCTTGCCGAATGCGTTGACTTCTTACATGCCAAATTTTCCACGCTGGGGTTATGTTTTGGCTGCTACGACGATCGGCGGACTGTGTGTTGGAACAACGCTGCGCCTGATGGGATTGCCGGGAGAAGTAGCAATGGTGGTGGATAAGGTGCATGATCCGGGGCGAATTGAAATTCGGCAAACGCCAGCCATGATTGTGGCATCGCTATTTTCCATTACGGCGGGGGGAAGTGCTGGGCCCGAAGCTCCTTTGGTGCAAATCATTGGTAGCTTTGGAGGATGGATAGGGCAAAAATTTAACGTCATTGCTTCGGCGGGTCGGGTTTTAACCTTTTGTGGAATGAGTGCCGCGCTGGGAGCGTTTTTTGGGGCACCTTTGGGTGGGGCGTTATTTGCGCTGGAAATTCCCCATCGACGCGGGTTGGAATATTATGAGGCGATCGTTCCGGCAGTGCTTTCGGCAATTCTCAGCTTTACGGTATTTCGGCTGAATACAGGGCTGACGATCGGGGGAATGTATCACTTTCCTTCGATTCCCCCCTTAACCCTAATGAACCTGATGGAAGGAGCAATTTTGGGTACGCTAGGGGCAGGAATTGCTGTTCTGTTTATTTTCCTGTTTCGCGCCGTTGGTAAGCTCACGCAGGTGCTAGAACATCAAACGATCTTGCTCGCCACACTGGGCGGATTGTCGATCGGTTTGATTGCCCTGGCATTTCCCCAAACGCTGTTTTTTGGTGAGCAAGAAATTCATACGATTATTGAAACGGGTGAGTCATTAGGGGCAGTCATGCTGTTATGGATTGCCTGCGCCAAAATGCTGGCGGTTTGCTGCACATTGCATTCCGGGTTTCGGGGTGGATTTATTTTCCCGTTATTCTACATTGGTGGAGCGATGGGTTATGCACTGTCACTGACGGTGCCTCAGTTTCATCCGACGATCGCAATGGTTTGCCTAATGGCGGCAGTGAATGTAGCAATTACCCGAACTCCTATCAGCACAACTGTCATTTTGAGTGTTTTATCTGATACGACAATGGTTCCTGTTATTGTCATTGCTTGCTTTAGCAGCTTTCTATTAACAACAAATGTGTCACTCATTCAAACTCAACGATCGCGTTCAGTATTAGAAACCCATTCGCTCTCTCCAATCGATCCTGTTGCTGTCGCTCAACCGATCGAGGTTAGATAGTTATTATCTGGATTTAATCGGACTATTTTATCTTTGATTTATCCTAGACTTGTTCCCAATATATTCAAATAAGAAGTTATAGTGGGGTATCGATGGTTCATTATCTATGATGAGTATCTATCTATGGCAGCTAATTTTTTAACGTATCGTATGCGTTACTTTATTTATGCTTCTGGATTAGTGTAGGTCGATCGCCCCAGTTTATTGTGTTTAGAGCGGAGGGGCACGTCCGTTATGGGAAGGCTCGATAACCTGCGTTGTGAGACGGAGACAAAAGGTTGGGAATGGATACAACATCATGGTGAATCCTCCTGAAAGAAGAAAACGGGACAATCCAGAGAGATTGCCCCGTATGAGGCTGTTACCTAGAACAAACTTGAGTTTAGACCGTGTTCAACCTGCTTGTGCCCATGCTTAGAGTCCGTTATTTAGACTCTATGAATTCGTCGTTTGGACTTTACTTAGACAACTACAAAATCGTTGGCAGAGAAGGTCGGCAGATTTGCAATTCCTTCATCGCCAGCCTGGTTGCGGATATTTGCGAGAACTGTAATTGCACCCCGGTTTGCCAAATCCTCAGAGCGAACAAGACGACTAATGCCCAGGTTAAAGTTATGGTAAATGAAAGCACCTGCATTGCTAGTAATCGCATCGTTGGCAGCGATCGCATCCGCAGCAGCACCCGCATTGGCGAATGGATTTTGTAAAACAATCACATTACCATCCGCAGCAATTTCAGACGATATACCGTTCTGAAGCCGGATGTCGCTAATCCCCAGTTCGCTACCCACTAACCCAAACTGATCAATTCCAATTTCATAATCCAGCAGTTCATCAGGAGGATTGTTGATCGCACTTCCACCATAGACAAAGCGATCGTTACCCAGCCCGCCCCTGAGCGTGTTGACACCTGCACCACCGACAAGCGTATCGTTGCCTGAACTGCCGGTCAGGAGATCATCGCCTGCGCCACCATCCGCAAAAATGTTCACAGCAGTGTTGCTGCCATCTACAGTATCGTTGCCTTCACCACCAGAGAACTGAATCAGTTGAACGGGAGTGCTGGATAGATCGTTGATTACTAGGCTATCATCACCGCCGGTTGCATTAATTTCAAAAACTTCGGCGTTTTGGGTATCTAAAGTAAAGGGAACCAGGTTAAGGCGATCGAAAATAGCGCGGTTCCCGTTTTGATTTAGAGCAAACTGATCTCCAGCGGTCGCTGCATCGTTCACTTCAACGGTATCAAACCCATTCCCCCCATCAATCTGATCGCTGCCATCTCCATTATTCCAAATCAGGCGATCGTTGCCATCATTACCAATCATGACATCGCTACCTCGACCGCCGATGATTGTATCATCACCTGCACCGCCAGCTAAGGTATCATCCCCGTTTTCGCCCAATGCAAGAATATTAACCGATGTTTTCTGAGCATTCAGGATGTCGTTTCCTTCTCCCCCATTAAATGTAACCTGGTTAATCTTCGTTCTAGATAGATTGCCAATTTCTAAACTATCGTTGCCTTCGCCACCGTTAATTTCAAATTCTCCAACGTTTTTGGCTTTAATGGTGAACTTGCCAAAATTCGTTCGTTCAAAAATTGCCTGTCTTTTCTTTTGTTTAAGAACAAATTGATCATCCCGGTTAGAACCGTTCACTTCCACAACATCATTTCCGACTCCCCCGTTTACAACATCGCTTCCATCTCCGTTGTTCCAAATGAAGCGATCGTTTCCTCGTCCACCAAACTTATAATCATCTCCTCGTCCGCCAATGATGGTGTCATCACCCCCTAAACCAAAAATCTTTTCTTTTTCCTCTGTTCCTGTTAAAAGATTGTTCTCATTATCACCACGAATGATTCGCTTATTTCTCTTATTTTGACGAGACATTATAGTTTCTCCTTGTGTGAATTTTTTGGGCGAAATAAAAGGCTGGCTAGATGAAGAATCTTAAACTGAAACCTCAACCTTGCTTCTCTTTACCTGCCATCGCCTTCGTTCAACCATCTTGGAAATTGTGTGCTTTGTTTCGATAGTTCAAGCCTAGGATAGGTTTCTGGGTTTGTCGGTCGGAAAAGGTCATGACCTGAATCGCGAAATTTATGAAGTGGTGAGAGAAAGTCAGAAAAAGTCAGAAATTGGAAAATGACTCATTTGCTCTATGATTGATGCTGCAACGATCGCAGTCTTAAGAGTTTCAAGCCTGCCATTTTCCACCCTAAATTTCCCCGTTCAGCTCGATAGAATTTGATCAGATATTTTCGTCCAGGTCACGATGAAGTTTGAACAGGCATTGGAAGTTGCCAATAAAAAGGTTGTCGAGCGATTTGAACGCTCCTTAAATGATGTGGAAACAGCCATCTTAAAGGGAGCATGGGATGGCAAAACCTACGAACAAATCGCTGATGTTTCGGGCTATTCGATTAGCTACATCACGCGGGATGTTGGCCCAAAACTGTGGAGATTGCTAAGTCAGGCGATCGGTGAACCGATTAGTAAGACAAATTTTCGCTCGGCGTTGGAACGTCAGTGGCGAAGCGGTCAGCAAGAAGCACTCCGTGAAACAGAGATAACCCTTCACAGCGTTGTCGCCATCGATTCTAACGATTTATCTCCATCCACTCAGCCTTCCGTTTACACCGATTGGGGCGGTGCGGCAGATGTCAGCTTATTCTGTGGGCGGACACAAGAACTCAACTTGCTCTCTGAATGGCTCACCGCAGAACCTACAGCCAAACAAAGCTCTTCCGGAACACCACAAACTACACGCTGCCGTTTGGTTGCCTTACTGGGAATGGGTGGCATTGGCAAAACAACGCTGGCGATTAAGTTGGCGCAACAGTTGATTGAAACAGAAAGACAAAAACCATTTGAATTTGTGATTTGGCGATCGCTGCGGAACGCGCCTCCTCTAGAGACATTGTTGGCTGATCTGGTGGCATTTCTTTCTCAACAGACGGATACAGAACCTTCGATTGGGCGATTCGTTCATTGGATGCGGGTACATCGGTGCTTGGTCATTTTAGATAATGGCGAAACCTTGATGCAGTCGGGCGATCGGGCGGGGCAGTATCGTTTGGGTTACGAAGATTATGGGGATTTGTTGCGGGTGGTGGGTGAAACGGCCCATGAAAGCGGTTTGATTTTGACGAGTCGCGAGAAACCGGCTGAAATTGCAGCAATGGAAGGAAGTGATTTGCCCGTTCGATCGCTACAACTGCATGGCTCGTTTGAAGTGGGGCAAGCGTTGCTACAAGCCAAAGGGCTGGCTGGTTCAACGGTACAGCAGCAGCAATTGTGCGATCGGTATAGCGGCAACCCCCTGGCCATTAAGATTGTGACAACGACGATTCAAGACTTATTTGACGGGGCGATCGACCAGTTTTTAGAGCAAGACACCATTATTTTTAACAGCATTCGGCGATTGCTCGATCAGCAGTTTGAACGGCTGTCGGATTTGGAACAAAGCATCATGTATTGGTTAGCCATTAACCGAGAATGGACACCCATCAGCGTGCTGGCGGAAGAAGTTCTGTCTTCGGTGTCACGGGCTAGCTTGCTGGAAGCGTTGGAGTCGCTCACTTGGCGAAATTTAATCGAAAAGCGATCGGGAAGTTACACGCAGCAACCCGTTGTAATGGAATATGTCACAGATTTACTTGTAGAACGAGTAAGTCATGAATTATCTAAAACTTACGAAGAGATATTAGAACCGCAGATCAACTCAACTAACCTACCTCTGTTTTGCCAACATTTACTGTTAAAAACAACAGTTCACGACTATACCCGTGAAAGCCAACTTCGCTTAATTTTACAACCGATCGCAGAATCATTTCGATCTCGGTTTAAGTATGAAGCTGCTCTGCACCAGCACATTCAACATTTACTCAATTGGCTTCGCAGCGAATCTACTTTATCAACGAGCTATGGAGCCGGAAATCTACTGAATCTCTGTTGTCACCTAAAGCTCAACGCCACAGGATATGACTTTTCACACTTAACAGTGCATCATGCTTACCTACAAGAAACGACCTTAGCACGCACAAATTTTACCCATGCCACCTTTTCAAATGCTATCTTTACCAAAACGTTTGAATCCATTTTTTCAGTGGCATTCAGCCCAGATGATCAGCTTCTAGCGGTGACAGGGGCCATCAGCAGCAGCGAAATTCATCTATGGCGGGTTTCAGACAGCCAACTAACGGTCGTCTGCAAGGGGCATACGAATTGGATTTGGTCGGTTGCATTTAGCCCCGATGGGTCACTGCTGGCGAGTGGCGGGGGGGATAGTGTGGTGAATGTATGGGATGCCCAAAACGGTGAGCTATTATACACGCTGTCAGGAGAAGGGCAGTTTCGCACGGTCGCTTGGAGTCCCGATGGTTCAATGCTGGCAGCCGTGGGGGATGATGCACTGCTGCGGGTTTGGTCTGTCGATCGTTTGTATCCCGACTCTAACCAGTCCATGCAGGTTTTTAGGGGCCACACCAGTCCTATCTGGACGGTGGTTTGGAGTCCGGATGCTCGCTTTTTGGCAAGCGGCAGTGCGGATGGAACGGTGCGAATTTGGGAGGTGGAATCTGGACGGCTGGTGAATACCTTGGAGCAGGGCAGCCCCGTTCGATCGCTCTCCTGGAGCCTGGATGGACAATACCTGGCAAGTGGCAGCGTTGATCATCAAGTGCGCGTTTGGCAGGTTAACAATTTGGATCAGACACCGCTTCAATTGCATCATTTAACAGGGCATACAAAAGAAGTTTGGTCGGTGGCATTTAGCCCAACGGACTCAATCCTTGCCAGCAGTAGCGGAGACTGTACGATCAAACTCTGGGATGTCTCAACCGGAAAATTGCTGCGAACCTTACAGGGACATACAGACTGGGTGCGATCGGTACGCTTCAATTCGGATGGAACGGTGCTTGCCAGCGGCAGTGGAGACTGCACCATTAAGCTCTGGGATGTGCAAACTGCACAAGTCCTTAGAACCTTGCAGGGCTATACAAGCTGGATTTGGTCAACCGTTTGGAACCAGGCAGGAACGCTATTGGCCAGTTGCAGTTCTGACAGTACGGTGCGTCTGTGGCGAGTGACTCCGCCTGATCCACAAAGCAGCCAACTCAGCTTGCAGGAAACGGAGCAAAATAAACGATCGGCTGAATTAGGGCAGTTGTGGAAAATGCTGAAGGGGCATACAAGTTGGGCAGTCACAACGGCTTTTAGCCCAGATGGTAAACAATTGGTCAGTGGTAGCGGAGACAATACGATAAAAGTCTGGAATGTACAAACGGGGCAGTTGCTCAAGACTTTGCAGGAACATACAAGCTGGGTTTGGTCGGTGGCATGGAGTGCAGATGGTCAGGTTTTGGCAAGTGGCAGCTATGACCAAACCGTGAAGCTGTGGGATATGCGATCGTATCAGGTCATCCATACCCTAAAGGGACATACTCATTGGCTACGCGGCGTGGCGTTTAGTCCAGATGACAAGCTGCTGGCAAGCTGTAGTTCTGACGGAACAGTGCGGCTGTGGGATGTGCAAACGGGAGAATCTCTGTGGGTGCTGGACGGTCACGGTAAAGAGGTCTGGTCAGTGGCATTTAGCCCCGATGGAAGCATTGTGGCCAGCGGCAGTGCTGACAATACGATAAAGCTATGGGATGTACAAACTGGAGCCTTATTGGATACGCTGGAAGAACACAACTACTGGGTCTGGTCGGTGGCATTTAGCCCGGATGGTCAATTTCTGGCTAGCGGCAGCCTGGATCAAACCGTGCGAATTTGGGATCTCCAGCGCAAGGCAGTACAGCACATTCTACAGGGGCATGCAGACTGGGTGCGATCGGTCGCATTTCATCCATCCGGTACACTTCTGGCAAGTGGCAGCACCGATGAAACCATCAAACTCTGGGACACGACAACGGGGGACTGTCTCCAAACCTTGAGGCCCGATCGTCCCTATGAAGAAATGATTATTACTGGGGTTATGGGGTTAACAGAAGCACAAAAAATGAGCTTAAAAGCTCTGGGAGCCGTTGAACAAATGAATGAAACAACCTATTAAGAAGCATTCCAACTATCCGAAAAACTTTAAAAAAATTTGCTTTCTCCTTCCGAAGATTAAAACCCCGTGTAGAATTTGGTATGGCTACAAACAGGATAGTTTGGACATTTTCTGCCCCCAGCCCTATCCGTTCATTGGACTCGGCTGCCTTCACCATCCCAAGCGAACCATCCGTTGCCATGATCCCCCACTTGCTACTTCCTAATAATGGACTTTGAATGGATTCTTGCGGCAGCCAATGAGTTGGTGTCTGCCAAGTTTGGTAGGCACTTAAGCGATGTGGAAACGGCTATTTTGGCAGGGGCTTGGCAGCATCAAACCTATGAACAAATTGCAGAACAGTCTGGCTATTCCATTAGCTATTTAACGCGCGATGTGGGGCCGAAGTTTTGGAAGTTGCTGGGTCAGGCATTAGGGGAAACGGTTAGTAAAACAAATTTTCAGGCTTCCTTTGAGCGATATTGGCAGCAGGCAGCAAGCCAAGGGAAACTTTCCCATGAGCAACCTGTGCCTACAATTGCCGCTACTCGCGTGGTTGAAGCGGTGCAGAACGATCGCGGAGTCAGCCTCAAGCAGCGTTCTCTCCAAACACAACCGCCGCTTCCCGTTTCCCCAGATGCTTTATTGCTGCGTCCAGTACCACAGCCCGTTTCTTCTCAGGCTCGGTGCGATTGGGGAGAAGCAACGGATGTCAGCTTGTTTTATGGACGGACAGAGGAACTGAATACGTTACAACAGTGGATTGTGCCTTCTCTAGAGGAACAATATCAGTGCTGCCGTTTGGCGATTTTGCTGGGAATGGGGGGCATTGGCAAAACGTCGTTATCCGTTAAGTTGGCGCAGGAAATTCAAGGATCGTTTCAGTTTGTTATCTGGCGATCGTTACGCAATGCACCGCCCTTAAATACATTGCTGGGTGATTTAGTTTCCTTCATTTCAGTGCAGGAAGATACGTCCGATGAACTGGAACGGTTAATGTATTGGCTGCGAACGTCTCGCTGTTTGCTGATTTTGGATAATGTGGAAACGATTTTGCAACCGGGAGACAGTGCCGGTCATTATCGACCGGGGTACGAAAACTATGGAGATTTATTTCGGGCGATCGGCGAAACAGGACACCAAAGTTGCCTGATTCTGACCAGTCGAGAAAAACCTGCTGAAGTGGCGGCCCTAGAAGGGTTAGAACTATCAGTACGCTGCTTGCGGCTGAGTGGGTCATTGGAAGCGGCTCAGGCATTGATTAGTGCAAAAGGATTGCTCGGATCTGATGTCCAAAAACGTACGCTTTGCCAGATGTATGGTTGTAATCCCCTGGCTCTAAAAATTGTCGCAACAACCATTCAGGATTTGTTTGATGGGCAGATAGAAGCCTTCCTAGATCAAGAAGCAACCGTGTTCAGTGGAATTCATCGACTGTTAGATCAGCAGTATAGTCGGTGTTCTCCTTTGGAACGAACAATGATGCGCTGGCTGGCGATCAATCGGGAGTGGACTTCTATCTCAGAACTTGCAGCAGATATTGTACCTGCGGTGTCGCGATCGGATTTATTAGAAGCATTAGAATCGCTGAGTTGGCGATCGTTGATTGAGAAGCAAGGCGGGCGTTATACCCAACAGCCTGTGGTCATGGAATATATCACAGGACGTTTGATTGAGTATGTCCGCGAGGAGATTTTACACGGTTTCAATCCTTTTCAGATTGAGTTGCCTGTACCATACGCGGTTGATTCAATTTCTGTTCTTCAAAATCATGCCCTACTGAAAGCTCAAGGCAAAGATTATATTAAAGAAACTCAGAGCAGCCAAATTCTTCAGCCCGTTTTAGATAGCCTGCTCACGGCATTGGGAAATCCTAAAAATGTAGAAAGCCAACTCATGCAGGTGCTCCGCCAATTGCAAAAAGAGGCTCCCCTGGAACCCGGCTACACAGGCGGAAACATTCTCAATTTGCTGTACCAACTCAAGGCAAATTTTACAAACTGCGACTTCTCAAACTTAACCATTTGGCAGGCAGATTTGCGGAATGTAAATTTGCATGGGGTGAATTTTGCCCATTCTGATTTAGCCAAGTCTGTCTTTACCGAAACGCTAGCAATTCCTCTGGCAGTGATGTTTAGCCCCGATGGTCAACTGCTGGCAACAACCGACGTGGATAGTGAAATTCGGCTGTGGCAGGTAGCAGATGGGCGCAACCTTTTATCTTGTAGAGGGCATACCAGTTGGGTGTGGTCGGTGGCGTTTAGCCCCGATGGACAAGTGCTGGCCAGCGGCAGTGACGATAAGACGATTCGGCTATGGGATGTGAAAACGGGGCAGTGTTGGCAAATGCTTCAAGGCCATGCCAGCCAAATTTGGTCGGTGGCGTTTAGCCCGGATGGAAATTTGCTGGCCAGCGGCAGTGAAGATCAAACGGTGAAATTGTGGGATGTTAGTACGGGTGAGTGTTTGTTGACCTTTGAAGGGCATGAAAACTGGGTGCGATCGGTCGCCTTTAGCCCCGATGGGCAGTGGGTCGCCAGCAGCAGTGATGACCAGATGGTGAAGCTGTGGGATGTGAAAACGGGGAAATGTTGCCATACCTTTGAAGGGCATGAAAAGCGGGTATGGTCGATCGCCTTTAGCCCCGATGGGCAACGATTGGTGAGTAGCAGCAGTGATCAGACGATTCGGGTGTGGAATCTGAATACGGGAGAGTGCATCAATGTGCTGCGGGGACATACCAACTGGGTGCGGGCGGTGGCGTTTAGCTCAGATGGGAAAATTGTAGCCAGCGGCAGTGAAGACCAGACGATTAAATTGTGGGATGCCTACTCTGGGCAGTGTCGGCAAACGCTACGAGGACATACCAACTGGGTGCGATCGATTTCCTTTAGTCCAGATGGCAAGCTGCTGGCCAGTGGCAGTGGAGACCATACCGTGAAGATTTGGGATATTCCATCGGGGCAGTGTCGTAAAACGTTGCAGGGCTATACCAATCGGGTGTGGTCGGTGACATTCAGCCCAGATGGAGGAACGATCGTGAGTGGGCATGATGACCATACGGTGCAAGTGTGGGATGGTTCAACCTTTACCTGTCGGCGATCGTTACGCGGACATACAAATGCAGTCTGTGCGGTGGCTATCAGCCCAGATGGCTCAATGTTGGCCAGCAGTAGCAGTGACCAAACCATTCGCCTGTGGAATTTGGAAACAGGTCAGTGCATACGAATTCTGCAAGGGCATGCGAGCCGTGTATGGTCGATCGCGTTTAGTGGAGATGGGCATTTACTGGTGAGCGGCAGTGATGACCAAACCGTAAAAATTTGGGATATTCGGACGGGACGATGCCGCAAAACCTTAACCGGCCATACGAACTGGGTTTGTTCAGTGGCGTTTAGTTCCAAAGGGTTGGCTGATGATGCAGGACGGACAAAGCAAATCGTGGCAAGCGGCAGCTACGATCAAACGATTCGGCTTTGGGATGCGGAAACGGGAGACTGTCTCAATTCGCTGGAGGGTCATGCAAACTGGGTTTGGTCAGTGGCATTGAGTCCAGATGGCAAGCTGCTGGCCAGTGGCAGTGGAGACCACACCCTGCGGCTCTGGGATACCGCAACGGGAGAACATTTAAAAACCCTAGAAGGACACACCAGTCGCGTTTGGTCGGTGGCATTTAGCCCAGATGGAACGCAATTGGCCAGCGGCAGCAGTGACCACACCGTCAAGGTTTGGGATGTAGCCACCGGGAAGTGTCTGCAAACCTTTCAAGGGCATATGAACCTGGTATGGTCAGTCTCCTTCAGCCCAGATGGAAAAACGATCGTCAGTGGCAGCCAGGACGAAACGATGAAACTTTGGGATCTGAAAACAGGAGACTGTCTCAAAACGCTGAGGGCCGATCGACCCTATGAGCGAATGAACATTACAGGTGTCACCGGATTAACCGAATCCCAACGCTTTTCGCTGAAGGTATTAGGTGCAATAGAAGAGGAGTGAGTTGCAGGAAAGATTATCGGCTTCCTCTTTCAACAATTTCTTTGACGAGTGCAGAAGCGGTTTCTAATAGTGATGTTTCAATATCAGTTTGGTAGTAATGCGTTTTGCCATTTTGTGTAAAACTTTTGTGGTGTATTGCATTCACAACTTCTGCTAAATTAGCATTACCACATCTGGCTCCTAATCCGTTAATTGAGCATTCAATTTGTCTGGCTCCACTCCCAATTGCAGCGATCGAGTTTTTCACTGCATTTCCTAAATCATTATGGCAATGTACTGCAATAGCTGCGTTATTAATATTTGGAACGCGATTCATAATTTGGCGAATTAATTCAGCAAAATCCTCAGGATTTGCCATTCCACAACTGTCAGGAATGCTGATGGTCATGGCTCCACTTTGGATCGCCCGTTCGATCGCTTTACATAAAAAATCAAGATCAGTTCGCGTGGCATCAAAGGCTGACCATTCAATATCGCTGCAATAATCTCTAGCCAGGATGATGCTGTCTTGAATCACTTCTAGGGTTTGGGTTTGATGAACTTGAGAATAATCGCTTAAGTGAACTGGCGTATAAATATGAATTCTGCCCTGAGCCGCAGGTTTAATTGCTAAGGCAACGCTGGCAATTTCATCGGGTTTGGAGCTAGCTAAGCCACAAACGATCGAACCTTTGATTTGCTTAGATACCATGAAGAGTTCATCAAAATCTTTGCGAAAGGCACCCGGATATCCAACTTCAATGACATCAATCCGCATTGCTTCCAAAAGTTTGGCAAGGCTGATCTTTTGCTGAATATTCATCTTGACTCCAGGCATCAGTTCGCCATCCCGCATGGTAGTGTCAAAGATGAGAATTTTTGAATCTAATGTTAAGCGTTTCATGATCCTTCCTTAAGGTTATTTGCATTGCGTTTGTTCGCAACAAATATTAGCCGTTTGGTGCATGGTAAGTTGCCTCAACCTACTCCATAGCGTAGAGCGAGGGATGGGGGTTTGTCGTTACAGGAAAACTCTGGATCTGGTTAAGGTAAGGCTCTGAAAAACTCAGGTTCGTTAAGCAGTAGGAACACAAACAGTTTCAAGGGTTGGAAGCTGAATGCTGACGATCGTCCCATTTTCTGCACTCGAAACGATCGATATCTCTCCACTGTGCGCCTGAACAATTTGCTTAACGATGGCAAGTCCTAAACCGTTGCCAGAAGGTTTGGTGGTGAAGAAGGGCGTACCCAGCTTTTCTAAAATATCCGAGGGAATCGGTTTACCGTTGTTGTGAACGCTGATATTCACCTGGCAGCCGATCGAACCTGGTTCAATTCGCCATGTCACAATGTCTCCGTCGTTAATGGCTTCACAGGCGTTGCGAATTAGGTTAATAAAAACCTGTTTGAGTTTGTCATCATCACCCAACACCCAAACCGACGGAAACATCGAAGAAAACTGAATTTGGCGTTCTTTGGCCGCAGGAAGATTCCGTATCGCATCTAACATGCCGTTGATTAGAGTATTAAGTTCAAGGCGGGTAGTTTGCAAACTCTGCGGCCGGGCATACAGCAAGATTTCGTTGAGCAATCGTTTGAGGCGTTCGGCTTCTTCCAGGGCAAGCTCAAGCCGTTGTTGGGCGGAGTCTGGCAGTTCTAGCCTTTGGAAGGCATTGAGTCCCATTAACACGGTGGTTAAAGGGTTTCGCACTTCATGCACAATCATGGCAGCCAGTTCCCCAATTTCGGCGAGGCGAGCCTGGGCTTGTTCAGCTTTTTTGCGTTCGGTAATGTCTCGTACTAGGGCAAGTTCTAGCCAGCTATCATCGGCTTCAAATAGGCAAATGCTGGCTTCAATGGGAAATGTCGTACCATCTTTGCGACGATGAACACTCTCTACCCGGTAAGTTTCACCAACGGTAAACTGCTGGCGGAGTTGGACAATTTCGTGGGGCAGGTGCTTCGCATCAATATCGGCGATCGTCAGTTGCAGTAATTCGTCACGGGTATAGCCCAGCACATCGCAGGCACGCTGGTTTGCATTCACAACTTGCCCCTCTGGATTAATCACCAAAAACACATCTGCGGCATTTTCCACCAAAGCCCGAAACCGAGCTTCACTTTGGCGGAGGGCAGCTTCAGCGCGTCGGCGTTCGCTAATATCCCGCACCAGTGCCAAAATGCATCTGCG
>PVWD01000150.1 GCA_003003615.1 filamentous cyanobacterium CCP2 | reverse complement strand
CCTCCAAACCTCCCACCCTTCCCACTCCCTTGTTCGCTTGCCCCCACTGTAGCCACTCCCTTGCGCCCCCGGTTGAACCCTGGAGTCGGCAGCATTGTACCCACTGCGACTGGATGAGTTAATCCCTTAATCGCTCTTAATGAGGAGTCAAAGTTGTAGAATACTCTCGTTAACCTTGCAGTTGTAAGTCTGGGAAACGAGCCTTGATAGAACGATATACGCTGCCTGAAATGGGCAACCTGTGGACGGAACAGTACAAATATCAAACGTGGCTACAGGTTGAAATTGCCGTTTGTGAGGCCCAGGCAGAACTGGGTTATATTCCCGCAGAAGCCGTTGAAACTATCAAGGAAAAGGCGCAGTTTGACCCACAGCGGATTCTGGAAATTGAGGCGGAGGTCAAACATGATGTCATTGCCTTTCTGACCAACGTGAATGAATATGTCGGGGATGCCGGTCGCTACATTCACCTCGGCATGACCAGTTCCGATATGTTAGATACGGCTCTTGCAGTGCAGCTTGTTTCCAGCATGGATGTGATTTTGAGCCAGGTGGAGCATTTGATCCAGGCGATCCGCTACCAGGCGCAGCAGCATCGTTATACGGTAATGATTGGCCGATCGCACGGAATTCACGCTGAACCAATTACCTTTGGCTTTAAGCTGGCGGGTTGGTTAGCAGAGGTATTACGCCATCGCGATCGGCTGTGTGCAGTGCAAAAACGCATTGCGGTGGGTAAAATCTCTGGGGCAGTGGGAACTTACGCCAATATTGATCCACGCATTGAAGATATCGCCTGCCGAAATTTAGGACTAGAGCCAGATACCGCTTCTACACAGGTGGTTTCCCGCGATCGTCATGCTGAATATGTGCAAGCTCTAGCATTATTGGCAGCCACGATCGAACGGTTTGCAGTCGAAATTCGCAATCTTCAGCGTACCGATGTCCTGGAGGTGGAAGAGTTCTTTTCCAAAGGGCAAAAAGGCTCCTCAGCGATGCCCCACAAGCGCAACCCAATTCGATCGGAACGGCTCACGGGGTTAGCCCGGATCATTCGCGGTCATGCGATGGCTGCCCTAGAAAATGTTGCCCTCTGGCATGAGCGAGATATTTCCCATAGCTCGGTTGAACGGGTAATGTTTCCCGACTGCTGCATCCTGATGCACTTTATGCTGGTTGAAACCACCGATTTAATTAAAAACTTGCTGGTTTACCCAGAGAACATGCAGCGCAACATGAATGTTTACGGGGGCGTGGTCTTTAGTCAGCGAGTGTTGTTGAAGCTAGTGGAAAAGGGCATGAGCCGCGAAGATGCTTATGCGATCGTTCAATCTTGCGCCCACACGGCATGGAATCAGCCCAACGGGAATTTTCAGGAGGCGATCGTTCAAGATCCAAAGGTCAAAGCCACTCTATCCAACGAAGAAATTCAGGAATGCTTTGATCCTCAGCATCACCTCAAGAATCTGGATGTGATTTACCAGCGATTGAATATTTAATTTCTTTTTCCAGGGAACATCTCATTTTTGTAGCGCAGGCATCTTGCTCCGTAGCGCAGGCATCTTGCCTGCAAGAAAAGTAAAAGTGCAAAACCAGATGCATACCCTATTCCTAACAGGACATTACGCAAGCTCTGTTTCATGCCTCCAGATTTAGCGTAAGGTGGGCACTGCCCACCCTACAAATGAAGGTTTTGCGTAAGCCCTACCTAAGTCAGTGGTTTGTCAGAGAATCTGTTTCAGAATTGGAAGAGCCAACGACTCGATTTCGCCCTAAAGCCTTGGCTTGCAATAATCGCTGATCTGCCCGTTGTAGCAGACTGGTTCCCTTGGCATCATCATCTTCTTGCAGCGTTGCGACCCCGGCACTAATGGTAATCGTCAGATCCAGGGCATCATCGATCGCAAAGGGTTGTTCGCTAATGAGCTGGCAAATTCGATTGGCAATGCGATCGGCTTCCTGACAGCAAGTATCACTCAAAACAATCACAAATTCTTCGCCCCCGTAGCGAAAAGGTGTATCGTAAAAACGAAGATTATGCCGCAGTCTGGCAGAGAGGAGCCGAAGGACTGCATCTCCGGTCAAATGCCCGTAGGTATCATTGATGCGCTTGAAAAAATCCACATCCAGCATCAGCAAGCTAATCGGCACTTTGCGATTACGGGCATTCTGAATTTGCCGGGGTAGTTCCCACTCAAAGGCGCGACGGTTGTTCAGTTCAGTGAGGGGGTCAGAGAGGGCGATCGCCGATAAAACATCATTGGCCCGCATCAGTTCCCGATGGTTTTGCACCCGTCGTAACCCAGCTTTAACGTAAGCCTGGAGCAAATGATTTTGCGAAACCCGTTGGGATAAAGTTGGGGCATCGATCGGCAAAGACAAATAGGCATCTGCCCCCATTGTTAAAGCATGGGTTTCCGTCTCAATTTGTTTGAGTGAGTCCTGGGTTTGCTCATCAATGACAATGCAGTAGATCCAGGCAAGGCGATTTTGAGACTTGGTTTGGCGGCAAAGCTCTACACTGTCTGCTTGGCTCGCTTGCACCAGCAAAAGATCGGGCTGTTGAGCTTGAATCAGGGGAAGGGCTTCAAACGGATTGGCAGCAACCTCGACGGTAAAAGTTGCAAGATCTCGAATCAGATCGAAAACGAAATTACGGAAGCGATCGCTCCCAATCAGCAGAATTGAAGCATCCATCCAATTGTTGAAAATTTAACGTACAGGTTATCTTTCGCGAAAAAGAAAAGACTAGTCTACAGCAAACTTGGCTGTGAACCATCATCGTGACTCACGGAATCTTAATCAGTTTGAGTCAATATAAAACAGGGGGGATCGCTGCATCGTTGGGAGTCGTGAGGAGTTGTGAGGACGGCTCTGGCATTGCTTCTAGGAGCATGATTATAGCAATGTCAGCGATCGATCACGGGGCTTTTCTCAGGACTGTAACCCAGCTAACCGAGTTCCGTCGCCATGAACCGGGCTGCTCTTTCAATCAGCTACATTTTCCATCGCGTGAATTTCGTAAATCAAGACAAAACCCTGTCTGATTCAATCAAACAGCAGACGGGCGTTGGCGATGTCTTGTTACAATTGCGCTATACAAAGTTCTTAACCTTGGTCATCCTTATCTCAACCCTGTAGAGTTTCCTATGCTTACCCCTCTGAGCGGTGCCCAAATTCGTCAAACGTTTCTGGAGTTTTATGCTGCCAGGGGGCATCAGATTTTACCCAGTGCCTCGCTAGTGCCGGAAGACCCTACCGTTTTGCTGACGATCGCTGGAATGCTGCCGTTTAAGCCCATTTTTCTGGGGCAGCGTCAAGCAGAATTCGATCGGGCGACCACTTCCCAAAAATGTATTCGCACCAACGACATTGAGAATGTGGGGCGCACAGCACGACATCATACTTTCTTTGAAATGCTGGGCAACTTCAGCTTTGGGGATTACTTCAAAGAGCAGGCGATCGCCTGGGCATGGGAACTGTCTACAGAAGTGTTCAAGCTACCGCCCGATCGCCTCATTGTCAGCGTGTTTCGGGATGATGACGAAGCCTTTGCCATTTGGCGCGATCAAGTCGGCATTCCAGCACACCGGATTCAGCGCATGGACGAGGCAGACAACTTCTGGGCATCGGGACCCACAGGACCCTGTGGACCCTGCTCTGAGATTTACTATGATTTCCATCCCGAACGAGGTGACAAGAAGATCGATCTAGAAGACGATACGCGCTTCATTGAGTTCTATAACCTCGTCTTCATGCAGTACAACCGGGATGCAGAGGGCAATCTTACCCCCTTGAAGGCGCAGAACATTGACACCGGGTTAGGGCTGGAACGGATGGCGCAGATCCTCCAGGGAGTGCCCAACAACTACGAAACCGACCTAATTTTCCCCATCATTAAAACGGCTGCCGAAATTGCCGGAATTAATTACACCAAAGCCGATGAATCGACCAAAGTTTCCCTAAAGGTGATTGGTGATCACATCCGGGCAGTGGTTCACATGATTACAGACGGCATTACGGCTTCTAACCTGGGGCGGGGCTATGTGCTGCGGCGGCTGATTCGGCGGGTGGTGCGGCACGGACGGCTAATTGGCATCGATCGCGAATTTACAAGCGAAGTGGCAGAAACGGCGATCGCCCTTTCGGAGGGGGCTTATCCGGATGTGCGAAAGCGGGCACAGGTGATTAAGACCGAACTCCATGCCGAAGAAGACCGCTTCCGGAAAACCCTCGATCGGGGTGAGAGTTTGCTTGCCGAACTGATGGCGAAGCTGCCGAAAGGGGGCAAGATTTCTGGAGTGGATGCCTTCGAGCTTTACGACACCTACGGCTTCCCGTTTGAACTGACCCAGGAAATTGCTGCCGAACAGGGCTTGACGGTGGATGAAGCAGGCTTTGAGGCAGAGATGGAAAAACAGCGCGATCGATCCCGTGCGGCTCACGAAACGATCGACCTGACGGTGCAGGGCACCCTGGACAAGCTGGCAGAGAACCTGCACGAAACGGCGTTTTTGGGCTACACCGATGTGTCGAGCAGTGCAGAAGTGGCTGCCCTGCTGGTGGCGGGTAAAACCGTGAAATCCGTTGCGGCGGGGGATGAAGTTCAGGTGGTGCTGGATCAAACCCCTTTCTATGCCGAGTCGGGAGGGCAAATTGGCGATCGGGGCTACCTGTCGGGCGATGAAGTTGTCGTGCGGGTAGAAGATGTCAAAAAAGAAGGCAGCATCTTTGTCCACTTTGGGCGCGTGGAGCGGGGAACGCTGAAGGTGGGCGATCGGGTGACGGCACAGATTGATCTGGCGTGTCGGCGGCGGGCGCAGGCAAACCATACGGCGACTCACCTGCTGCAAGCGGCTCTCAAGAAATATGTGGATGAAAATGTTGCCCAGGCAGGTTCTTTGGTGGCGTTCGATCGCCTCCGGTTTGACTTTAACCTGTCTCGTCCGGTGACTCCGGAAGAGATCCAGCAGATTGAAGAACAGGTGAACATCTGGATTGCAGAGGCACACAAAGCTGATGTTGCCATCATGCCCCTGACGGAAGCCAAGGCAAAAGGGGCAACTGCCATGTTTGGTGAAAAGTATGCCGATGAAGTGCGGGTGATCGACTTTCCGGGCGTATCGATGGAGCTATGCGGCGGGACGCATGTCAGCAATACGGCGGAGATTGGGCTGTTCAAGATCATTTCTGAATCTGGCGTGGCGGCTGGGATTCGCCGGATTGAGGCGGTGGCAGGTTTGGCGGCTCTGGAATACCTGAGCCTGCGGGATAAGGTGGTGCGCGAACTGAGCGATCGGTTTAAGGCAAAACCCGAAGAACTGCCCGATCGAATTTCTGCTCTGCAAACGGAATTGCGGAACACCCAGAAACAGCTTGATGCAATGAAGGCAGAACTGGCTCTGGCAAAATCTGATCGGTTAATTGATCAGGCAGAGGCGATCGGTGAATTCAAAGTCCTGGTGTCGCAAATGGAAGGGGTGGATGCCGATTCTCTGAAAACGGCGGCAGAACGTCTGTTGCAGAAGTTGGGCGAGGGGGCTGTGGTCTTGGCTTCCACGCCGGAACCCGATAAGGTGAGTTTGGTGGCGGCTTTCAGTCCGGGAGTGAACAAGAAAGGCTTGCAGGCAGGCAAGTTTATTGGAGCGATCGCCAAACTTTGCGGTGGCGGTGGCGGTGGACGACCCAACTTTGCCCAAGCGGGCGGACGGGATGCTAGCAAATTACCAGAGGCTCTGAAAACGGCACGGCAAGACCTAGAGGCAGCATTGAGGTGATCGGTTGAAAATGGTGGATGCTTTAGTCATGGGTTCGGGCCCGGCGGGTCTATCGATCGCGGCTGCCCTGTGCCGTGAGGGATTGGATGTGATGGGCTTATCGCCCACCCCTCCCTCTGAAAAATGGATGAATACTTACGGAATTTGGTGGGATGAACTGGAACCGTTTGGGCTAACGGGTTTACTCAGTCATCATTGGTCGGACTGCGTGGTTTATGCCCATCAGGATGAAATCCCACTGCACCGAAGTTATGGTCTGTTGGATAAAGACAAACTACAGGCTTATTTTTTAGAGCAGTGCGAAAAGGGGAAAGTCTCCTGGCATCAGGGCATTGGAGCTAGCCTGAAGCACACCCCTCACGGCTCAGTGGTGACAACCCAGGCAGGAGCAGACCTAGCTGCCAGAGTCGTGATTGATGCCAGTGGACACCAGCCAGCCTTTATTCAAAGACCTTCTTCCCCGATCGCCTATCAAGCAGCCTATGGCATTGTGGGACGGTTTTCATCGCCTCCTGTCCGACCGCAGCAGTTTGTCTTAATGGACTATCGATCGGATCACTTGTCTGCGGTAGAGCGCACTGAACCTGCCACGTTTCTTTATGCAATGGATTTGGGAAATGATGTTTACTTTGTTGAAGAAACCTCGCTGGCAAATCGTCCTGCTGTTTCCTTTGAAGTGCTGGAACAACGGCTGTATCGACGGCTCTCCTTCATGGGCGTTGAGGTGAAGGAAGTTCATCACGTTGAGCGATGCTTATTCCCAATGAATTTGCCCTTGCCCTTTTTAGATCAGCCGGTGTTTGGGTTTGGTGGGGCTGCTAGCATGGTGCATCCCGCTTCTGGGTATCTGGTTGGTTCTCTTCTCAGACATGCTCCTGCTGTGGCAGCATCGATCGCCCGTGCGCTGGATCATGAAACTGCTTCGCCCATTCATATCGCCCAATCCGCATGGCACACTCTCTGGACACCCGAACGAATCCGCAAACGCAGCCTGTACTTGTTTGGGCTAGATAATCTCATGCAGTTTGAAGAGGAGAATCTGCATCGGTTTTTTGCAACGTTTTTCCGCTTGCCCCTCCCCCAGTGGTCAGGCTTTCTTGCGGATGCCCTCTCAATGCCGGAACTGCTTCAAGCCATGCTTGGGTTGTTTAGCCACACCACAAACGGAGTGAGGAAAGAGTTAATTCGGTCTGCGTGGCATGAAAGAAAACTCCTGTGGCATGTTCTAATGACGTAGCGTTTTAGGTGCATTGTCATGAACAAACATTCCAATTCACTGCAAAATTAGACCCATGACAGAACAGCAACTTCCAACCTCCTTGTGGCAGCTCAAACCCTGGTGGTGTCAGCCTTGGTCGATTGTACTCACTGGAGTTATGATCCCTACGGCTGCTTGGTTCATTTGCTATCGAATTTGGGTTGTATTGCCGATCGGTTTATTGGTGTTAATTTGGTGGTTTTTGTTTCTTTATTTGGTTCCGAAGCAATACGCTGAAGCCGTTCGATCGCAGCACAAGCTTTAGCTCTTTTTATTCAAAGCATTTCCTGAGACAGTCGATCGCGTTAGAATCTGTAACCGAACGGTAAGATCATAAAAAATGGAAGGAAGTGAGACCTATGCCTTTATCTGTTGGCGATACTGCTCCTAATTTCACCGTTAAAGACACCAACGGCAACACCGTCTCTTTAGCAGACTATGCGGGAAAAACCGTTGTGATGTACTTCTATCCTAAAGATGACACTCCTGGATGCACCAAAGAGGCTTGCAGTTTCCGGGATAGCTACGCTGATTATCAGGGAAAAGATGTTGTGGTATTTGGGGTTAGCATGGACGATGAAGCTTCCCATCAGGCTTTCACTGATAAATATGGACTTAACTTTCCCCTGTTGGCGGACACCGACGGCACCCTCACCAAAACGTATGATGTCGATGGTGGTGGCTACTCTAAGCGCGTGACCTACGTGATTGATGGCGCAGGCAAAATTGCGAAAGTTTACACTACCATCAACACTGCCACCCATGCCAGTGATGTTCTGGCTGAGATCGGCGTGTAAAACCCCTTGAAATTGAATTTTGGTTTTCTAATTGCCCACGCTGAAGTGGGCAGTTTTTTTATTGTGAGGCAGATATCTTGCCTGCAAATGGGGCGATCGGGACAGCTACAACAGCTACTTCCGCAAAACAGAGGTGATGATAACCGTGATAGTGGCACTGGCGATCAGGGTGAATGCGAGCTGCACAACCCACTGAGTTGCTTGCCGATAATCTGCGAAGCGTTCATCAAATTTTTTAACATCATGGGAAAGGGTTTCCACGTCATGGGAAAGAGCTTCCACGTCATGGGAAAGAGTCTCCACATCATGGGAAAGAGCTTCCACGTCATGGGAAAGGGTGCCAACAACACTGGAAAGGGTCTCGACATTGCCTGAAAGCTTATCTAGTTTATCGGACAGATCGCGAAGGGTCGGTTCGTTGTCGGAGGTGGCAGTCATGGAAAGTTAGGGCAAAGCGACAACTCAAATATTCTTATTGTAAAGACATGAGCCACTTCAAAGTCGATCGCGCTGCTCTTGCTAATTCTCAATTTGCCTCTTGAAGTGGACGTAAAAGTAACATTTCAAAATGTTATTGACAGTTTAATTTGTCAGAATTAAGATGAAATTATGAATCGATTACACCAGTTAGCACAGCAAAACCCCCAATGGTCGCTAGAGGAGTTTGTGCAAGTTGCTAACGATATTTTGCCCGATGTTTTGCCCCAGCTCGATCGCCCCACTCGGATTGAGGAAATCAATCCCCGATTAGTGCGCTACTACACCACCCAGCAGTTGATTGATAAGCCATTGAAACAGGGACGGGAAGCCCGCTATACCTACCACCATCTGCTGCAACTGCTTGTGGTTCGCCGTTTATTGACGGAAGGATTCAGTACCGGAGCCATTACCAGCGTTGTCAGTGCGAAAACCGACAGTGAACTCGAAGCTCTTTTGCAAGGAGGCATCCAACTCACCGTTGAAACCGCAAATCCAGCCCTCGCCTACTTACAGCGCATCCAACAACGCTCGGCTCCGATGCCCCCCCCCTCTGTTGCCAATGCCTCCGGTTCAGACGATTTATCAACTCTGACGGCTCTACCTGCTGCCCCTCCGCCAAGCCCTGTGCCCAAACAGTGGAGCAGGGTAGAAATCTTACCAGGATTAGAACTGCACATTCGGGAAGACTTTGTTTATCCCAGCAGTTCCCAGGAACGGCAGAACTTACTGCAACTGATTGCTCATCACCTTTCAAGTCTCTTTCATCGCAACAACACATCATGAAAACGGCTCATTCTTTCTCATCCAACCCGCCTCAAATTGATCTGATTCCCCTGCAAGCCGCAGTCTGTCACGATCGCCCCACCCACCTCGATCTGCTGCTCAAAATTACGCCTCCTGCGCTACCCCACTCCCTCGATCGCCCACCTCTCAACCTGGGTTTTGTGATCGATCGATCGGGTTCGATGTCTGGTCACAAAATAGAATATGCACGGCAGGCGGCCCAGTATGCCATTGAGCAATTGTTGCCC
The DNA here is from genome assembly GCA_003003615.1 of filamentous cyanobacterium CCP2. Classification (GTDB taxonomy): domain Bacteria; phylum Cyanobacteriota; class Cyanobacteriia; order Elainellales; family Elainellaceae; genus Egbenema. The sequence continues at coordinate 5,338 of PVWD01000150.1, read as the reverse complement.
ACCGATCGGGTCAGCATTACCATTTTTGATGAGCGGATAGAAACGATCGTGCCAACAACTTTGGCTTCCCATAAAGCTTTGATCCTGGCGGCCATTCAAGGAATTCACGCTAGGGGGTCAACGGCACTCCATGCGGGTTGGGTGGAAGGCGGCATTCAGGTGGGACAACATTTACAAGTAAAGCAACTGAACCGAGTTTTACTCGTGTCGGATGGATGGGCGAATGTGGGTGAAACGAATCCGGATGTCATCGCTGGGGATGTACATGGTTTGGCTCAGCGTGGCATTAGCACCACAACCCTGGGCGTTGGCAATGACTATAGTGAAGATTTGCTAGAGGCAATGGCTCGCAGCGGTGATGGCAACTTTTACCACATTGAATCCCCCGATCAGCTACCCACCATTTTCCAAGCCGAACTCCAGGGGTTAATGGCAACCTTTGGCAAAACGGTCAGTTTAGGAATTGAATCGCAAAATGGCGCGATCGTTGCGGATGTTCTCAACGATTTGGATAAAACGAGCTACGGACGGCTAAAACTGCCAAACTTGGTTGCTGGCAATTCAATTTTTGTGGTTATACGGTTCAATGTGCCTGCCCTATCAGGTTTTGCGCTAAACCAAGAAGCCGATCTTTGTCGCTTTCGGATTGCCTGGAACGCTCCTAATCACCCGAAACGCCAAACGTTACACATCACCCTGCGTCTGCCGGTGCTTTCAGAAAAGCAAAGAGCGAAACTACCGCTTCACCCGGAAGTGCAGGAGCAAATCGCCCTATTGACTGCTGCCAGAGCCAGAACCGAAGCCATCCAGGAAATCGATCGCGGTGACTTTCTGTCTGCCCGACAACGGTTAGCGAATGCCTGTGATGCCGTTTTCTCTGCTCCTAAATCTGATGCCACAAGGCAAGAAATTTCCCTGCTTCGGGATCTAGAAGACGGTCTTTCTAAGGGCGATTCTACTGGATCTCGCAAAAAAGCACTTTACCAGCGATATAGCCGCCAACGGAGCCAACCCCTCCGCGATCGAGCCTCAACCGAGCGAGCCTCAACCGATCGGACTTAAAACCCTCAGTTCTCAGCCCTCAGCCCTCCCCCAAGAATGGTAAAGTTTATCGCAGGAATGCGAATTAAGGGAAAAAGGGGAAACCATGAAGGCGCAGGTGTTTAGAGGGGTCAATCAACTGAGTTACGAAGAGATTCCGGTTCCAGAGATTGCTGCGGATGAGGTGTTAGTGCAGGTGCGGGTGGTTGGGTTGTGTCAGTCAGACATAAAAAAAATCCTCTACCCGCTATACGAACCGCCCCGCATTTTTGGGCATGAAACGGCAGGCGTGATTGCGGCCGTTGGTTCAGAGGTGAAACAGTGGCAGGTAGGGCAGCGAGTGATTGTGCTACACCATATTCCCTGTATGCACTGTGCGTATTGCCTGAATGAAAATTTTTCCATGTGTGATGTATACAAAAACATCACCACGACGGCCGGATTCACGCCAAGTGGCGGGGGATTTGCAGAATATGTCAAAGTGCCGGGGCATATTGTCCAGCATGGTGGGTTAATGCAGATTCCCGACCACATTACCTTTGAGCAAGCAAGTTTTGTGGAACCGACGAACTGTTGCCTGAAGGCAGTGAAAAAGGCGCAGGTTCAACCGGGACAAACGGTACTCGTCACTGGGGCAGGCCCGATCGGACTGATGTTCATTATGCTAGTGAAGTATTTTGGGGCACGGGCGATCGCCACTGACTTGATTGCTTCCCGCATTGACAAAGCCCTGAAAGTTGGGGCAGATGCCGCCTTTGATGCCCGCGATCCTGACCTGCCAGCCAAAATTCAGGCGTTAACGAGTGGCATGGGAGTTGATACCAGTTTACTGGCCGTTCCCAGTGAAAAGGCATTCTTTCAGGCCCTCGACTGTACGCGCAAAGGCGGTAAAATTTTATTCTTTGCTGAATTCCCAGATGAGGTCGAAATTCCAATCAATCCGAATATTCTTTACCGTCGCGAAATCGATCTCATGGGCAGTTACAGTTCCTCCTACCGTGTGCAAGCCCTCGCTGCCGACATTGTCTTCAACCAGTCCATTGATGTGGATGCCTTAATCAGCGATCGATATCCACTGAGCCAGTTAGCCGATGCCGTTGAGCGGGCCGTTAAGCCCACACCAGAGACGTTTAAGATTTTGCTGTATCCCGAAGGATAATTCCCTTAAAACCCGATCGCCTCCACATTCGATAACCCAGCTTCATCCACCCAGGCGATTTGCTTAATGCGGCGAGACTGGGCGTATTGGCGGATTGTTTCTGAGTTGTCCAAATGCCGCAGGTGGACTTCAACCCTGACCAAGTGAGCCGATTCGCGGATTTTTTGAGCATGGGCAAAGGCCGCAGCATAGGCTTCAGGATGGGTAGGGACAACGAGCCAATCGGTTTCTGGCGTTTCCAGGGGAAGTTGTCCGGTGGTGAGTAAAACCTGATGCAGTTCTTCAATGTTGAAGGTGAAGCCAACCCCTGGACAGTCTTTGCCTTGGGGATGATAAAGGCTGAGCAGATGATCGTACCGTCCGCCTTGCCCCAAAATCCGCTGCCCCGATGGACTAACCACTTCAAAGACAATGCCAGTGTAATAGTCGATCGTTTGAATCAGGCTGAGGTCTAGGGTGATGGTGGGAAGGGAATAGGGAGTGGGGAGTGGGGAGTGGGGAGTGGAAGAGGTTTGCTGGAAGCTAGTTTGGAGTAATTCCATCAGGGCTTTGAGGTTGCGGATGATGGCTTGTTGACTAACATCTAAATCCAGGCTGGAAACGCGCTGTAGGGTGTCGGCAGGGTTGCCGCGCAGGTCGAGCAGCAGTAATGCCCGATCGCGGAGGTCAGGGGAAAGGGGCAGGGCTTCTAGGGTCAGGCGATCGAGGTGGGCGATGGCTTCGCGGACAGGGTTGCGGAGGTTGTCAGGGAAAGGGGCCAGTAGCGATCGGGTGAGTCCGGCTTCGCCCAGGATGATGGAACAATGGTCTAGCCCTAGCTTCCGGAGGCAGTCTGACAAGATCAGCAGAATTTCGGCATCGGCAGCCACTCCACCCGCTCCCAAGAGTTCTACGCCTGCCTGGTAAAATTCCTGCTGGCGATTGTGGGTTCCTGCGGCTCGACGGAACACATTGGCGTTGTAGTAAAGCCGTTGCGGATAGCTAGCTCCCGCCATCCGAGTCACAGCGGCTCTGGCGATCGACGCGGTTAGCTCTGGACGCAGCCCCAATGTATCGCCTTCTGAGTCTTGAATTTGAATCACAGTGGACTGTTCGATCGCCCCGCCTGCCATTAGCGTATCCAACCGCTCCAGTGTAGAGGTGATGATGCGGTGGTATCCCCAGCTATGAAACATCTGCTGGATTCGGTCTTCAATCCAGCGTTTTTGAGCCACGTCGAGCGGAAACAGATCGCGGGAGCCAACAGGAGGTTGGTAGATCATTACAGCTTCACTTTTTTTTGCCGCCAAACAGTCCAAACACCCCGCCACTCCCCTTGGTATCTGGCTTGCCTCCTTTTTGGCTTGGTTGTCCTTTCGGATTCACCTTTGCCTTTGGATCAGGCTTTGCCCCTTTCCCATCCGGTTTACTGGCGGCGTTCCGTTTGTTTGGTGCTTCTAATCGTTGTTTACCTTCCAAGGCTACCGCATCTTGAGGGTCTAACTCCAACGCCTTGTTAAAGTGAATTTTTGCCATTGTTGGCTGGTTGGTTTTTAGATAAATCATTCCCAAGCGACTGTGGCAGGCACTGCTGGTTGGCTCCATTCGCAGCGCATCTCGAAGTTCCTGAATGGCTCTAGGAAAGTTTTGCTTGGTTTCAAATTCTTGCGATCGTCTTAAATAGGCAGCGACCAGAGCATCACGGCTTGGCGGAGCTGGTGGGGTTTTTGGTGGCGGGGGAAACCTGGGGGATGAAGTTGCTGTTGCATTTGCAGGAGCCGCTTTAGGTTGCCCGACAGACTCGCCTCGGCTTTCTTTCCGCATCAGGTACACCAAGTTTAGTTCACTGATTTGCCCAATGAATTTGAGAGACTCGTTTAGGTGTTGATATTGCTGGTCTGCTAGGGAGCGGATCGCCGCCCGGTAGGAGGTATCCAAATCGCTGGCTATTGCTAGCCGACGGGATAGGTCATCTGTCAATATCACCGTATCTTGCTGTTTGAGGGCTTGTTGCCCCTTCAGGCGCAGGACAACACAATACTCTGTGTAGTTTTTCTCTTGAGATAGCTTTTCGTAGGCCGGATTCACTAGCTTCGAGAGAAACTCAGCCGCACGTTGGCGATCGACTTCATTTTCAGTGACGCAACTGTCTGGGTGCAAACGACGGGCGATCGAAAGATATCGCTTGCGAATGTCCTTTACCTCAGCATCAACTGGAATCCCCAGAATGGCATGATAGTCCGTAAAATCTAGGCTAAATAATCCCTGCTCAATCTTGAAAGACATTCGGTTTATTCCACGACTTAACGATAACTATATAGAGGATGCCCCTGAATAAGTTTGACCTAACCAGAGATCAGGCTTTCTACGGCTAGGGTTTCAGTAAATATCCTCCGTAAATACCTTAAGTCTAAACAATCTTCTAGTGGTCAGTTTGTTAAGCTTGAGTGATTTCCGAGTAATTTCTGAGTAATTGCTTCATCAATTCATTCTTTAAGATGCATCCCGGTGACTGGGCGGGCAAGATGCCCACCCTGCCAGACAATTTTAGCTCCCCAGGCAATTATCAATTATCTGGAGAATTATGCAGAGCTTCCATTATGCAGAGCGACGCTGTTCCGCATGACGACCTTCCGCAACTTCCTCAAGCAGCTTGTCACTAAATGCAGGAAGATCCTGTGGGTTACGGCTTGTAACCAAACCAGAGTCTACTACCACTTCCTGATCGACCCAGGTTGCTCCGGCATTCTTCAAATCGGTTTGAAGGGAAGGCCAGGAGGTGAGGGTGCGTCCCTTGACAACCCCCGCTTCAATCAGCGTCCAGGGGCCATGACAAATCGCTGCGACTGGCTTACCGGCATCAAAAAAGGCTTTAATGAACTGCAGTGCCTTTTTGTTTGTGCGGAGTTCATCAGGGTTGAAAACGCCGCCAGGCAACACAAGCGCATCGTAATCACTGGGGTTTGCCCGATCGAGGGAAACATCTACCGGAATTCGATCGCCCTTGTCGTGGTGATTAAATCCCTGAATGCTATCACTTTTGGGTGAAACGACTTGCGCTTGGGCCCCTGCTTTTTCTAGGGCTTGCTTCGGGTGAATGAGTTCCACCTGCTCGACACCATCCGTTGCTAAGATAGCTACTTTTTTACTGTTGAGTTC
>PVWD01000149.1 GCA_003003615.1 filamentous cyanobacterium CCP2 | reverse complement strand
CCTCTGAGCAGCGTTGATAAGCCCGTTCCTCCCCCTAACACCACTAGCTTCGGCCCCCGATGCAGTCGGCGGTGGGTCATCAGGCGATCGATCAGTTCCCCATTTCCCTCTGGCATGAGGACTTCGGTAATGGCTCCTAAACTGCGGGTCTGTCCCCAAACGATGAGCAAAATCCCGGCGATTACGGCGATCGGGCCGCTCACATAATTTGGAATCAGTTGAGTGAGCGTCCTGAGAAACATCCGAATCAGTTCACTCAGGTAGAAAATAGGGGTCAGATTTGACCAAATTGCCAAACCCAACCCCACAAAAACGACCCCAACCGCACTGATAAACAGCCAACGTTTAATCAACAAGCCAGGGGCTAACCACTTAAACCATTGATTGACTCGGTTAGGGGTACGATGGCGTGACTCTTGTTTCAAAACTTCTAAAGCATGTTTGAGAAGACCAATTGACATGACGAATTGGGGAGAAGGTAATAAACGTTGAATAGAGAGAAACGTGAACGCTTCTGGATTGACGGTTCAATGGCGTACCCCTTACGTATATACCCGGAGAAGGTTCTGTTGTGACTACTGCACCTGAGTAACTTTAGCAAGTCTTTCGTAAATTGGTAACAGGAGCAATTCGCCCCTTTAGACTCATCCATTTTGCTCGGTCTGAGTTGCTTTGCCTATGAGGATAGAGGGTAAGTGCAAAAAAATCACCTTTTCTTGAACTGAAGATACATTTTGGGTATGAACCACTCAGGAAATGGTTGATATTGATAAACTGTGCCAAAGTTCAATGTCAAAATCCGGACGATCGGCGGGTTAATTTGGCTGTGAGCTTCAGAGGTGGGGGACGGACTGAAACCAACGATCGCTTGCAGTGAGGATTTTGCAGAATTCTAATATTGACCGTAATTCAGCATTTTTGTTGCTTCTAAATTAAGATCTTGATTCAACTACAAATTCCACCTCTAGCGCGTGAAGCAACTGCCAAACAAGATTCTGTCCACTTGGGCCAAGCAGAAACACCCTAATTTAAGCTAAAACTGAACCTGTGGTATTGATTCCCATCGCCTGAATGAAGCATGGTTTCAATGAACCGTCACACATGTTCCCTGTTCCGTTGGCATAATGCTCACTCCACAACCTGCTTTCACTCGAAGATCTGAACCCTGCATGGCTGAGCCACTGATTGAACTGAAAGGAGTAAGTAAGGCATTTGGCGACAATATTGTGCTAAATAATGTGGACCTGACTATCTACCGGGGGGAAGCTCTGGGCATCATTGGGCCATCGGGTACAGGAAAATCAACGATTTTGCGGGTGATCGCTGGACTTCTGGAACCAGACGATGGCGAAATCTATATTCGTGGGCAACGCCGCCAAGGCCTCGTTGAAGACAATGAGGAACCCGTTGGCATTAGCTTAGTGTTTCAAAACTCTGCATTGTTTGATTCACTCAGCGTTGATGAAAACGTCGGTTTTTCGCTCTATCAGCATTCACACTTGCCGCGAAAACAGATTCGTCAGATGGTAGAAAAAAAGCTGGAAATGGTCGGACTACCGGGCATCGCTGATCTGTATCCATCGGAACTGTCTGGCGGGATGCGGAAGCGCGTTAGCCTTGCCCGTGCGGTCATGGAAAACCCAGAAAATGAGGCCGCGAATCCAGACATTTTGCTGTACGATGAGCCAACTGCGGGTCTAGACCCGATCGCCTCAACCGTAATCGAAGACTTGATTCGAGATTTACAGCAAAATCAAGGCGGCTGTGGAACCTATGCCATTGTGACTCACCAGCACAGCACGATTCGGCGGGCAACCGATCGAATTATTTTTCTCTATCACGGGAATGTGCAGTGGGAGGGCAGCGTTGACGAAATTGATACCACCGAGCATCCAGCCATTCGACAATTCTTTAGTGGCAGTGTTGAGGGGCCGATTCAGGTGGCGAATTAGGGAAGGGGAAAACTCATGCGATCGCGAACGATTCGGGAAGGCTCTGTTGGACTGTTGATTTTGCTGGCAATCGGCTTAGTTGGAGGATTGGTGCTGTGGATTCGGGGATTCGACCCCACGCGGCGAGGCTACCGCTTTACGGTTGAATTTCCCAACATTTCAGGAATGGAAATTGGGGCCCCAGTGCGGTATCGAGGCGTGGCAGTGGGTCAAACTACGGCGGTTCGTCCGGGAGCCAATTTGGTTGCAGTGGAGATGGAGGTACGTCCTGCAACGCTGGTGATTCCTAGGGATTCACTCATTCAGGTAATTCAAACTGGATTGATTGGCGAAACCTATGTAGACATTACGCCTGCCCGCCCGGTGCCTGAAACTGCCCTTGCCGTTACCCCCTTGTCTGACCGGTGCGACAGTAGCCTGGTAATTTGTAGTGGCGATCGGCTTCAGGGTGAGGCAGGAGTCAGTTTTAGCGAACTCATTAGTTCCTTCACCCGGTTTACCGATCTGTTTTCTGACCCCGAAATTGTGGCGGAAATTCGTACCCTCACCCGCAACTCGGCCAGTGCAGCAGACGGTATTACGGAACTGAGTCAGGAAATGGCTAACCTGTCGCGATCGGTACAGCAAGAGCTAGGGCAAATTTCCGATGCAGCAACCACCACTGTCACTTCAGTGGGACGCGCCGCCGACAGCATTGCCTTAACCGCAGATCAAGTAGATGAGCTAATCGTTTCTAACCGCAGTGCCATTGTCACCACGCTGGACAGCATCAGCCAAACCAGTCAGGATGTGCAGCAACTTGTCGGTGGGCTTTCCCCCATGTTGACGGAGTTAGAAGAAAGCCAACTGCTCCAAAACCTGGAAACCCTTTCTGTCAATGCAGTGGAAGCCTCAACCAATCTCCGGGCCCTGACCGAAGCCGTCGGAGACACCGAAAACTTACTTCTGTTACAGCAAACTCTGGATTCTGCGCGGGCAACGTTCCAAAATGCCCAAAAGATCACAGCAGACCTGGATGAACTAACGGGCGATCCAGCCTTTCGGGATAATTTACGAAATCTAGTCAATGGGCTGAGTAATTTAGTGGCAGCGAGCGAACAACTGCATCAACAAACTGAATTTGCCCAAATGTTAGATTCAGCCGATATTGCCCTGCACTCTACCAATCAGCAGGTGATTGACTTAGCCGATATTCCCTTGCTGCCAACCCCACCAGAAGAGGCTCTACAAGCTCCTTAACCCCTACCCTCACCCCCCTCAAAACCTTAGTGTGGCAGTTCGATCGCCCTAATAAATTAAATTTTTCGCAAAAAAAATCAACAACGCTACTTCTGGGGTTTTTTTTCTAGATAACCCTTTGCTTTCTCCACATCTAGATTAGTCGGCAATTATAGCGCAGTTTTACTGAGATACTGCATCTAGCGTATTAGGAATTTCCAGGAGAAAATAAAAATTAAATAAAAGTAATCATGGTCGTTTTCACTTTTGGCTTCCTAAAGTGGAGCTACGTGGAAATGAAAAAAGCAAAAGCCCGATGTACCAGATCGAGCCTTTGCCCATGAATGACTTGAGTCTCCGATATACCACTAGCAAACTGAGCGAGGAAACCCATGAAATTCCCAAGGTTTACTCACTCTGCCTTTTTTGGCAGAGACCCAAATGTACCTCCTAAACTGAAGCCATTTAATTCGCTGACTGCAAAATTGTCAAGCACTCTCTGGAAGGGTGCTTTGCTGGTGGTTGCGACGACTGCCATCATCAGTCCAGCCCTGGAAGCAGAGGCATCGGGAACCTACCTTCGTAGAGGGCTTGCCGGGCCAGAGGTGGCAAGATTGCAAAGTGCCCTCGGCATCACTGTGGATGGGTTATATGGCCCCCGAACGGCTTCTGCGGTTGCTGCTTACCAAAGAGCCTGCGGATTGTTGGTTGATGGGGTTGCGGGCCCTCAAACGTTAAGCACGCTCTATTCTGGGACGTGCCGTCCAGGAAGCGTGGTTGCCCACACCTCTTACACCTCTTCTCACACCTCTTCTTACCCATCCCACTCTTCTTCGGTGCCCTGTAGCGCGTTTGATAGCGGCTTCTCCACTCAGCCTAGGTGCGGTCGCTATGTCGTTGTGATTCCTGGCAATGAACAAGAACTGTTATCCGAGGTAAGACGCTTTATTCCCAGAGCCTTCCTGGATGCAACAAATGCTGGCCCGTTCGTCAATGCAGGAGAATTTGACAATATTTCGGATGCCACCCGAATTTCTAACCGCTTGCGGGGAGTTGGCTTTGATGCACGGGTGGAGTATATCGGGTTAGGATAAGTGCGCTGCTCGTAGTGGATTGTGTCATTTAACCTTAGAGAAGGGCGTTTTCTCCTATTGGAGAGCATTCACGATCGCAGTACGCCCTCAGGGGAGCTAGCAGTTGACGATTGACCCACTCAATCCTGTCCCGCTCCATCCAATGACATTATCCACTCGGCCAGGGAGGTTTTACTTGTATTTTCTTTGCATAGGAAGGCGGCAATGAGTCAATGGTTGATGTGGGCCCAGCAGTTGCAGGGAATTGCCCAAAACGGCTTGACCTATGCCGAAAGTCCGTTTGACATTCAACGATATGAGCAAATTCGGCAGATTGCAGCGGAAATGATGGCAGGGCTTGCCGAAGCTGAACCCGATACCCTCTTGGAGCTATTTAGCCAAGATGAAGGGTATGCAACGCCAAAAGTCGATGTGCGGGCGGCCGTCTTCCAGGATGACAAAATCCTGCTGGTGAGAGAAACCCTGTTTGATGCGGGGCGGTGGACTTTGCCGGGCGGATGGGTAGATGTGGGAGAGCCGCCTAGCCTAGCCATTGAACGGGAAGTTTTGGAAGAAACGGGCTACCAAACCCGTGCCACAAAACTCGTTGCAGTGTACGATCGCAACCATCCTCGGCATGGACATCCGCCCTTCGTTCACCATGTTTATAAGCTGTTTTTTCAATGTGAACTGCTGGGTGGCACACCGATCGACAGCCACGAAACGGGAGATGCCAGCTTTTTTTCAAGAGATGCCATCCCAGAACTTTCCCTGACTCGCGTCGTACCGTCCCAGGTCGATCGGCTGTTTGAGCATTATTATCACCCAGATTGGAAAACTGACTTTGATTGAGGAGTCCCTTCCGGGAGAAACCCTGGGAGAAAGGGTCTGGTAGGGACGGTTCAATTCTGGTGAAATAGGCATCGTGTCCGCCCAGTCAACAACGCAGAATGATGCTCAGTGATTTAATCCGCGATCCTAACCGTTCAGCTTGCTTTGTAGAAGTTGATTGGTAAGTTTTGGATCAGCCTTGCCGCCAGTTTCCTTCATCACCTGACCGACAAAGAACCCCAGCAGTTTGGTTTTCCCGCCGCGATATTTTTCCAGCTCATCAGGATAGGCGGCGATCACCTTATCAATTGCCGCTTCAATCACTTTGGGATCTGAGACTTGAATCAGCCCTTTCTTCTCCACGATCGCCTTCGGTGAGCCACCTTTAGTGAGCAGATCCGGCAGGATGTCTTTGGCAATTTTGTTACTGATCGTTTTGTCTTCAATCAACGTGATCATTTCTGCCAGATTTTCAGGCGTTAGTGGAATATCGGAGATACCCAACTTCTCATTATTAAGATAAGCACTGATATCACCCATGATCCAGTTTGCGGCCGGTTTAGCACTGGCTCCCGCCGTAACGGCCTTTTCAAAGTATTCTGCTACCGTACGATCGTCTGTTAACACCCGTGCATCGTAGGGCGATAAACCCAGCTCATTTTCATAGCGATGGCGTTTGGCGGCGGGCAGTTCGGGCAGTTCGGCTTTCCAGTGGGACAACTGCTCCTGCGTGACTTCGATCGGCCCCAAATCGGGTTCAGGAAAATAGCGGTAATCGCTAGAGCCTTCCTTTGTCCGCATGCTAATGGTGCGTTGCGTTGCTTCATCCCAAAGGCGGGTTTCCTGAACAATCCGCTCACCCGTTTCAACGGCTGCAATTTGCCGCTCAATTTCGTAGTCGATCGCCTTTTGAATCGCACTGAAGGAGTTCATATTCTTAATTTCTACCTTCGTGCCAAACTTTTCTGCCCCCACCGGGCGGATCGAAATATTCACATCGCAGCGTAGGGAGCCTTCCTGCATGTTGCCATCGCTCACGCCCAAGTAGCGCATAATCCGACGCAACTCCTGGGCATACTCAGCCGCCTCTTGCCCCGATCGCATATCCGGTTCTGAAACAATTTCAACCAACGGCACCCCCGCCCGGTTGTAGTCCACCAGCGAATGGGTGGAACCAGAGAGCCGCTCACTGCCAGCATGAACCAGCTTTCCCGCATCCTCTTCCATGTGCAGCCGGGTGATGCCAATGCGCTTGGTGAGGGCCTTGCCGTTTTCATCCACCAATGGCTTACCTTTGTCATCGGTTAGCTCAATTTCTAGCCAACCATGCTCGGCGATCGGCAGGTCATACTGGGAAATTTGATAGTTTTTGGGCAGGTCAGGGTAGAAATACTGTTTGCGATCAAATTTGCTGTAGGGGGCGATCGTGCAGTTCAGAGCTAGCCCAGCTTTCACCGCATATTCCAATACCTTTTCGTTGAGAACTGGCAAGGTTCCTGGTAGCCCCATGCAGACCGGATCAATATTTGTATTCGGATCTGAGCCAAACTGGGTGGAACTATCAGAGAAAATCTTGGTTTCGGTACTCAGTTGGCAATGGGTTTCAAGACCAATGATGGCCTCGTACTTCGTCTTGGCTGGAGTCGCAGTTGTCATGGATAGGCTTGCGTTAAGCAATGGTCAATAGGCTCTATTTTAGTCGGTTTTTGGCAGAGGAGCAGTTCGGTTCTTTCGCGGGTGCAAACCCGAATTAGGGGTACTCATGGGTGAGGAACGGCACCTGAACCAGTTCACCGCTTTGCTCTCCCAATGTGACAGACAAGCCTGGAGCGGCTGCTTTAGTCCGAATATAGGCCAGCCCAATATAGCCCTCGTCGCTTTTTGTACAGCTTGTCAGCGTCCCAATTTTTTCGCTATCTGCAAAAATAGGAGTCTGCGAGGCCGCCAGATCATTTAATTTGATGCCCCAAAGTTGTTGCTTTACCCCCCGATAGGTGTGCAGCCGAGCGATCGTTTCTTGCCCAATGTAGCAGCCCTTGTTTAAGGAAATGGTGTACCAAAGGCCGGCTTCGAGGGGGTTAAAATCTTCAGTGAGTTCTCGTTCAGGGACAGGGCGGCCCTGCTCAATGCGGAGTTGTTCCCAAACGGTTTCACCGATCGGCGTAGCTCCAGCCTCCATTAGGAGTTGCCAAAGATCAGCCGCCCGATCGGCCTCTACAAACAGCGTATGTCCAGAGATTGCCAATCCGCACCCTACCGCAATTCGAGTTTCAATCCCGTTTAAATTCAAAAGTAAATGATGGTTGCAAGGTTGTCCCACGATCGCCCCTGCTCCTAATTTTTCCATGAGTGCATCGCTTTCTGCTCCAATCAAGCTAAACGCGACGATGTTCTGAGTCATGTCCTTCAGTTCTACTTTGTCAGCAAAAAAGATGAAGCGATCCATCCACTGAATGAGTTTTTGAGCATAGCCTGGTGAGGTGAGGAGCAGTACAGCATCATCCAAAGCATATGCGCTTACCAGATCGATCGTGCGGGCTGTCGAAGTCACAAAGATGGTGTCACAGCCTTGTCCAGGTTGAAGCACTTGGAAGTTATTTGTCGTTTGGTTGTGCAAGAAACGCAGGCGATCGGCTCCACTGACTTGAATTCGTCCCCAATGAGAGCGATCGTGCAACCCAACGCCAGTCTTAACTGCATTTTGGGCGATCGTATCATTACCAAAACTCGCAGGAACTTCCTGTTCTGCCACCTGTGAAAAGGTTGCTCCGTTGGCAGATTGTACATTTCGTAGAGGTTGAGTCATGGGAGTTGACCTTTATTGCAATACAAACGCTGAAGAAGAACCAGGATACTCATGAACACACTGCTTCACCCGATCGGTGTGTTACAAGCTATCGAAAGATAGACGATGATAGGCTCGTTCATTTTGTACAGTGGAATGGATGTTAAAAGCATCGCTCTACATTACAAATAGCCATACCAACACTATACGGACAATACGGACGATTACTATGTCGAACGGCAATTCTGCTCCATTCACTGATCAAATGGGTGACACGATCGCCTCTGCCACCAAAGCCGCTTCTGATATTTTGCATATGCTGGTTGAGCGGAGTACAGAAGTGGTCGGTGGGATTGCCACTCCCATTGCCGAAAATCCATTGGTTCAGTTTGCAACTAAGCTACCAGGGTTAAAGTGGCTCATGGCGGCTCTGGGGCAGGTGGATGTTGATAAAGTACAGCAAGAAGTGGAAGCCTTACGCTTGCAGCATCCTGGTGACACAGAAGAGCAGTTAGCCCATCGGGTGATTGTGGATACGGCCGTCAAAGCAGCAGGGGTTGGCTTAGTGACGAACTTCTTGCCTCCTCTAGCGATCTCCCTATTGGCGATCGACCTGGCTGCAATTACAGCTCTGCAAGCTGAAATGATTTATCGGATCGCAGCAATCTATGGCTTTTCATTGAGAGAGCCAACTCGTCGAGGTGAACTTTTGGCAATTTGGCTCCTCTCAACGGGCGGTTCAGGTGTGCTGAAATCAGGACTCAGCATTGTAGAAATTATTCCTGGAATTGGGGCTGCGGTTGGCACCACTGGAAACGCCGCATTGCTTTACTCTTTGGGGTATCTATCCTCCCAGTTTTATCAGACCAAGAAGCAGTCTGTTTCTCCTCCCCCAGCAACGGTGACAGAAATTGAAATTGAGGACTGAGAGACAAGAACTGAGGACGGTAGATTGCTTTTGTGAAATAGGAAGCTAGGCGCAGATAAGAAACTATTTGCCAACCGAGTTGAGGGCATATTTGCGGAAGCGTTCCAAGTCGGCTTGAATGGTGGATTCTACAATGCGTCCCAGAAATAGGTTGTCCATTAACCTGCCCAGGATGCCTGGAATGGCGTAGGCAACGGTCAGCTTAACGATGCTATGTTCACCGCGATCGTAAAACCGAATTGCCCCCCTATTCGGCAATCCATCCACCGATTCCCATTGAATGATTTGGTTGGTCACGAGTTTAGTAATGCGGGAAAGCCAGCTAAACTCAAAGCCGCCAGAGGCCAGCTTCCAGCGAGATAAATCTGGGTTATCTTCCAGCACCTTCACTGAGTCAATCCACTTCATCCAGCGCGGCATCTGCTCTAAATCAGACCATAAACTCCACACCACATCAATCGGTGTTTCAACTTCAACTTGGACGGTATGTTCGAGCCAGTCAGTCATGGGGAAAAGGGGGAGTAGGGAGTAGGGAGTGGGGAGTAGAGAAACACTAATGTCGAAACTAATATCGAAATAGTCCTGTCCCCTGTACCTGATATCCAACAGGCTCTAGGATGGCGGCGGCTGCCTGTTTGCCCGATATCGTGGCTCCTTCCATGCTATCGATGTAGTCTTGTGCTGTGTAGCTGCCTGCCAGGAAGAAGTTAGGAATAGGCGTTTTTTGGGGGGGACGGTAGGGTTCCATGCCCGGATTTTCGCGGTAGAGGGATTGGGCAAGCTTGACGACATTAAACCAGGTCATGGTTAGCTCGCGAGACGAGGGGAAGAGATCGTGAATTTGCTTGAGGGCGTGCTGGGCGATGTCTTCGTTGCTCATGCGGATGAAGGGATCGCCAGGGGTTAGCACTACCTGCATGAGGGAACCCTGCCCTTCGCGGTAGTAGTCTTTGGGGCTGGAGAGGGCGAGGTCAGTAAAGCAGGAAAAATCGGCATCGGCACTGTAGAGCAAGTTATCGATTCCGGCGGCGTGGTGGAGTTGCTTGCGCTGTTCGGCATCCTCCATTTCTGTCACCCAGCCATCAAAGCGCAGTTGCACCGTTACTACCGGAACGGCTTCCAGCTTATAGATATTGTCAAACTCTTTCCACTTGCGCCATTCAGATGGCAATAAACGCTGAATGCCCGGAACATCACAGGCGGCTAAATACACATCTGCTGTAACGGTTTCTTCGGTTTCCCCGTTGGCGATCGCCAGCCCTGTCACTTGGGTCTGACCGTTTTGTTCTGCAAACAAGATTTGCCGCGTCTGCCGCCGGGTGTGAATCTTAACGCCGCGCTCCTGTAGGTATTTCAGGATTGGCTTATGCAAATATTCATCCGGTGAGCCTGCCAGCAAATTTAAGCGGGAAGCTTCGGTTTTGGCAGCAAACATCATAAAGATGGTGAGCATACACCGGGCTGAAATTTCTTCGGTATTAATGAATCCTAATGCAAGGGCGATCGGATCCCACATTCGCTTCAGGCTATTTTGTGACCCACCATGACTGCGGAACCAGTCGGCAAAGCTAATCCGATCGAGCGATCGAATCCACTTCATGGCAGCATCGTAGTTCACCAAACCAGGGACGATCGGACTCGTGCCAAGGGCGAGGGCGTTTTGCAGCTTGTCGAGGGGGGTAAGCTGCTCGGTGGTGAAGAAAGCTTTTAACCCATGAAACGGTGCCCCTAGCAGGAAGCGGAAATCAAGCTTGCCGATGTCTCCACCTCGGTTAATGAACGTATGGACATGCTCTTTGGGCAGTAAATTCTCAAACGCACCGACTTTTTTCAGCAGGGCAAACAGGTTGTAATAGTTGTTGAAAAAGACGTGCAGCCCCATTTCAATGTGATTGCCATCTGCATCGACCCAACTGCCCACCTTACCACCGACAAACGATCGCGCTTCAAAGATTTCCACTTCCTGCCCAGCATCTGCCAATTCAATCGCAGCAGCCAAACCCGCTAACCCAGCACCAACGATCGCGACTCGCATTCAACACCATTTCCTGAACGATTGCTTTACATATTTTAAAGGAAGTGGGACAGGAGTTCGCGTTCGCGGGGCACAAAAATAGGGAAATTAACTATCTTGCAAGAGTTTTCCCCAGGCTTGTGGGGGTGAACCAGAAGACTTATAATTTCCTGTACCAAAGGATTATGCAGTCTAAAAGGTATTGTTCATGACGGCTTCAGAATCGCAACGGTTGCGTGATCAGGTTGCAGTGGTCACAGGGGGATCACGAGGAATTGGGCGATCTGTCGCATTGGCTTTAGCCGCAGAAGGGGCCAAAGTGGTGGTTAACTATGCCAGTTCGAGTGGGGCAGCCGAGGCGGTAGCGGCAGAAATTGCTCAGCTAGGAAGTGAAGCCATTACCCTGCAAGCAAACGTTGCTGAGGCGGAGCAGGTGGATGCGTTGTTCCATGCTGTGATGGAAAAGTGGGGGCGAATTGATGTGTTGGTCAATAACGCCGGAATTGCCCGCGACACGCTGCTTCTACGAATGAAGCTGGAAGATTGGCAGGCAGTGATTGATTTAAACCTGACAGGGGTGTTTCTTTGCACGAAGGCGGCTAGTAAGGTGATGCTGAAGCAGCGATCGGGCCGTATTATTAACCTCACTTCAGTGGTTGGGGAAATGGGCAATCCGGGGCAAGCAAATTACAGTGCCTCGAAAGCGGGAGTCATTGGCTTTACAAAAACAGTTGCCAAGGAAGTGGCAAGTCGGGGGATTACGGTGAATGCTGTCGCTCCTGGGTTCATTCAAACTGATATGACGGCTGACCTGAAGGCAGGCGAAGAAATTCTGAAGTTAATTCCCCTAAATCGCTATGGGCAACCAGAAGAGGTGGCTGGATTGGTACGCTTTTTGGCGGCAGATCCGGCAGCAGCTTACATCACAGGGCAGATTATTAATATTGATGGTGGCATGGTGATGGCCTAGGGCTGTATTTCATCTCCTGACGATAAATTTGGACGGATCAGATGCCCAACATTTGAGAGAGGTACGATCGGGCATTTTTTGATTCATTTAGAACTCTGCATCCTTGAAGGAGGGCGGAGTTTTTTTAGCACCTTGGCGGTTGTGAAAATTGCCCTTTGTTGCAGTTCCGGTGAGAGTGGGAACGCTAAAGGAGGAATGCGATCGTTCTACAGGTTGCCACGAAGGAGGGGAGGGAATGGTTCAGGACAGATTCGGCGAATTCGGAAATATTAAAAAGCTGTGGTGGGTGAGCCGGTTCTGCCAGCAGTTAGGTCGCCAGGCTGTACTGGCCGGATTATTTGCCCTAACAGTTACCATTAGCCTTACGCTTCACGGATGCAATTCAATTCAGTCTGCCAAACTACAACCCCTCAAGGTTGGAATTACAACTTGGCCAGGTTTTGACATTGTTCTATATGCCCAAAGCGCAGACCTGTTTCAAAAACATGGCTTAGATGTTGAGCTAGTGCGGTTTGAGAATCAGCAAGATGCTGCTCGTGCTGTCCTGCGTGGCTCGTTGGATGCCGCCTTTGCCTCCCTCTGGGACACCATGCAGGTTGATCCAGGAAACGATAAACCCGTGTTCATGTTAGTGACGAATGTATCACATGGAGCGGATGGGATCGTTGCCCAGGCTGGAGTCGAATCGATCGCCGACTTACGGAAAAAGCAAATTGGCGCAAAACTGAGTACCGTGAATCATTTGATTTTGCTAGAAGCCTTGAAGCTGCACCAAGTTCCTCCCGAAGAAATCAACATCGTGGACGTTTCCAATGAAACTGCTGCCCAACTCATGGAAGCAGGAAAGCTAGATGCAGCCGTCTTATGGGAACCCATGCTGGGAGACACCGCCCAAACCATCAACGGCAATGTTCTTTACACCACGAAAGATTTAGATAGCTTAGTTATCGACGGGTTAATGACTCGTTCTGAACTTCTAAAGGCAAAACCAACTGAACTGACCGCATTTGTATTGACCTGGTTTGATGTGATGCATGCCGTTGACACAAGACCAGATGAGGTTTTTGCCGCTGTCGGTACTGCCTTGGGACAGAGCGGTGAGGCTTTTGCCAACGACTATGCAGGCTTAAAGAAGGGTGACATTGCCATGCAGCAGCAAATGTTTCAGCAAGAAGGGCTGAAAACGGCTACCCAAAGCCTAATACAGCTACTCCAGGCAGATCCACGCCATGGTCGCATTCCCCGTGATGATATTGAATTTAGTACCGAACCTGTCATGGCTGCATGGGAGGAATGGATGCCATGAGCCGCCCGTTTAAGCAACATCAAGGGGAGAGCCGCAGGTCTAGTTTAGTAAAACAACTGCTGATTGGCTTTGGGTTGTCTTTAACGACTGTGGGATTGGCGACGTTGTGGGTTAATCATCGGCTGATTCAAACTGACTTAGAGCGGCAAGTTCAAGAACGCGCCCAAACCATTACCCAATCTCTGGAGTTCTCTACTGAAGGTCTACTGGAATTAGAAAACCAAAGCTTGCTGCGACGAGTGGTGCAAAATTATGCAACCTTGCCTGCTGTGGTTGAAGTGGCGATCGTCAATCCAACCGGGGAACCGTTGGCCCAGAGTAGGCAAGTTCATCAAACCCGTTCCTATGCTGAACGCTATCCAGAACTGGCGGTAGCTTTGACGCAAGCATCGGAGAGTGGTGTCGATATGAGCCAAACCATAATTTTGGATGGCAAACCTGTGCTGGTGCAGCTTTTACCATTTCAAAGTACGCTGTTTGGCACAGCAGGGCAGCGGGGATTGGCGATCGTCATGTTGGATCTGCATCAAATGCGACGAGATGCCGGACGGACGCTCCTTGCTTCAACTGTGACGTTGATGATAGGGGTCATTTTGATTCTGCTGTTGATGGGGCGTTTACTTCAGCGGCAAGTCCTTCGCCCACTGAATCTGCTTGATCAGTCCGTGAACTTGAGTAAGCAAACGGGTTTGTTCAGTCTGCCTCAGGGCATTCCACCGAATGAAATTGGCTTTCTGGCAACCACATTTGACAGGGTGTTTAAGCAACTAGAAGCCTACGACCAACTGCAAACTGAAATTGCCCAACGGCGGCAGATAGAAGCGGTGTTGCGCGAGAGTGAAGCCAGGGAACGGCTCAAATCGAATGAATTAGAAGTCACGCTTCAAGAACTTCGCAAAGCCCAAACGCAGTTAATCCAAAATGAAAAAATGTCCAGTTTGGGGCAGTTGGTGGCAGGGGTTGCCCACGAAATTAATAATCCGGTTAACTTTATTCATGGCAACTTGCATCATGCAAATCAATATATTCAAGACTTATTAGAGTTGCTCAACCTCTATCAAAAATACGCACCATCGATCGCGGATATTCAAGATAAAGAAGAAGGAATTGATCTGGATTTTTTACAGGAAGATTTGCCGAAGCTGCTCTCTTCAATGAAAGTGGGAGCCGATCGGATTCGAGAAATTGTACAGTCATTGCGGGCGTTTTCACGGTTGGATGAAGCTGAGGTCAAAGATGTGGATATTCACGAGGGCATCGACAGCACATTAATGATTTTGCACAACCGCCTGAGGGCAAAATCCGATCATGCAGCAATTCAGGTGGTGAAGGATTACGGCGAGTTACCCAAAATTGAATGCTATGCTGGACAACTGAATCAGGTATTTATGAATATTCTGAGCAATGCGATCGATGCGTTGGATGAACAGAATCTACACCGAGCCGCAGAAGAAGTGGCAACAAATCCTAGCCAAATTACGATTCGGACGCGATTTGTTGAGGGCGATCGGGTATCCATTCAGATTATTGATAATGGCCCTGGCATGGTAGAAGCCGTTCAGCAGCGATTATTTGATCCGTTTTTCACAACGAAACCCGTTGGTAAAGGAACCGGAATGGGCATGTCAATCAGCTACCAAATTGTGGTCGATCGCCATCATGGAACAT
>PVWD01000473.1 GCA_003003615.1 filamentous cyanobacterium CCP2 | reverse complement strand
TTGGGTTGGTTAGGTTGTGGGCATCGGTTTTTCCGGTGAGGTAACCGATTTCAATGTGGGCGGCTGGAATGGAACTGAGCCGCAGGAGTTGGAAGTTGGAGGAACGGACTCCGCGATCGGAAAGATCAAGCGATTCGAGGATGGTGCGGTGAAGCGTATGGGCAAGTTGGCTGCTTTCTGCCGCGTTGGGATCTGTAGTGTCTGAGGAATAATAGATTTCTAGCCCGTTGATCTCTGGCTGGTTGGGGGCACCATTCGCGTGGATGCTAATGAGTAAATCGGCGTTGGACTGGTGAACCAAATTGGCTCTGGCGGCAAGATCCAGGTAGCGATCGTCTGACCGCGTAAATAGCACCTGAATGCCTGCCATTGCAAGGTGTTGGCTGATTTGTTGGGCGATCGGCAGCACAACGTCTTTTTCCCGTAGGGCTGGCTCCTGGGTGAGGGGAATGGGGGGCATGCTGCCGAGGGGTGCCAATCCTGGAAATGGAAACTCAGAGGGAGAAAATCCGGAAGGCGGCATGGCGGGTGGTTGACCTGGAATTTGGGCCTGCCCAGGCGGCATGGGAAAAGGGGAAGGGCCAGGTAGCCCCATTTCAGGCGGAAATTCCCTCATCTGGGAGCGATCGGGTTGAGAACGATCGGGTTGGGAACGAGCAGGCTGAGGACGAGTTGCGCTGACCATGCCAAAGTCTAATCCCCCATGCCCCGGATCAAGAACCACTAAAATTGGAGCCTTCAAGCGTTTTGGCTGATCTGGATAACGCGGATCGATAATGTACGGCGAAGACAGGGGAACCGATCGCCCCATTTGCACAAGTGCCTGGTAAACCATTGCAGCAATCTCGGCACGGGTGGCGGGGCGGTGGGGCTGTAGTTGGGTCAGCCTCGGATAGTTGACCACAAGCCAGTGGGCTATAGCAGTCGTGAGGGCAGGACGGGCAGAGGTGGGGATGGTTTCATAGTCGGCAAACCGCTCTAACAGTTCCAGGTTGGTTGTAGGGCACTTTAAGCCACTAACGAGCGATAACAAAGCCTGAATCCGGGTGATGGGCTGATTGGGGCGAAAAGTACCGTCGGCAAAACCGCCCATTAACTTACCCTGGTAAACCCGATCGATCGCCTTTTTTGCTTCAGGCAAATCACTTTCGGCGATATCGCTTTCAGCCACATCGTTAAACGGCTTGGCCGGACGTTCCGCCTCAGGCTCAAATAAGCGCACTAAAACAGCTGCAAATTCTGCACGGGTCATGGGGCGATCGGGGGCAAATAGACCATTGGGTAGACCGCTCAATATTCCTTGGTTGACGGCTCCTTGAATAAAGTGGGTAGCCCAGTGATCATTACTATCTGGGAAGGCAACGACCCATTCTGGAGGCTGAACCAGATGCGGCGAGGCGATCGGCTGAACTTGTTTGAGCAAAACGAGTCCTTGGTAAAGCATGACTGCGGCTTCGGCTCTGGTCAGCGAAACGAACGGAAACAGCCGATCATGCGGCATGGAGGCAGAATTTAGGGCAGCATGAACAACCAGCCGATTTTGAATGGCCGCTGCCACCGCAGGCAAGGCATAACTGGGAATTTGGACTCGATCGCGGTAAAGAACCAGCCGATCGGGATTTGTTCCCTTCAGCCCTAAGCCCTTCACCAATGCCAAAATTGCCTGGATGCGAGTTAGGGGTTCCTCTGGGCGAAAGGTTTGGTCAGCAAAGGCAATGGCAAACCCCATCCGTTTAGCCTGAGCAATGGCATCAACGGCCCAATGGTCTGATGGAATATCTGAAAATGGAATATCTGAAAGGCCCTGAGTCGATCGCAACGGTGAGGTGTTGTTTCCCAATGGGGCAAATACTTGGGCAGCCCAGACGGCAAACTGGGCGCGAGAAATGGGCGCATCGGGAAAAAACGGTTCAGTGGAAGCCGCTTCGATCGAGGTATGGGCTACAAGGGCAGAAATAAAGGCATCTGCCCAATGATCCTGGATATCGGCAAAGGCGGAACTGTGGGAGGCTAGGACAAACGGGACTGCAAAGGGCGGCGTGACGGGATGCAGCTTTGTCGTTAAGGAATGACGTTTGCGGATAGGTGCAGCAGATTTTAGTGAACGGTTGAGAGGAGAGGAAACCTGACTGGGAAGTAGCTCGATCGCACCTTGAAGTCCTAAAAAGCTAAGATGGTTTCCCACAGACTCTAAGGGCTTGGTGGTGGCATTACGCAACGCAGTACCGTTTTGCTCAAACACATTGCATCCTGGGTCAGAACGTTGTCCCAGGTCAGGTTCAGCCTGTTGAAAAATCGCTAGCCCGTCTTCCTGATTTTCAGCAATGTGGTTATTTCGCAAGACCGGACGTGCAACTCCAGAAAGGACAACACCCGATCGGTTGCCCACAAACTGGTTATCCAACATAAAGGGAGACGCTTCATCGCCAATCACCACGCCAAACCGACTTCCCGTACACACACTCCGACGAATTTCACCTCTGGCATGGCGCATAAAGGTAATCCCGCTGGCAGTATTGTTTTGCAGCGTACAGTCTGTGATCACGGGGTTGGCGATCCCTGTCACCAGAATACCTTCTCGCCCACAGTCCAGGATTTGGCAATTGGTTATTGCTGCGGGAACGTCTTCAACCCAGATTCCGGTTCCCTTCAAGTTGGGATTAGTGATGGTCAAGTCTCTGAGGAGGGCATTGTCTTGCAAGACGATCGCCACATTTTGTTCCTCAAAGGTAGGGTTGGTGTAGGCTCCACCGCCCCGAATCACAACATGAGGCTCTGAAGCAGAGGCTTGAATATTAGTTTGAACATTGGTTTGAACAGTCTCGGCAGCAGAGCGATTTTTGCCTTTTTGAGGGCGTACATTTCCCAAAACCGAAGTTTGGGGCGGCACAACAAGGGGAAATATTTCACCTGTTGCAGTACTATACAAGCCAGCATCCAAGCGAATAATGGCTGTGCTAGAGGAAACCTGTTGCAGGGCATGGGTAAGGGTTTGGTAAGGATTTGCCGCAGTTCCGTCTGCTGCATCGCTACCCGTCACCGGATTCACATAAAATTCTCTAAACTGTGTTGAAAACGACATTTGCTGCACCGAATCTGAAACCATTTCCCCTCCTTTGAAG
>PVWD01000472.1 GCA_003003615.1 filamentous cyanobacterium CCP2 | reverse complement strand
GCCTTGACCCAGCCGGTTCGCCGTTGCAACAAAATTCCCTGAAAGATGGGAAAGTACACCTTGAGATTTTCAATTTTCAGCAGGGTTTCGGTCTGCTGTTGGGTGAGGTTGTCAGTGGTTTGAGGTTGGGTCATTGGGAAGTCGGGAGTCGGGAGTCGGGAGTCGGGAGAAATGCAACATGCCGCGTCTGGGCGGGATATCAACCAATTCGCGTTTGGGCAGGATGTTATGTTAGACGATCGATTCTTGGGAGGGGCTGAGAATTTCTTGCCCGGAGGGTTTGACCCAGCAGGCGACTTGATGATCAGGGGAAGCGGCTTCTAGGGGAGGGTCTTCAGTGTGGCAGGGGTCGATCGCAAATTGGCATCTGGGGGCGAAGGGGCAACCTCTGGGATAGTTGACCAAACTGGGGGGCAGTCCGTCGATCGGTTTAAGGCGGGCTTGGCGTTGTTCGTCTAAACGGGGAATGCTTTGCAGCAAGCCGATCGTGTAGGGATGACGGGGATTGTGGTAGAGGGCGTGGAGGGGGGACTGTTCCACGATTTGTCCGGCATACATCACCAAAATCCGATCGGCCAAACTCGCCAGCAGTGATAAATCGTGGGTAATCCAGATCACTGCCATGCCCAGTTCAGCTTTGAGGCGTTTCACCAGTTCCACAATTTGCGCCTGAATTGTGACATCTAATGCAGTGGTCGGTTCGTCGGCAATCAGCAATTTTGGGTTGCAAGTCAGCCCCATTGCAATCATGACTCTTTGCCGCATTCCGCCGGAAAACTGGTGGGGAAAATTGCGAATGCGATCGGTGGCTCCCGGAATGCCAACATGCTGTAATAGCTCGATCGCCCTGGCTTTTGCCTGACTGGAAGATAAACCCATGTGAGCCTGAATCGCTTCAGTCATTTGCTTTTCAATTCGCAACACCGGATTCAGCGAAGTCATAGGGTCTTGGAAAATCATTGAGATTTCATTTCCGCGCAAAGCCTGCATTTCCTTTAGGCTCAGCTTCAATACATCGCGCCCTTCAAACCACACCTCACCACCCACAATTTTTCCTGGAGGAGAGGCAATCAAGCGCATCACCGACAGCACCGTAATGCTTTTCCCTGACCCCGATTCGCCCACAATCCCAATGGTTTCGCCTGGATTCACCTGAAACGATACGCCATTCACCGCATGGACAATGCCGCGATCGGTGAAGAATTGGGTTTGGAGGTTGCGAACGTCGAGGAGGGGCATGGAGGATATGGCGTGGGTATGGGAATGGAAAATTACGATCGTTGTTGGGGGTCGAGGGCTTCGCGGAGTCCATCGCCCAGAAGGTTGAAACCGAGGACGGCAAGGGCGATCGACAGTCCGGGGAAAGTAGTCATCCAGGGGGCCCGGCGGAAGAAATCGCGTCCGGCAGCGAGGATGGCTCCCCATTCGGGAGAAGGGGGTTGCGCTCCAAGACCCAGGAAAGACAGTGCGGAAGCAGACAGTACGGCAACCGATACGCCCACCGTTGCCACCACGATAATGGGGGACAAAATATTGGGCAAAATATGGCGGAACAATAAGCGAAAATGTTTAGCTCCGATGGCTTTAGCAGCTTTGAAATATTCTTTGTTCTTTTCCACCAAAACTGCTCCATAGGTAGCGCGGGCATAGAACGGAATTGAGCTAATCCCGACAGCAATCATGGCATTGGTCAAACTGGGGCCCAAAACTGCGACAGCCGCTAATGCAATTAACGTTTCGGTGAAGGAAAACAGCACATCCATTGCCCGCATCAAAATGGATTCTAGCCATCCACCGGCATAGCCCGCCACCAAACCAATCAAAACACCTGCCGTCATGGAAATGCCCACCGCAATGATACCTGTCATCAGCGTTAGCCGACTGCCATATACAATTCGGCTAAACAAATCCCGTCCAAATTCATCAGTGCCAAACCAGTGAGCAGCACTCGGCGGTTGCAAATTTCCTCCGACCCCCATTTCCGTTGGCGCGTAGGGCGCAATCACCGGAGCAAACCCCGCAACGATAACCAGCAGCAATAAAATCAAAGCTCCAATTTTCGCACCAGGACTGCGGAATAGAACTTGCAAGAATTGGCGAAATGCTTTGCCTTTGCGGGGAAGCGGAGCCACTGGAGGAATTGGGGTGGAGACTTGCTGAGTCATTTTAAGCCATTAGGGTGAATCACGAAGCGAATCATTAATTGTATGTAATGCGAGGATCAATCCAGACGTATAGTAAATCTAAAAGAATTGAAACCAGAACCACAACGGTTGCAAAAATTAGAATAAAGCCTTGAATCGTGGGATAATCTCGCTGAAAAATTGACTGAATGGCCAAACGTCCAATTCCATTCCAGGCGAATACATTCTCCACGACGATCGCCCCACCCATCATGTAGGTAAACTGCAACCCCAGCATATTCACCACATTAATCATGCCATTCCGAAACGCATGACGAGACAGCACAACATTTTCGCCTAACCCCTTTGCCCTTGCCGTTCGCATATAATCTTGTGATAGCACATCCAGCATCGACGATCGGGTTAAGCGCGAAACCGAAGCCGCATTCGCCACACCCAACGTAATAGCAGGCAGAACCAAATTTTGCAAATTTGTACCTGATACTGGGAACCAGCCCAACTGAATGGAAAACACATAAATTAACATCAATCCTAACCAGAAACTAGGAATAGAAATACCAATAATTGATCCAGTCATCAACGTTGTATCTAACCAAGTTCTGCGTCGATAGGCGGCAAAAAATCCAGCCGTCACCCCCAAAATCATCGTGACAAACAAACTGCTCACCGCCAACAGCAGCGTATTGGGCAACCGCACCATGAGCAAATCAAATACAGGCTGATTGCCCCGAATCGTTGTCCCAAAATCCCCCCGTAAAATCCGGCTCATGTACAGAAAATACTGCTCATGAATTGGCCGATCGAGTCCTAAGTTTTGTCGAATTTGCTCAATCTGTTCAGGAGTTGTTGATTGCGACTGAGCATACATAATTTGCACCGGATCACCGGGCACTAAATGGATCAAAAGCGTAACAGCGATCGTCGTGATCCAAATCGTGAACAGCCCAGCTAGAATGCGTTTGATCAGATAGCGTGTCATTG
>PVWD01000019.1 GCA_003003615.1 filamentous cyanobacterium CCP2 | reverse complement strand
TTTCAGCCGCATTGGAAAAGGCCCTCTGGCAACAGTGGAATATTTCAATGGTGGTGACGAAAGCTTCTGGCAAGGCAGGCGGTGAGGATGTGAAGCAACAGGTCGCCAAAGAGCTAGGCGTAACCCTAATCGTGATCGATCGTCCGTCGATCGCTTACCCTCAGCAAACTAGCAGTATTGAGGCTGCCCTTGCCTTCTGCACCCAATTCCATTTGCCGCCTCTCCCTTAGCCCCGCAGCCCAACAACGCATCAAAAGCGCTGTACAGATGCGATTTGCATCTCTTCCCGCTCAATCAAAAAGCTTGAATCCACTCCTCCAAGCTATATTCTGTCCAAATTCCGTTTTGCCAGTAAGGATCATCTTCAATCAGCTTGCGGGCAGCGGCTTCATCGTCTGCCTCGTAGACACCAAATACTTTCTGCAAATTTTTGGTTGGCCCGATCGTGATCATGGCTCCTGCTTCTTTTAGTTCTGCCAGGCGATCGAGATGAGCTTGCCGATAGGGAACCCGTTTTTCCAAGACATCCTCACAATAGCTGCCCCACATCACATATTTCGGCATAAAGTTTTGAGTTTTACCATTACAAGCTTTTGTTGATTTGGCTCAAACAGTGTTTGATTAAACTACTTGACTGAACCACCTGATTGAACCACATTTTTAGCAATGCTCAAAAACCGCTTTCGTACCTCCCATAATCTCTGCTACAAAGTCTGATACAAATAGGATCAGTTAAGCCAACAACTCAGCCAACGGAAGGTTCGCTATGGCTACGGTGCTGTCTGATGCCAAGAATATATTGACTGAACTCATTGCCCAGTATCGATCGCAGGTGGATTATCTGGCGGTTCGCTTGGAGGAGGCAGAAGGAACTGACATTCTGCTACGAGGCTACAAAGTCGAAACGCTCAGCGAGGGAATTTCGATTGGGGGGCAAGTCCGGGCTTGCCATAAGGGTGGATGGGGGTTTGCCAGCTTTAACCGTTTGTCCAGCCTGAAGGAACGAATTGAAGAGGCGATCGCAGCTGCACGGTTGGTTGGAGATGAAGAAACGTTGCTGGCTCCCATTGCTCCGATTCAAGACAGCCGCCAAATTCCATTGACTGGAACCGATCCTCGCCAAATTCCACTGCCACAAAAGAAGGCCTTGTGCAGTCACTATGCTGAAATCTTGAGGAGTGTAGACGATCGGATCACCACAACCTCTGTCCGCTATGGAGACAGTGCCCAACGAATCATCATCGCTACTTCCGAAGGCACTTTGATTGAGCAATCCTGGATTGACCTGGAAATGCGGTTTGCGGCAACTGCCCGCAATGGTGAAACCGTCCAAACCGGACGAGAAACCACTGGTTCGCGCAAAGCTTATCAAGACCTGGAAACCTTAGATGCTCAGGTGCGTGGTGCTGCCCAACGAGCCGTAGATGCTCTGGCATTGCCCCCTGTTAAAGGCAATACCTATACCGTCGTTATTGACCCTATCCTTTCCGGGCTGTTTGTCCATGAAGCCTTTGGGCATCTCTCGGAAGCAGACATGGCCTACGAAAATCCTGATTTGCTGGAGGTCATGACGCTAGGACGGCGGTTTGGCTCCTCAGAGCTACAAATTTACGACGGAGCGGCTCCCGAAGGGCATCGGGGCAGCTATTACTATGACGATGAAGGGGTTCCGGCAAGTACCACTCAACTCATCAAAGACGGGGTGCTGGTCGGTCGGCTTCACTCTCGCGAAACCGCAGGCAAACTTGGAGAAGCCCCCACCGGAAATGCCCGCTGCCTTAACTATCACTATCCGCCGATCGTCCGCATGACCAATACCTGGATTGAGCGAGGTAAAACTCCTGTTTCAGAGTTATTCAGCGACATCAAAGAGGGTGTTTACGCTCGAAACTGGCTGGGCGGTATGACCAACGGTGAAATGTTTACCTTTGCCGCTGGAGAAGCCTGGATGATTCGTAATGGCGAGATTGCAGAACCCGTTAGAGATGTGAATCTTTCCGGCAATGTATTTACGACCCTGGCAGATATTGAGGCGATCGGAGATGACTTTTTCTGGGATGAGTCTGGTGGCTGCGGCAAAGGCGGGCAAAGTGGTCTGGCCGTTGGTTGCGGCGGCCCCAGTCTACGAATTCGCAGTGTTGTTGTCGGTGGAGAAGCCGCTGAATAGACCACATCTTGAACTGTCTCCTACCATCTCCTAAATTTCTGTGCTATTCTGACTTTCAGGTAAGTAAGTGTTAAACGCTTACTGCTCCCATGTTCTAAGAGCTAAACCGTTAAGGGAACAAGGAGGTGATGCCCATGCAAGATAGTAGTAAACGGATGGGTCATCAGGTTGGAGTAAGCTGGCTGTGTGCCGGGGCTGCTCTTTAGTAGCCGACCAAATCGCTTAGCCAAAATGTCTCGGCATTTTAGATGAGTGGGCTGGGTTGGTCTATCGTTCCTCCCGGCAGTCTGGTTTCAATCTGAAGACCCGCTACACCGCTCTCACTTTCTGACATGATGGATAGATTTTTATTTTCTCTCCAAATGGCAGCCTGGTGAGAGCGGATAGTTTTTTAAGGCGAATGGGAATCCTTCAGACAGGCGACTATTCGCAGCACTGGGAAGACAAAGTCGAAAGAATTATCTAACGAAGTTTTCGTTGATTCCATTCGATCGAATTTCTCAGGCTTACGGTTCGGAATGATTAATAGTCTAAAGTCCCTTTAGATTAGGTGTGAGGATAAAACAAATGGCAACCAAAGTTCTTTGGAACGCTCTATTGGCTACACCAACTCTGCTTGGTGCAGCTTTGATCATGTCTACTTCTGCTGTTGCAGTGGAATTGCAACCCAATGCAGAAGCAGATTCTCTGTTTACGGATATTTCAGATATTTCAATCGATGTAGAGGCTTCTGATTCATTCTCTACGCAAGTTGCTCCCGTTGAGATTGGTGCAGCCTCCCTTGAGAGCACAGCCCCCGAAGCTCAGGAAAGCGTGGATGCGATCGTTTCTGTAGACGAGCTAACCGTAGACGAAACGACTGTTGCAGTTGATGAGCCAGTTGTCTCTCAACCTGTTCAACTCGCCCAAACCGCGACTGAGCAGCCTGCATCTGAGGTTTCTTCCCTCGACGAAATCCTCCAGTACAGCAACAACCAAGATTCCCTCTCTCAGGTCACGTCCATCACGCAACTGAGCGATGTTCGTCCTGAAGACTGGGCTTTCCAAGCTCTTCAATCTTTGGTTGAACGATACGGCTGTATTGTAGGTTATCCCGATGGCACCTATCGCGGTCAAAGCGCCATGACCCGCTACGAGTTTGCGGCAGGTTTGAACGCTTGTTTAGACCGCATCAGCGAACTGATCGCAGCAAGCACCGCTGACTTAGCTACTCGCGAAGACCTCGCTACCCTCCAGCGACTCCAAGAAGAGTTCGCCGCTGAACTGGCAACCCTCCGCGGTCGGGTGGATAACCTCGAAGCCCGTGTCGCTGAACTCGAAGCCAACCAGTTCTCCACCACCACCAAGCTCAGAGGTGAAACCATCTTCGCTGTCGCTGTCCCCTTTGACTACGACGAAGATGTCTTTGACAACTCTCAGGCAATTGGCGGCTACCGCGTTCGACTGAACTTTGACACCAGCTTCACTGGCGAAGACTTGTTGAGAGCACGCCTTCAAGCTCGTAACTTCCAAAGCTTTGACTCTCTGGACATCAATGGTCTGGGTTGGTCGTTCGGTCAAGGTAGCCCCGCCAACAACAACATCGCCCTAGATGACCTGTTGTACACCTTCCCGGTTGGCAACATCCAGTTCATCATTGGTGCTAACAGCATCGGTGATTCTGACTTCGTGGCAACCACTGTTAGCCCCTTTGACAGCAGCGGTCAAGGGTCTCTGACCAACTTCGGTGCTCCTCCACAGTACTCTGTAATTCCAGGTGGCTTTGGTGCGGGTGCAATTGTGCAGTTCTCTGAAAACCTCAGCCTTGACTTTGGCTATGCTTCCGGTGAAGCCGGTACCTCTGCTGATGGTGCAGGTCTGTTCAATGGAGACTATGGTGCAATCGTGCAGCTAAGCTTCCTCAGCGAAGCGTTTGATGCCGCCCTGATGTACTCCAATAGCTACTTCAACGACAGCTTCTTCCTGGAAGAAGACCGTCCACAGGTGCTCAACGTCTACGGTGCTCAGGTCAACTTCAAACTGGCAGACTTCGTTCAGATTGGAGGAGGGATTGCCTACATCCCCACTCGTGTAATTGGACGGGGAGACTACGACGTGTGGAGCTATCAGGGTACCGTCGCGTTCCCTGATTTGGGTGGTGAAGGCAACTTGCTCGGTATCCTCTTTGGTGCACCCCTCTACGCTAGAGGCTTCGGTGATGGCATCTTCTTCTCCGGACTCTCAGAAACCCGAGGCGCAGACCAGATCCCGTTCGCCATTGAAGGCTTCTACCGCTTCCGTGTAACTGACCGCATTTCCATCACCCCCGGTGTGGTCTGGTTGAACAACCCCGGTGGCGATACGGACATCAGTGACTCGTTCGCTGGGGCAATCCGTACCACCTTCTCCTTCTAACTCCTGCTTTATCAGTGCGGGTTGAGTTGTTCGCTTCGTCAAGTAAGCGATATCAATTCTGCTCATCAATTTAGTTCATTCGCTCAAGTCCCCGTGGCTTGAGCTTTTTTGATGCAACAGCGAATTCAGCCAGATTACAAATAAACCTGCAAACCCCAGTGGAGAACCGGGGTATACTGGAGAAACAATCATACTGTTTTTGCCCGTGGAACTTTCTTGTAAGAGTGAATATGCCTTGTTAGCCTTACTTGAGCTAGCGATTCACTACAGCGATGGTGAACCATTACAAATTCGCCAGATTGCAGCCGAGCAGAATATTCCTGATCGGTACCTGGAGCAACTGCTGGCTACCCTGAGGCGATCGGGGCTAGTCCGCAGTCAACGGGGTGCTAAGGGAGGGTATCTACTATCGCGAGAACCCTGGAAAATTACCTTACTAGAAGTGGTCAACTGTATTGAAGGAGCAGATGCTAAATCATCTGAAACGGGCAGAGAAGCAAAATCCGTTGAAGGCACAGTAATTCGCGAAATTTGGCAAGAAGCTGGGGAAGCGGCAGATGCAATTTTGCAAAAATATACCCTTCAAGATCTGGCAGATAAGCGTGATGTCAAGCGGCAATTGGACATCATGTATTACATTTAGCTCCTTGGACTTTCAGAAGACTTCAGATAGATTGACCCAGCTAACAAAGATTTCTACCATCCCTCTGCGTTTGATCCTTACCTTACTCAATTGAACTTATGCGTATTGCCAGCAATGTTACAGAACTGATTGGGCGTACACCCCTTGTGCAGCTTAATCGCATTCCTCAGGCTGAAGGATGTGTTGCTCAAATTGTGGTCAAGTTAGAAGGCATGAACCCTTCTGCTTCTGTCAAAGATCGGATCGGGATCAGCATGATTGAAGCGGCTGAGCAAGAAGGGCTGATTATTCCTGGAAAAACTGTCTTAGTGGAACCCACCTCCGGCAATACTGGAATTGCCCTGGCAATGGCGGCGGCGGCAAAGGGGTATCGACTGGTTTTAACAATGCCAGAAACAATGAGTTCAGAACGCAGGGCTATGTTGCGTGCCTATGGTGCTGAGTTGGAACTGACTCCGGGAATCGAAGGTATGGGGGGATGCATTCAACGAGCCCAGGAAATTGTAGAATCTACGCCTGATGCCTATATGTTGCAGCAGTTCAGCAACCCAGCCAACCCCAAAATTCATCGGGAAACTACTGCGATCGAAATTTGGGAAGACACGGACGGACGAGTTGATTTTTTGGTGGCTGGAGTGGGAACAGGCGGAACCATCACCGGCGTTTCGGAAGTGATTAAACAGCGCAAGCCAGAATTTAAGACGATCGCAGTGGAACCTGCCAACAGCCCTGTGCTGACCGGAGGAAGACCGGGGCCTCACAAAATTCAAGGGATTGGGGCTGGATTTATCCCACCTGTGTTGCGGGTTGATCTGATTGATGAAGTCATTACCGTAACAGATGAGGATGCCATTGGCTATGGCCGCCGCCTCGCCCGCGAAGAAGGATTATTATCTGGTATTTCGAGTGGAGCCGCTCTGGCAGCCGCCATTCAAGTCGCGCGTCGGTCTGAGAATGAAGGCAAGTTGCTTGTCATGATCCAACCCAGCTTTGGAGAACGCTACCTCAGCACGCCCCTCTTCCAAGATCCAGAACTGCTTGCGCCGATGTAATTGGGTGTCACCGTTGTCATCCCTTTATCCTCCCATCGCTTATACAATAGGCGTATGGCACATTCCAACCATTACGACACTTTAGAAGTGAGCCCAGCCGCCAGCCAAGCGGAGGTGAAGCAAGCCTACCGTCGCTTAGCAAAACGGTTTCACCCAGACAGCAACCAAAAAATACTGAACCACGATCGCATTGCTGCAATCAATGCTGCCTATGAAATTTTGGGCGACCCCCAGCAGCGCAGACATTACGATCGTCAGCTAGAGTATTCCACCCATCAACGATATGGGGTAGGCGTTGATTCTAAAATTTACGATGAAGTCCGGCAGGATCGCCAAACGCGCACGGCAGCGGCCCAAGCCGAATATCAACGGCGCAAAACAGGACGCAGTGTAGATGAACAGCTTCAGCTTTGGCTAAGTCGAGTTTATCAACCCATCAATCGGCTCATTTCCCAGATTGTGAACCCGCTGCAAGACCAAATTGATGAACTGGCAGCAGACCCCTTTGATGATGAACTGTTAGAAGATTTTCAAGCCTATCTAGACGAGTGCCGAACTGATCTTCAGCAAGCTCAACGCCTCTTTCGTTCCATGCCAAACCCTTCTAACGTTGCGGGGGTCGCGGCTCATCTTTACTACTGCCTGAACCAAATTGGCGATGGCATTGATGATTTGGAGCGGTTCACCTCCAGCTATGATGACCACTATTTGCATACGGGACAAGAACTTTTCCGCATCGCTAAAGGATTGCGACGAGAAGCACAAGCCGCCATCCGAGAACTCTATTGAGCATCGATTCATTTCCTACAGCCCCCAGTCCAACCTTTTTAAGCAAGAATAGGGAAGGGCTAGATCCAATTATGGTTCCGCTCCCCCCTTTACTTCTGATTTTCTTGCTATGCCTTTACCTGTTGTTGCCATAATTGGTCGCCCTAATGTCGGTAAATCTACCTTGGTCAATCGTTTGGCGGGTGGAAAAGATGCGATCGTCCACGATGAACCGGGCGTAACCCGCGATCGTACCTATCGGCAGGCATACTGGCAAGACCGCGATTTTTTGGTGGTGGATACCGGAGGACTCGTCTTTGACGATGATACAGAGTTTCTGCCCCTGATCCGAGAGCAAGCTTTAATGGCTCTGGCAGAAGCAAGTGCCGCAATTTTGGTCGTGGACGGTCAGGCAGGCGTGACAGGAGCTGACGAAACGATCGCCGCTTGGCTAAGGCAGCAAACTGTACCCGTCTTATTGGCGGTCAACAAGTGTGAATCGCCAGATCAGGGCTTGGTTCAAGCTTCGGAGTTTTGGCGTTTGGGCATCGGCGAACCGTTTGCAGTGTCTGGAATTCATGGAAATGGAACAGGTGAACTGCTGGATGCCCTGTTAGCCCACCTCCCGCCAACAGAAGAGCTAGAAGAACCAGACGAAATTCGAGTGGCGATCGTGGGAAGACCGAATGTAGGAAAATCTAGCCTGCTGAATGCGTTTGTGGGAGAGCAACGATCGATTGTTAGCCCGATTTCAGGAACGACTCGTGATGCGATCGATATGGTCGTGGAGCAGGGGGGGCATCGCTATCGCTTAGTTGATACGGCAGGCATTCGCAAAAAGAAAAACGTGGAATATGGCCCTGAATTTTTTGGCATTAACCGGGCGTTTAAAGCAATTCGACGGGCAGATGTAGTGCTGCTGGTGGTCGATGCCCTGGATGGGATCACGGAGCAAGACCAAAAGCTGGCAGGTCGCATCATTGAAGATGGACGAGCTTGCGTGGTGGTGGTGAATAAATGGGATGCGATCGAAAAAGATTCCCACACCATCTATGAATATGAACGACATCTAAAAGATCGGCTGCATTTTACAGAATGGGCCCCAACCATCTATGTCAGTGCTATGACCGGGCAACGGATCGATAAAATTTTGGAGTTGGTAAACACTGCTGCTGAACAGCACAAACGCCGAGTCAGCACCGCTGTCCTCAATGAAGTTTTAGAAGAAGCCCTAAATTGGCATACACCGCCCACCACACGACAGGGACGGCAGGGCAAAATTTACTATGGAACTCAGGTGGCTAGCCAACCCCCCACGATCGCCCTATTTGTGAACGACCCCAAACTGTTCAACGATAACTACCGTCGCTATATTGAACGACAGTTTCGCCAGCAGCTTGGCTTCACCGGAACCCCCATCC
This sequence comes from filamentous cyanobacterium CCP2, assembly GCA_003003615.1. GTDB lineage: Bacteria > Cyanobacteriota > Cyanobacteriia > Elainellales > Elainellaceae > Egbenema. The sequence continues at coordinate 34,258 of PVWD01000019.1, read as the reverse complement.
GCATTTTCTGGCGGGGCAAAAAGCTCCGTGAAGTTGAGCGAAACAACCCCAATCGGGCAACCAAGATTTAACGGACTAAGCAGCTGGCATGGATTTACTGCGATCACTTCCGATTGGACTTTACCTCGAACAACCCGTAAGCTGGCTCCACAAGCTTGACCCCAGAGTGAAGTTAGGCTGGCTGATGAGCTTTATGCTCACTACAATTTCCGCTAGCCCTGAATGGCGACTGTCGATCGTTGGATGGCTAATTTTGCTAACGCTCTCCTCTTTCTTGCCCTTCCGAGCATGGCGGCGGCAAATGGGGTTAATTCTGCTGTTTAGCCTGCTGCTGTTTGTCATTACAATGCTTGCCCCTGATGGGCTGAATGTGCCGAGGCAACCGCGTCTTCCCGCCCATGAGTTTGCTTTAAATGCTCCTCCATCTGCATTAGAAAACGAAGCGACCAACCAAGACGCACCCGATGAAATAGCCGCCTCTGAAGCTTCACCGTCTCTGGAAAAGTTACCCCAGCCAACTGGCTATCAATATGTCCTGTTTGAACAAGGCATTATTCGCATTACCCGTCGATCGCTAGAGTTAGCCATTCGGATTGGAACGTTAATTTTCACGCTGATTTACAGTTCCAATTTATATCTAATGACAACAGCCCCAGAAGAGATTACCGCAGGACTTGATAATCTCATGACTCCATTGCGTCGCTTTAATTTACCAGTGACAGAAACAGTGCTGACCCTTACTCTATCCCTGCGGTTTATTCCTCTTGTTTTGGAAGAAGTGCAAAACCTAGTTCGTTCAGTGCGAACCAGAGCCATCAACTGGAGAAAGCTAGGATTTCGTGGCTCCGCTCAAGTCTGGCTGATGATTGCTGAACGGCTCATTGACAACCTATTAGTGCGGGCTGAACAAATCGCTAACGCCATGCAAGTTCGGGGATTTACTAGCCCCGATCAACATCAAGTGAAATGGCATCAGTTTCGGCTTCGCTTTCGAGATTGGGTTGCACTCGCAGGAATTGGAGTGTTTTGGAGTGCGCGGTTCCTCTTAGGAAGATAAGTTCATCGGTCCTTTTTCGTTGGGGATCAGGTTGATTTTCTGGTTGAGCGTTGATCCCATCCTGGTTAATTGCTGCTATGGCAACAGATGAGTAGGTGAGGACAATCTCAGGGTGTTGAAACCCGAAACGGATAGATTTGGCGCACACAACTGTCCTAATCATCTTTCGTGCTGCTATATATGAGCAGAAGTAAGCGATTAATCACTTTGATGGAGAAATGAGCGGTAAAAAACGTTAGAATTTTTGTGATGCTGTGATACTTTTTCAGTAATATGGCAACGGATGGAAAAGTTAGGACAATTTCAGGTGACGAAAACCCGAAACAGATAGGTTTAAAAATATAAAACTGTCCTAACGTGCCTTCGTACTGCTATACCTTTTCTCGCACAGATTGCCGAAAACTAAATTAGTGTCACGATCGACTGTTTTTGCAAGTTGCCTCGTTCTTTTAAACTAGAAGTGTTAGCGATCGATCTTTCACTCAGTTCAACTAGGCGTTTTTCTAGTGGACTTGATATCTCATCTTTGAAGCAATTGATATCTCACTTTTAATCGATCAATTGCCTGCTGTTTTTGCTTTTACTTTATCCTAGTATTCGTGCTGTTTTCCTTGATGATAGACCCGCTTGTTCCTAAGGCAGCCAAAGTTCAAATGAATACGGAAACTTATTTAAATCATCCGACATTTGGGCTGCTATTCAGAATCTGTTTAGTTGAAGAGAACCGAGAACTGTTTGCGACGCTCTATGCTCAACGGCTGTTTTTTATTGTCACCACTGGGCCAAAAGGGATTCAGTTTGAACCCGTCAGCCGAGGAGATGCCCGAATTATGGTGGAGAGCCGCATGAGAGAGCTTCGCCGCTCAGGGCAGCAGCAGCAGTATAACGAACTTCAAGCGACCCACAAACGCACGTTTCAATGACTAGTTTCCTTTCTGCTGAAACGATCGCCAAACGCCTTGAGCAGGTTTACCAAACGCTTCCTAACTCAGTTCGATTGATCGCTGTGACAAAGCAGGTTCCAGTCGAGTTGATGCGCGTTGCTTATGAATTTGGTATTCGTGATTTTGGTGAAAGCTGAATTCAAGAAGCCGAAGCGAAACAGTTACAGCTTCAAGACTTGTCGGATATCACTTGGCACTTGATCGGTCATTTGCAAAGCAACAAGGCCGCAAAGGCGATCGAGCTTTTCCAGTGGATTCATTCGGTTGATAGCTTAAAACTAGCACAGCGATTAGAGCAGCTTGCGGCTAACCAGTCAATAAACTTGAAAACCTGCTTGCAAGTAAAAATTTTGCCCGATCCCAACAAATATGGATGGACAGTTGCTGAGCTACTAAACGACCTGCCCCAGTTAGACCAATGCAGCCATCTTGGGATCTCAGGTTTAATGACCATCCCTCCCTATGGGCTGCGGACAGATGAAACACAAGCCGTCTTTACCCAAACTCGCGAACTGGCAACGCAAATCAAACAGCAGAACTGGTCAAATCTTCAAATGGAGGAGCTTTCAATGGGCATGTCTGAGGACTATCCTTTGGCGATCGAAGCAGGTGCCACCATGATCCGGCTAGGGCGCACACTCTTTGGTGAACGCCGATGAAGCTCTCTCTTGGCTAAAACTGCTGCTTATGGCTGCTGCTCTAACGGAATGACCACCCTAACGAAACCGATAAATGACATCGCAGTGTTGCAAAAGGATAAGTAAACGTTAAGCAGCTTACCAATCTGTTTACCCATCGTATTTAAGATTTTCTTCAGCAATAGCTAGAACTTTGCCGCCTACTGGTTTATAATCCATTGCTGTTGTATTAAACAAAATACATTTTTTCTTAACGTTGTTGCATTTTTTGTTTTCCAAGCTATACTCTACATGCGCCAACCACAAGGCACCTAAACACTACATATAGCGTAGACTATGAAAGAGAAGGAACTCGAATAAGGAGCTTTATGTTGCTCCTGGCAAGCCATTCATGCAATCGTTACTTTGGTTGATGTGCACCATTTGCAATTGCAAATTGGGTTATTTTTGTCGCATTTTAAGGTTTTATTCAGGTTTTATTCTTTAATCCCGAAGCTGAATATCCTATATTGAACAATGCTGACTCACTTACATTCAGCACTCAAAGTATCGAAGCGATTTGGGGCCATTGGCTCTATCAGCGCACAACTTAATACGTTACAACAGTGGGTTTTGGTAACATTTCTAAATGATTAGTCACTGTTGTTAGTAAGTAAAAAAGTGACAGTTTGCGATCGTTTGATTAAATTTTAGTTGAACGGTTTGCTATAGGGAATTGATGTATACTGTTCACTCAAATCGAATGAGCCAGGGCTGAATGGGGTGCTGAAATGAAGCGTATATCTGGATTCAAGCCAATGGCTAGATTTTTTGCGGTGTTTGTTTTGGAAGTTTTGAAAATTTAAGGTTTATTCTTCCAGAACGCTTTACAATTTTCTTCTCTATGTTGGTGTGCTGGTCAAAGAGTGTTTTTACTAGGCTGGCCTTAGGTGTTTCAAGTTAACCCTAGTTGTGACGGAGCGTGAACTGTGAATACTATCTTTTCCAAGCTAAAGGATTTTGTTGGACTGAATGATCCAATGGATTATGAATATGAATACGCCGAAGTAGATGGAGAAGACTATCAAAACCTGTATCAGGAAGAGCATCCTCAACCTCCGGTCGTTACGGAGGAAGAGCCTCGTCGTCGTCGGCTACGCGATCGCCCTACCCTATCTACTGAATCGTTGTCATCCTCGTCTGGAGTTGGAGCTGTGAATAATGTGATTGGAATGCCTGGTGCGGTGAATGGAATGTCTGAAGTTGTTGTGATGGAGCCTCGCACGTTTGAGGAGATGCCTCAAGCGATTCGGGCACTGCGGGAGCGTAAGTCGGTGGTGCTAAATCTGACGATTATGGATCCTGATCAAGCCCAAAGAGCAGTAGACTTTGTGGCGGGTGGAACCTACGCGATCGACGGACACCAAGAGCGGATTGGTGAAAGCATTTTCTTGTTCACTCCAAACTGCGTTCAGGTCAGCACTCAGCAAGGTGCAACAGAGCCGATCATGCAGCAACCCTCTGTCCGCACACCTCGTTCCACCCCCGCTCCGGCTTGGACTTCCGAACAAGTCAGAATGGCATGAACTGAATTTAGTCATGTTGGACAGCGATCCTCTGATGCAATTCGGGTTTAAGTAGTCCTTGGCAACCAGTTTCGGTTTGCATCAGGCTAATTCAGGCTGAAGTTGAAAAGAGGATTGCTGTCAAAGGTTTACGCTTCTGTCACAATGGTGTGTTAGCTAATTTTTAGAGGAAGACGATCAGTTGTCTGTACGACTTGGTGTGATTGGTGGCGGGGTAATGGGGGAAGCCCTACTATCCCGCCTTATTGCTCAGCAGGTATATTTACCAGACGAAGTTATTGTGAGTGATCCGACGGCTCAACGACGGAATTTACTCGCGCAACAATATGGCGTAGGGGTAACGGCTGATAATCAAACGGTTGCCTCAGAAGCGTCTGTTTTGTTGCTTGCCATCAAGCCACAAGTTTTTGATGCGGTGGCATCTGCCCTTCATCAGCGCAACCTTGAGCAAGTGGTAATCTCCATCTTGGCAGGCGTGCCGCTGCAACGGTTAGAAACTGCCTTTCCCGAACAACCTGTGATTCGAGCAATGCCCAATACTCCAGCAACGATCGGGGCTGGTATGACAGCCATTACCTCCGGACAGCACGCTCAACCTGAACATGTCCAGATTGCCCAACAAATCTTTGAGGCAGTGGGTGAGGTTGTAGAGGTTCCTGAATCGTTGATGGATGCCGTTACAGGGCTATCAGGATCAGGGCCAGGCTTTGTTGCTGTGATGGTTGAAGCTCTCATTGATGGCGGGGTTGTTGCTGGCTTGCCCAGACCGATCGCCACAAAATTGGCATTACAAACCGTACGTGGAACGGCTGAACTATTGCAAACCACCCATTTACATCCGGCTGAACTCAAAGACCGGGTAACGAGTCCCGGTGGCACAACGATCGCAGGCATTGCCCACCTGGAAAAATCTGGCTTTCGGTCGGCTCTCATCGAAGCAGTGCGTACTGCTTACCGTCGCTCTAAAGAATTAGGGCAGTAAAGCTACAAGTCGTAAGATCATGACGCGGTTGCGTTTAAGACTGGAATTCTGCGGGTAAACTAATAGCAGAATTTCAATTTTGTGCATTCAGGGTGGGCTGAGGGTTGCTGAGCGTGGCAACGGACGAAAAGGTTAAGACCACATCCTCAAAGCCGCTTCTACTTTATTTCAACTCGCTTTATCTCTCTTTACGACTCGCTTTACCCTTCTTTAAGTGATGGGAAATATGGATATTTCTAATTTCGCAAATGTATTAATTAAACTTGTGATTGCAGTGGTTTGTGCTGGGGCAGCCGGCGTTCTTGTTCCTAGAAGTATTCCAGGCAAGTTTGCGGGGTTGATTTTAATTGGGATGGCTGGTGTATTGCTGGGAGAGTGGAGCTTTCAGCTTTTACGGCATCAGTTTGGCATTGACTTTGTATTTCTTACCTGGAATATCCAAGGTGTGTTGATTATTCCAGCAATCATTGGCTGTGCGATCGTCCTTTACCTCATCACCACTGTTCTCAGTTGGTGGCGTTATGGCATCTAGTTTTGTAGGGAAATCGTAAAACGGCCTGCATTGGGGTGCAGACAGTTTTATCTTTATAAAGAAGGACAATATAAAGAGTCAGGGGATCACTCACAATGGCTCGTCCACCATTGGATGAAGTTTTTTGTCTGGTCTGCTGACTTCTTGTGCGTTAGATAACAAATTTCTAGAACTGTTGACTGTTGGGCGATCGAGACTAAAACCACTATGACAACTGAGCAATATTCCGACCCTAACTCCAGGCAAACCACTCCTCCAAAGCCTCGTCCTAGAACCACCCTACTGACCATGTTTCGTCTGGGCCTTTTTCAGATGGGCTTGGGGATCATGTCTATCCTGACTTTAGGAGTGTTGAACCGAGTTTTGATCGATGGGCTTGCGATTCCTGCGGTCATTGCTGCGGGGGTGATTGCAATGCATCAGTTTGTGGCTCCGGCGCGGGTCTGGTTTGGGCAAATGTCCGATTCAAAGCCGCTTTTTGGACTTCACCGCAGTGGCTATGTTTGGATAGGAACCCTCTTTTTTACACTGATTTCCTTCCTTGCAGTTCAAGTGACCTGGCAAGTGGGGAGCGGAATTGATGCGGCAGGCGGCTGGACGTTGACAGCGCAAATTGCTGGGTGGACAGGGTTTTTGGCCCTTTTGTTTACCTTTTACGGGTTGGCTCTCAGTGCTGGTTCTACCCCTTTTGCTGCCTTGCTGGTGGATGTATCAGATGAAGATAATCGATCGCAACTCGTTGGCGTGGTTTGGTCAATGTTAATGGTGGGGATTGTGATTGGAGCGATCTTGAGTGGAGGGCTGCTCCAGCAACTGGAAGCCGATGCCCCAATTGCCGATCTGCAAGCCTCGATTAATCGTCTGTTCATCATTGTGCCTGCCTTGGTAATCCTGCTGGTAATCCTGGGGACGGCCGGCATTGAGCAAAAATATTCTCGCTTTGAAAACCGATCGTCATTAGCCAACCGGGAAGACAAAATTACGCTGGGAACTGCTTTAAGAGTCTTAACGGCCAGTCGGCAAACCGGACTATTTTTTACGTTCCTGTTGGTTATGACCATTAGCCTATTCATGCAGGAACCCGTCCTAGAACCCTATGGGGGACAGGTGTTTGGCATGAGTTACGCTGAAACCACGCGGTTAAATGCCTTTTGGGGAATGGGCACCTTGTTGGGACTCAGTTCAACGGGATTTTTGGTTGTGCCTCGCTTGGGCAAACAGCGCACTGCGGCGATCGGCTGTTGGTTTGTTGCCTTCAGTTTTATCCTAATTATTCTCTCCGGCTTTACCCAAAACCCATCCCTCCTGCGGGGCGCGCTCTTACTGTTTGGACTAGCCTCTGGAGTCACCACCACCGGAGCCATCAGCATGATGCTGGATCTAACGGCGGCTGAAACGGCTGGAACCTTTATTGGGGCATGGGGATTGTCGCAGGCTTTGGCACGGGCGATCGCCACGGTGACAGGGGGTGCTGTTTTGTCCCTGGGGCGGCAGCTATTCAGCAATGCGGTTCTTTCCTATGGGCTAGTATTTGCGATACAGGCGATCGGCATGGTGACAGCCGTTTGGTTTCTGAATCGGGTCAATGTTAGAGAGTTTCAGGATAACTCCAGGAAAGCAATTGCGGCCGTATTAGAGAGCGAATTAGATTGAGAAATGCCCTCGTTCGCGACATAATGCGAATTAATTAAAACTCAATTTCTGAATGAACATCAGAAAATTCTTAACCATGATTGGGAACCGACTTTTAAAGTAGCCCCACATTGCAATATCACACCTAAAAATGCAGCAATTGCAGCGCACTAATCAAGCCCTGATGGGAAATACGCGCTTCAGTTTGCAAAGATTCCATTGCAGTCAGAGCTATCTTATGACAAGTGACAAGTTTCTGTAAGGGCAAGCTCCCCCATTTAGGAGTAGCCTGCCGTTTATGATTCGTTTGCAGTCCTCAATTTGGCAAACCTGCCCTTACCTTTGTCTGACGATCAGCTTGTCTGGCGACTAGGATTCGATCGTTCAACTTTGACTGAGACTGGCAAAAAATTGAGGCTCAATCAAGCTAGATAAATCTGGAATTGTCACAATCTGTCCCTGCTCCTGAAGAAACTCTGCCATTGCAGTCAGTGCATTCAGTAAATAGAGTTCACTTTGAGAATCATTCACCATCTCCAAATGAGTTTGAAGGTTGGGGAATTCGACTCCTTGAAGCTGTTCTCTGACCTCATCCGGCTGAAGTCCCAACGGTCTAGCGACAATAGCATGTGCTTCATCAGGATTAGATTCTAGAAATTCCTGCGCTCGAAAGATTCCCCTGGCAAAAGCTTGGGTTGCTTCAGGATAATTTTGAGCAAACTCGGTACTGACCAAATTCAGGTCAATAATTGCTGTTGGTTTTTGAGACGTGTCATAGATAATGCGTCCATCGGGTTGGGCTGCATTCGCGGTTTCCAGGTAGGGCGAATAGGTGAAAGCAATTTCGACATTTCCAGCCTGGTAAGCTTGGGCCGCCACCTCAGGGCCAGAATCAATAATCCTGATATCACTCTCACCCAACCCAACATCTTGTAAAACCTGAAGCAAAAAGAAATGCCCCAGCCCACCTCGCTGAACGGCAACTGCTTTGCCTCTAAAGTCCTGAAGATCGCCAATACTGTTGCGCGCCAGGATTGCGTCTCCTCCCGATGAAAAATCCATGACACCAACAATCCGAAAATCTCCTCCTTGAGATGCCATCGAAACAACTTCAGATGAGGGCATTGCAGTACATCCTTCGATCCGTCCGACCAAAAAGGCAGGAATGCTTTCCAGGTTTGTGCCATAGGCTCTGGCACTTACATCTAGCCCTGCTTCTTGGAAAAATCCCTTTTCCCTGGCAATGTGGAGAGGGGCTTGTCCAATCCAAGCGTTGATTCCAAAAGTGGCAGATGTCAGGTTTGAAGCCGTTGAGGTTGACTCTGAGGAAGTTGTGGAAGATGGAGTACAAGCGTGTAAACCAAAACTACCTGCCGCTCCAGCCATTAACCAAAGGGCTTGACGACGTGTCCAGTGGCGAGATTTTTTCTGTAATGAAAACCGATTCATGAACTATTTTCCAGTTGAGAAAAGCATCAGATTTTTTGAAGCGATCGAATTTTCGCCATTCCCTAAAAAGAAGAATGTCGTTATCCGGCTTCTACGAAATTACTGTAAGTTCGCTCGACAATTGCACCCCTTAGCAACCACACAAAGGGGCAACATTGGCTACAAAAATTTTGGTTGTGAGTCCACTGACTCTGATAAAACGGGTAGGCTCCCTACAGGAATGTAGCGGTAGATAGCTCCATCTGATTCGCTAAATCATGGTTGGCTGAAATGGTTCGCTGAAATGATTCGCTGACATTTAATGTAACTAATAGTGAACAACAGTCTGGTTAAACTTGACTAAAACTTTAAATAAAGAAAAAACTGTGAATTTTTCATCTATAAATTATTCATCTACAAATAAAAAGGTCACTGGTACAGTATCCAGCGACCTTCTCTCAAATAACCAAGATTTTGGGTAAAGACGGAACTTGTCCTAATTCTCTTTCCTAGAGTTACTAGGCTGAAAGAAACTGTGGATCAACAAAGCTAGACAACTCTGGAATGGTATCAATTTGACCTTGAGCTTGAAGAAACTCGGCCATGTCATTTAGCGCATTGAGCAAGTAAAGATCACTTTGAGGGTTGTTCATCATCTCCAGATTGGTTTCCAGATCAGGCAACTGCACCCCTTGAAGCTGTTCCCCAACTTCCTCTGGCTGGATGCCCAAAGGTTCAGCCACGATCGCATAGGCTTCGTCTGGATTTGTTTGCAAAAACTCCTGCGCTCTAAAAATGCCCTTGAGAAAAGCCTGCACTGCCTCAGGATGGTTTTCAGCGAATTCAGTGCTGACGATGTTTAAATCAATAATTGCCGTTGGCATCTTAGACGTATCGTAGATAATGCGTCCATCGGGCTGTTCTGCGTTTGCTTTTTCCAGATAGGGTGAATAGGTGAAGGCAATCTCAACATTTCCAGCCTGATAAGCAGCAGCAGCAGCATCGGGGCCAGCATTGACAATGGTGATATCCTCTCCGCTCAAGCCTGCTTCTTTGAGCACTTGCAGCACAAAGAAGTGCCCCAGCCCACCTTCTTGTACAGCAACTTGCTTGCCTCTAAAATCTTGAATATCAGTAATACTGTTTCGTGCCAAGATGGCATCACCGCCCGAAGAAAGATCCATAACTCCAATTACTCGATAGTCTGCCCCGTTTGCCGCCATCAGGACGGCTTCTGAGGAGGGCATCGCCGAACAGCCTTGAAGCTGCCCCGCAGAGAAGGCGGGAATCATTTCCAGGTTCGTTCCAAACGTTTTCACATCCAGATCTAATCCTGCTTCGCGGAAAAAACCCTTTTCATGGGCAATGTGCAGGGGAGCTTGGCCAATCCAGGGGTTCACGCCCATTGCAGCAGATGTCTGCCCTGAAGCATTAGAGGTTGAAGAATTTCTGCCAGCCTGGGTGCAGGCATTTAAAGTAACCGTTCCGACTGCTCCAGCTAAAAAATAAATCGCTTGACGACGTGTCCAAGGTTGAAGGGTTTGAGCAGGTATACGTTTTGACTTCATGTTTAGGCTTTTCAAGGGTAAATGCGCCAAGAATATATCTCAATGAGAAAAAAGTGTCAATCACTACTCGTTTATGTTCACACCATTACTCGTTTAGATGTACACGTTGCTCATAGACACATTCCTACTTCAGGTTTTTGCAGCAATGCCGATCGCGCAAACCGTATCTGTCGTAGAAATGTAGGCAAAAACATCACTCATGCAGAGCAGTGCTGCCGCATAGTGATCTGGGGTGACTCCGGCAATGGCATCGCGCGGCACAATTACCCGGTAGTCAAGGTTTCGGGCGGTGAAGACTGTACTCATGACGCAAACGTGGGCTGTAACGCCACAACAGATTAAATTTTCGATTCGCAGCGATCGTAATAAAAGATCTAAATCCGTACCCAGGAAACAGTCATAACGTCGCTTATTGAGAATGCGATAGTCGTGAGATTGTACATCTAAACCATCTGTCAGTTCACAACCTGGAGTTCCTTCAAGACAGTGTACCGGATCATATTCCAACTCGATACCATAGTCACTTTTATCACTGCGGTGCATTTCGTGGGTAAAGATAACGGGAATGGAGCTTTGTCTAGCCCAAGCAATCAACCGATTGATCGTTGGTATGAGTTCGCGTCCTCCTGGCGTTTCTTGAATGGCTCCAGCATCAACAAAATCACGTTCCATATCGATGACGAGTAGGGCAGTGTTTGCAGAATGAAGCTTGTGAGCAGGCAAGGGGCGAATGAGTGATTCCATAAGGGCATTCATTAGAAGCAACGTTTTGATAATACGCTAGACAAGTCTCACAGGCGAAACTGGAAATTTGGCTTTGATTAGAATGGCAGTAGAGAAGGATTTCAACCCGTTCATGGAAATTAAAAATCTGTCGCTTGAATCTGGTTGAGTTAGGTGCAAACTATTGCACTTGAAATTGATTTGTTTAGTGAAATTTGAGTTTGCTTAGCGTGATTCAAAAATCATAGCGGCATCACCTCTTTCTTAGAGTTAAAACAAATGTTGGTAGTGTTACTAAAGTCACAAATTCGATCGCTTCCGCCTGCCTGATTCGTCTGTATTTAGGCAGATTGTTATCAAATTCTTCATGTAAATGAGTAGTTTTCGGGGGATTTTCTAACTACATATAAACCACACGGCATAATACGAATGTGAGGTGATGCAATGAATGATGAATCAGGAACTAATACCCAATCGTTGTCCTAGCTTTTCAATTGTCCTAGAAACAGAAAATCTAGCCAATGCGGATGCTCATGGACTGGTGCGATCGATCGCTTCCCTTGCTGCCCAAGACCCATCACCAACCTACGCAAACGAAGTATTGCTCGTTGAAAGTGGTGATACACCTGCGGAATTGTTGAAACAACTTAGGGAAACTTACCCCTGGATTACAGTACATTATGCTCCCAATGGAACGACTTATTATCAAGCCAAAATGCTAGGAGCAAAGCTTGCAACCGGGGAAATAATCATTTATTACGATTCAGATTGTCTTTATACTCCAGATTGGCTACAAACAATTCTGACTCCATTTCAGGATCATACCGTTCAAATTGTTGCTGGCGAAACCACAACAGGAGGACGGGGAGCCTATGGAACGGCAATGGCATTAACGTACATCTTCCCGCAGTTTTCCCAACAAACCCAATTGATACCCACCACTCAGTACTTTCTCAACAATGTTGCATTCCGACGAGAGTTTCTTCTGCAAAACCCCATTCCTACGAGCCTGCCGCTTTATCGAGGAAACTGTGTTGTTCACGCTCATCAACTATTGAGTCAGGGCTACACAATTTGGCAACATCCCAATGCTAAAGTTGTCCATGCTCCTCCCAATGGGTTCTCTCATTTTTTCTGGCGGTTCCTGTTAATTGGACATGATTACTACTGGCAAAAGCGGCTGATTTCAGAGGAAGCTGAGAACCCAAACCTGAACATTGAACAGGAGGATTTAGTTCCCGATCGGTCATTCGCTGGCTGGGCAGGAAAATTGGGTGTATTTGGCGATCGGCTCTATAAAATGCAGCAAAACAATCCCTGGCATTTACTTTATTTACCTGCGGCCTTACCGATCGCCCTCGTTTCTGCCCTTTTGATTTATGCCGGATATTTAATCACATCCATTTGGCCAAAGTACTTGCTCAACACCTATGAAAGGGTTTTAGGAGACTCATAGCTGAACAAGAGAATCCTGCTTCCTCGTACAAACCCGAAATTCACGTTTCTATTGCCTGAATCAAACCATCTCCTTCAATCCGCAGTTGCCGACCGCGCCAGCGAACCTTGCTGCCAAACGCCCCAAATGCCCAAATCAACAGGCTTAAAAGATCTCTCAGAGGCAGTAGCCAGACCCAGCGTAAAAGTTTAGGGCAGTTGAGTAGTCGCATGGTCACGATCGCCTGAATGAGCCGAGTTGCGATCGTTATTAGGGTTAAGGCCACTGCCCAAGGTTGTCCTCCGGTAAGCAGCAGCAACGGCACGCAGAAAACCACGCCATAACAAAAAATCATTGTGTAGTAGATATTTCCGCGATTAAAGCGAATCGTTCTGGCCCAGCGTAATTCTCGCTGAAAAACTTGGCTGATGCTTTCCCGCCCCGTATCTGACTCCAGCAAGTAATGGGATAGCTCCACCCGATAGCCCGCTTGGGCGGTGCGTTTACCCAGGTTGTAATCTGAACCAATCCGATTGAGATGCAGTCCACCGGCTGCCAGTAAGGCTTCTTTTCGCATGGCGATCGTAGCTCCAACTGCAAACCGCAAACCACCATCCATTGTCCGCGCAATCAAGGCACTAGGAATAAAATCGCAGCAGCGACCGAGGGAAGCCAAAGCCGCCCCCAAAAACTGTGGATCATGCCCCACAAAAGCACACGTCACCATTCCCACGGTTGGATCTGTCAGAGGAGCCGTCACGGTACGAATGTAGTCTGGGCTGACCTGGATATCGCTGTCAATAAAAATAATCCAATCATGACGAATCTCTTCCAGCAAGTAGGTCAGGGTGCTGTCCTTATGGTTGACCCCACGAGGCTTTAAACCAATGAACAAACGCACGCGATCGGGATAGGTTTCGGCAAGCTGTTTCAATAGGGGAACCGCCGGATCAGTTGGATCAACGACTCCAAATAGCACTTCATAATCAGAATAATCTTGCTGACACAGCGATGTCCAATTCTCCCAGGCATCTGCATCTAAGCCACAAACTGGAACCAAAATTGAAACACCCGATGTCGAGAATGCATTAGCAGACGGTACAGGAGTTGCAGCAAATTGCCATGTTAAAACAGCACATGCGAGATAGAAAACGATCGAGCCTGCGATTAGGATCAAGCAAACGAACAGGAAGGGAAGAAGCATGTCTTGGAGTATGGCAAATTCTTAAGGTGAAAATGAAAAAATCAGGACAACTGAATGCACCAAAACCCGTGGCGAATCGGCTTGGTACTACAAATATTGTCCTCAATTTACGGCTTGATGTCATGCCAAAAGTTTCAGCTAAGCACATCGCTAGCAGCTTTTTTTCTTAATTCTTCATCAATGCTGAGAACGCAAGCAGGGCACCCAACGTCATGCCCTGTACGCTCTATCTTCTCTACATCCTATGTCCCCATTCCTAACAATGCCCCAATCGATCGGCCAATATTGCCAGGTTCCATTGCATCCATTGCTGCGGTTGGCTCATAACCACAATGCACCATACAGTCAGCACATTTCGGATTGTTGCTCTTAGAACCGTACTGTTCCCAATCGGTGAGTTCTAACAACTCCTTAAAGGTTTTGTAGTGCCCTTCATTCAGTAAGTAGCAGGGCTTCTGCCAACCCAAAACGCTGTAACTGGGGCTGCCCCAAGGGGTGCATTCATAGTCTTTTTCACCGATCAAAAAGTCCAGAAACAGGGGGCTGTGGTTAAAGTTCCAGGACTTTTTGCCCAGTTTGTACGGCATCAGAATTTCGCGGAACAGGGCACGAGTTTGCTCTCGCTTGAGGAAATGGTTTTGATCAGGGGCCCATTCATAGCTGTAGCCCGGAGAAACCATCATGCCATCTACGCCCAATTCGCTGAGAAAATCAAAGAATTCCTGCATTGCTTGGGGGTCTGCTCCCTCAAAGATGGTCGTGTTTGTTGTAACGCGGAATCCTTTTGCCTTGGCCGCCCGAATCGCTTTGATGGCAGTGTCAAATACTCCTTTGCGATCGACGCATTTATCATGTAAGTCTCGTAGTCCATCTAGATGAACGCTGAAGCAAAAGTAGGGTGAAGGCTGAAACTTGTCCAAACTCTTTTCAAGGAGCAACCCATTGGTGCAAAGGTAGACAAACTTTTTGCGATCGACCAGTCCACGCACAATTTCAGCAATTTGAGGATGTAAAAGTGGCTCTCCGCCTGGAATCGAAACCACAGGAGCACCACATTCTTCAACCGCCGCAAAACATTCCTCCGGGGAAAGGTTCTGTCGCAAAATTTCAGCAGGATGTTGAATCTTGCCGCACCCCGAACAGGCCAAATTGCAGCGAAACAGAGGTTCCAGCATTAACACCAAAGGAAACCTTTTGCGGCCCTTAATGCGTTGTGAAACCAGATATTTTCCCACCTCTAGGGCTTGCAACCAATGAATCGACATCGCTCATTCACTCCTCTCATAAACAGGGCCGACAACTGCGAAAGACACTGCCTCTGGCTCACAAGCTACTCTCACTAGACATTCTCGCTAGGCAAAGCAGTCCGAAAAAAGAGTCAGGCATTTTGGGTTTCAAATTCTTGGGTTTCAGCAACCTGAAAATTACCCTAACCTTTTCATTCGTTGCCATATTGACCAATATACCGAGACAGCCCCCTACTGACTACTCACCCAGTAGACAGTAATGGGCTTTAGGGAAGATTGTCCCTAGATTGGTCTCTAGGTTTTTTTCAAAGCAGGCTTTGGGGCAATCAGCGCAAGGCAACCTCCTTTAGGGTAGACTCAGCTTTGGCGATCGACTGGCTCCGGGCCTCATCTCCCATATTCAAGCTGTCGGCATAAATAAATTCCACATCTGTAACACCCATAAAGCCCAAAATCAGCCGCAGATAAGGAGTTTGCAAGTCGTAGGATTGAGCCGGACTCCCCTCAGCATACAGCCCACCCTGCGACAGAATGAGGACAGCCTTTTTGTTGTGAACGAGTCCTTTGTAGCCAGTTTCATCCACTGCAAAGGTGCGTCCTGCCCGCACAATTTGGTCGATGTAGGCTTTGAAATTTGCAGAAATGCCGAAGTTGTACATGGGAATGCTGAAAACGTATTGATCAGCAGCCAAAAACTCATCAATTAATTCATCAGAAATCCGAATCGCCTCTGCCATTTCTGGTGAATACTGATCAGGAGATGAAAAGGCAGCCGCAATCCAGGCTTCACTGACGAAAGGAACAGGATGATGCCCCAGATCGCGATAGGTAATGGTATCGTCTGGATGAGCCGCTTTCCACTCAGTGATGAATTGGTTTGCTAGGGAACGTGAAACAGAACGATCGCCACGAGGACTCGCATCAATGTGAAGAATATGCGCCATAGTTTGAATCTCTTTCAGTAATGGTGAACACAATCAATGGAAACAAAACATGATCCAGATAGGAATCAACAAAGGGCGGGAAAGATCCCACCCCTATGATTACGATTAGGCTGCCATGTCAAACAGTAACACCTCAGCGTTGTTTGCAGTTCCTTGCAGTGTGATTTGGGGTTCCTCTGCAACAGCAGCCCCATCACCAGCCGTTAGTGTTTGGCCATTGAGTTGGACTGCCCCTTTAGCAACCTGCAACCAGGCAACCCGGCCTTCTGCCAGGGAATAGTTTACGGTATCGCCTGCCTGTAGAGATGTTGCATAAAGATTCACATCTTGATGAATGGTAATGGAACCTTCACGCCCATCGCGGGAACCAACCAGCCGCAACTTGCCGCGCTTTTCTGCTTCAAAGAATGTTTTTTGCTCGTAGCCTGGTTCAATCCCTTTCGTATCTGGCAGAATCCAGATTTGCAGAAAATGCACAGGCTCAGTTGTGGAAGCATTGAATTCGCTATGGAAAATGCCTGTCCCAGCAGACATTCGCTGGACATCTCCCGGACGAATCACGGAACCTGTCCCGATGCTGTCTTTATGTTCTAAGGCACCTTCCAGGACATAGGAAATAATTTCCATATCTCGGTGTCCATGCTTGCCAAACCCTTGCCCAGGACTAACTTTGTCTTCGTTGATGACACGCAGATCTGCAAAGCCCATGTGGTTGGGATCGTAATAATTGCCAAACGAGAAAGTGTGACGACTATCTAACCATCCAAAGTTTGCAGCACCACGTTCTTGAGCCGATCGAAGGGTAATCATTTCAGATACCTCCAAGGAAGCAGATTGCTTTAGGAATATCTTTATTATGAATTGAATCCAAATAAAAGACAATATGCTATTTTATCGACTAATTGTATCCAAAAAGTCTACAATTTCTAATTGGTCAGCGACAAACGCAGCGTTTCATCCGGGGTAGAGTTACTTGAAACGATACAGAGGCAAGGGCTGAATGTCGCTAGCTAAAGTGGGTGTAGTCAACTAAACAAACGACTAGGTTTTAACCACACTTCAGTACAGCCTAATCCTCGTCCTGCGATCGTTTTGATCGAGAACCTTAAGACTTTGAATAGGTAGGAAGCCGAAACTCTGATTGTCGGGTATAGATTAGGAAAACCCTTGATTCCGACAACACGCACACTAGGGAGCAGGTCATGATGCAGGAACCCTTCCTTGAGAATGGTGCAACGGCTCAACCACAGCGGAACGTTCCCCTGGAGCAGGAAAATGCAATGCTGCGATCGCAGTTGGCGAACTACCAAAAGCAAGTTGAAACCCTGCATCCCCGCATGGTGGAGATGGAAGCTGCTTATGCGGTGCTGGCGGCAGAGGTAGCAAACTACAGGCGGAAAGAACAGGCATGGCAAGCCATATTTACCGCTTCAGAACAGTCCTATATCCAGTTGCTCGGCATTAACCAGCTCTTGCAGAAGCCCGATCGAGATGTGCAGCAAAGCTATCCCCTGAATGCTGAACTACAACAGAGCCAAACGCGGCTTCAAGACCTGCTGAGAACCATGAGCGACTGGGCGTGGGAAGTTGATGCGAATGGCATTTATACCTACGTGGATGAGAAGGTATATCAGTTTTTGGGTTACTTGCCTGAAGAACTGTTGGGCAAAACCCCGTTTGATTTTATGCCGCCCCAGGAAGCTGTCCGGGTGGCTCAGGAGTTTTCACAAATTGCCGCTGCCCAAAGACCCTTTAGAAAGCTGGAAAATCTTAATTTGGCTAAAGATGGGCATCCTGTGATTTTTGAAACCAGTGGTACTCCCATTTTTGACCTGCAAGGCAATTTTTTGGGCTACCGAGGCATTGACAGTGATATCACAGAGCGAAAACGGGCTGAAGAAGCTCTCAAGCAGTCAGAAACTCAGCTTGCTCAAAAAGCCGCAGAATTGCAGCAGGCGATCGATCGTCTCACTTTATCCGAAGAGCGGTATCGGACATTATTTG
This sequence comes from filamentous cyanobacterium CCP2, assembly GCA_003003615.1. Lineage (GTDB taxonomy): Bacteria > Cyanobacteriota > Cyanobacteriia > Elainellales > Elainellaceae > Egbenema. The sequence continues at coordinate 16,355 of PVWD01000019.1, read as the reverse complement.
AACTGAGCAGTGATGGCATTTACCGATGGGAACTCGATCAACCCATGCCCGTTTCACTACCCATTGAAGAGCAGGTGGATTGGTTCTACCGCCATTTCCGCATTGCCGAGGCTAATACTGCCTATGCGGCCATGTATGGCTTTACCAAAGTTGTGGGTTTGCAGCTTTCCTCAGAGGCTTACCAGTCTAGTCTGGAGCAAAAGTTATCTTTAATTCGGGGCTTCATTGCAAGCGGCTACCGGATGTGTGATGCAGAGCTAGAGGAGGTCGATCGCCAAGGTAACCGGCGGCATTTTCTCAACAATGGCATGGGCATTATTAAGGATGGTTATTTGGTGGAGGGGTGGGGCACTCAAATTGACATTACAGAACTGAGAGAAACCCAGCAAGCCTTACTCCAAGCTGAACAAGAACGAGTTGTAGAACTGGCTAAGGCAAATGCTGCCCTCACCCGATCGCTCAATGCCATTGCCGTTGATGCCAACCCCAACCAAATTATTGGACACATTCTCAAAGTCATTGCTGAACAGTTTGATACATCCTTGGTTGAGTATTGGCTGCATTCCGACTGTAACCGCACTGCTTACCTCAAGCTCACCCACTGGAACGGTGAAATCCTCACCCCAGAGGAGCAACCTGGACATCCTGGAATCAATGCGTTTCCGTCCCTACTCAGCCTGATCTGCCCTAATGATCTGGGCTATCCTGCCAGTTTTTTAATTGACGATATTGCCACCGATCGGGCAATTCTTGCTGCCTCTGCCCAAATTGAAATTGATATTAATGCATGGTATCAGGCACGGGGGGTGAGCCGATTGTTAAATATTCCCCTGCGGCTAAATGATAAAACCGTCGGGGCACTAGACATTTGGCTGCCGGACGATCGGCACTTTAGCAACCTCCAAATTGAACTGGGTTATGCCTTTGCCCAGCAAATGACGCTGGCCGTTTACCTCAACCAACTGTTTGAAGAAGCGAAGCAAACCGCCATTTTTGAGGAGCGCAATCGCTTGGCAGGTGAAATCCACGATACGTTAGCGCAATCGTTTACAGGAATTGCCGTTCAGCTAGAGCTTGCGAAGTTCTTGGTGGAGCAAAACCCATCTGATGTAACCACCACCCTCGATCGCATTGGTGAACTCGCCAAAACCGGATTAGCAGAAGCCCGACGCTCCGTATGGACGCTCTACCCCGCTGATGAAGACTACGCCGATTTGGCCCAAAAGCTGTCTCACTGCCTGACTCAAATGACGAGCGGCACGTCTTTACACACAGAAGTCACCCTTCATGGCGAGCCATATCCGCTTCTGCCCTTCATTGGTAAGAACTTGCTGCGGATTGGGCAGGAAGCCATCACCAACACACTGAAATATGCCCAAGCAACTCATCTCTGGATTGAGCTAATCTACGTTCCTGATGGGATTCGTCTCACGATTCAAGATGATGGCTGCGGTTTTGATCCAAAGGCTCCTAGCGACGGTTTTGGCTTAATCGGAATGTCTGAACGGGCCGATCGCGTAGGAGGACAATTGATAATCACCACGCAACCCAATCAAGGAACCAAAATCGATGTGCAAGTTCCCCTTACCCATTCTTCACCATGAGTGAAACTCAGTTTTTACCCATTCGTGTGTTAATTGCCGACGACCACCCGATCGTTCGCAATGGATTAGTTCGCATGGTAGAACTCACCGACGGTATGGAAGTTATTGCTGAGGCTGAAACCGGAACGGAAGCAGTAGAACAATACCGCCAACACCAGCCCGATGTGACGCTAATGGACTTACGCATGAAGGAAATGGGCGGCGTGGATGCCATCATCACCATTCGTCAAGAATTTCCAGAGGCTCGCATCGTCATTTTGACCACCTATGACACCGATGAAGATATTTTTCGCGGGTTGCAAGCCGGAGCCAAGGGATACTTGCTCAAAGATGCCAAAATGAATCAATTGCTTGATGCGATTCGCAAAGTTCATTCAGGGCAAAAATATATTCCACCAGAGGTCGGAGCAAAGCTGGCAGAACGCATGAGCCAACCCCAACTGACCGATCGCGAACGGGAAGTGCTGCAAATTTTATCCCATGGCAAAACCAACCAGGAAATTGCAGAAGCATTATCCATCAGCGAAAGTACCGTCAAATTTCATGTGAATAATATTCTAAGTAAACTAGGCGTGAACGATCGCACTCAGGCGGTGTTAATTGCCATCAAGCGCGGAGTAGCTGGACTGTGATTGACCTCATCCCTTTATCTACCTAGCCAATGGGACAGGATTTATCTCTACATCTGCACAGTTACCAGCGAACGGCTAAAACAGTAAAGTCATAAAGATTTAACTTGTTTTCCAGAAAATTCGTCACCACGCAGGACAAGCCCCACTTGTTTGAAGCGAGTCTTCTCCCAGAGAAAAAGCTTTCCCAGCATTTGAGATGCAATCAGTTTTAATGAAGGAATTGATACAGGAGAATGTTATGTCTCTCGATCGCTACTACACCTTAGGACGTTCTGGTTTACGAGTCAGCCGTCTTTGCCTTGGTACCATGACCTTTGGCACGGAATGGGGCTGGGGGTCAGATGAGGACACTGCACGCCAGCTTTTCAACCGCTATGTCGATGCAGGTGGAAACTTCATTGATACAGCCGATCTTTACACCAACGGCACGAGCGAAGCCTGGATAGGAAAATTTGTTGCAGAACGTGCTCTACGCGATCGGGTCGTCATTGCGACCAAGTTTTCTTACAACGGTGCCCCTCCTAACCCGAATGCTGGCGGGAATGGACGCAAGAATATTCTGCGGGCAGTTGAAGGATCATTACAACGACTCGGAACAGATTATATCGATCTTTACCTTCTCCACACATGGGACTGCATTACGCCCGTCGAAGAAGTGATGCGAACCCTAGATGATTTAGTGCGATCGGGTAAAGTGCGCTATGTTGGGCTGAGTGATACGCCTGCTTGGTATGCTGCACGGGCCCAAACCCTGGCAGAATGGCGCGGCTACGAACCGATTAATACGTTGCAGCTAGAATATTCGCTGGTGGAGCGGAACATTGAGCGGGAATTTGTGCCGCTTGGGTTGGAACTGGGCATGGGAATTATGGTGTGGAGTCCGCTTGCTAGTGGGCTGCTGAGCGGTAAATATCGCCCTAGTGAAGGGGTTCTGAACGCCGACGGACGGCTGGATATGATGAAAGACACCCAAAACCCAGCCTTTCAAAAATTCAACGATCGAAACTGGAAGGTTGTGGCAGAACTGGAAACTGTAGCGAAAGAGTTGGGACGCAGCATGGCCCAAATCGCTGTAAATTGGACTGCCAACCGCCCAGGAATTGGCTCAGTCATCATCGGAGCAACAAAGCTCTCCCAGCTAGACGATAACCTCCAAGCCCTGGATTTTGCCATTCCCCCCGAACTAACCGATCGGCTAAATGCGATCGGTGCTCCAGACGCTCAGTTCCCCTACAGCTTCTTTGAGCCAAATCATCAAGGCATGATTCACGGCAGCACGGTTGGCACCAAACCAACAGGCTACTCCTCCGATGTCCTAATTCCAGCCGCAAGTACGACCACACCTTAACTGTAAACTCTGGGACTGAGGCAAAACTCGATCGCATGCCTTCAAACCTAACGTAGTGGGCAATGCCCACCTCATGTTGAATACCGATGAACTGAAGCGGCGTTTAATCTCAACAAACATCTAACCTGGTTCCCATCCTATGGAAGAATCTCCGATACAGAAGGTCGAACAGCCCAGCCCATCCCCTTCTGAACCTGCTCACAGCCTTTCAAACCGTGAATTAGAGGTTTTGGAATTGCTGGTGGAAGGGCAAAGCAACGCTGAAATTGCGGCTCGTTTGTACCTCAGCACCAATACTGTCAAAGCTCATGTACGCGGTATATTAAACAAATTCGGAGTCAATCATCGGATACAGGCTGCCGTAATTGCGATACGAAAAGGTTTGGTTTAAAGCTATGACAACTGAGCAACCCTTTCACGACCAACTCAGCCTCGAAGAAAAAGCAGAGCAATTGGGGAAACAGGCGATGGAACGCGGCTTGATCCCTAGTTTTGTGGTGCATTACTTTCCCGATAGCTGGATCTTTTACATTCCCAATGAGCAACAGTGTAGTCCGCTCACTCCAGAGGAAGCATATCTCCGCCTAAAGCGGTTGGTCGAGCAGTGATGTCTTGAAGTTGTCAGACTTACTCCTGCTTGCGCTCTGCAATCACCGCATAGAAAGGATCACCCCCCGGAATGCCCATCAATTGCAAGACGCGGGGCAGCATACTCAAACGGACGATCGTCTCTGGTTCGCTAAATCCAGGAATGGCTCTAAAGTATCGTTTCACTAACTCAACGCGATCGTCTTCTGAACCATCTCGCCACGCCTGAATCGCCTTCTGATAAAACATCCGGTTCGAGAAACTAATAATGGCAATGCCACCCGGTTTCAGAACCCGATAAATCTCAGCAAAAACCGCCTCAGGACGCTGAAGATACTGCACCGAAACGGCATTCAGCACCGCATCAAAAGACCGATCGGGTAAAGGCAAAAGCTGCTTCTGGTTGAGATTTTGCACAAAATAATGGTCAAGCTGAGGGTTACGAGCCAGTTCTGATTCATTTAACCCATGCCCTTCCACATGCTCAAACTCCATATCCTCCGGCAAATGCGACACCCAACTGCTCATCATGTCAAAAATGACCGAGTTCGGTTTGAGCCGTTCCCGATACAGATTGGTTAACTGCTGGATGAACGATTCATCCACATGGGTCACAAAGCGCGGGACATCATAGAACAGCGTATCGTCTGTTTCGTCAAGCTTGCTGCGCTGGGTCGATTCCAACATGGCTAAGGGGCTTCAATTTGGCATTACTTCTCTATTGTAAAGAAAAGTTGCAGGCGGTTGCGACTTGGAGACTAGGCTGAGGTTGCCCAACAAAAGGCGATCGGAGCTACACGACAAGAACGGCGGCTAACATCCTGATTATCGGATTAGATGACAGATTCGACAGTGAATAACTAGTTATTCAGCGCAGTTTTCTCGTAGGGGCTATACGTTGAAGTTATCGGGAAGACAATAGAAGTTGAGTAAAATCGGGTGGAAGTCTTCCAGAGTAAAGGGGAAATGCGCCTATGAGCATTAATGCAAACTCAACAGCACAGGGGCATTCACGGGTTCCGCTTAAAATTTTGGGGCTTTTATTGGTTGCTTCATTCTTCGCTTCAATCTCAACGATTTTCTACGGTTTAACTGTTACCCATCAAGCGGTTGCCTTGACTGAGGTTTTACTGATTGCAGGTTCTTTAAGCGCGATCGTCACTGCACCTTTAGCCAGTTTAGGTTTATGGTCGCGCAGCAAGCAAGGCATTGAAGACTCCAGTTTTGCACAGCTATTAATCAAAAAAAGATTGCTTCTTGCGCTGTTTTGGGCGATCGGGTTGGGAAGCGTTTGCGGGATTTTTGTCGTTTTATCAGACAAAGCTTTTTATTCATTTCTTCCAACTGCACTCCAAAATCTGGAATTACCTGGCTCTTTACCAGGAGTACTTGCTGCATTTGGGGCAGGTGTTAATGAAGAGATTTGGTTTCGGTTGGGTGCATTGACTGGGCTGGTTGGAATTGGGCGTTGGATATTGAAGCAGTCTCAGACAAGCGCAGTTTTATTTTGGGCTGCTAATGTTGTTGCAACTCTACTTTTTGGAGCGGCACATCTACCCCAGTTTGCACTGATGGCAAGTGGCTTACCATTCAGCGTAATTGGAGTTGTACTATTTCAAAATGGTGTTGTTGGTCTAATCTTTGGATGGCTTTACTGGCAATGGGGGCTTTTGGCTGCAATGCTAGCTCACATTACGGCAGATATCATCATTCATGTCGTCATTCCAACATTCTTTGGGTAGAAGTGCCTCATAACTACCTTGGTGCGGACAGTTGAGAGGTTTTTCGTCTACCGTTCAAGTTGATCTGCTGCCGCTCAGGCGGAACGTTATGCTTGTTCTTCCAACTGGGAAGACTGGGGAGATGTTGACTGCAACTGTTAGTTTGAGGTCGAACAAGCAATATGGCAACGGCTGAGTAGGTTAGGACACTCTCAGGTTGCTGAAACCCAAAACGGATGGATTCAGAGCACAAAGCTGTCCTAATCATCCTTTGTAGTGCTGCACATTGAATTAAAACTCTTTATACAAAAATAAGTAATGGACGACCAACCGATCGCCCACTACCCATCACCCATTACCGATTACCGGCTTACTGCACCGGACTCAATACCTTCTCCTCGATCGCATTCGGATTTGCCTCTGGAGAATCGGCTTCAGACGGTGGAACCACCTGCCAGAACTGGGGTAGATACTCCGTCCACTGCTCCAGGATTTGCTTTGCCCGCTGGCTTTGGGTGCGATCGAAGTGTGCTTGAATCAGGTCTTTCAATTGCGCTTCTCCGGCAGGAGTCACCACCCGCTGGACTTTGACAATTTCCGGGTTGACCTTGGTGGGGAAGCTGCCGTCTTCATCCAGGAAGTAGGCTAAACCGCCCGTCATTCCGGCTCCCACGTTGCGTCCAGCTCGACCCAGTACCACAACCACACCGCCGGTCATATACTCGCAGCAGTGATCTCCGGCTCCTTCAATCACCGCCTGCCCCTTGGAGTTCCGCACGGCAAACCGCTCACCCGCCTGTCCATTGGCAAACAGGGTGCCGCCCGTGGCTCCGTAGAGGCAGGTATTACCGATGATCACGTTTTCGGCTGGGTCGTAGGTCGCTTCCGGTAACGGTTTGATGATGATCTCGCCCCCGTGCATGCCCTTGCCGACATAATCGTTGGATTCGCCTTCCAGGTTGAGAATCATTCCTGGCAGAATAAAGGCTCCAAAGCTTTGTCCGGCTGATCCCTTCAAGTTGAGGGTAATTTGTCCCTTAAAGCCCGTATTGCCGTACTGCTTGGCGATCGCCCCAGACACCCGCGCCCCCACGGAGCGATCGGTGTTGACCAGCCGATAGGTTTTGCTGAGGGTTCCCTGCTGCTGAATCGCAGTCTGAATTTCAGCATCCGCCAAAATCTCGTCATCCAGCACCACCCCATTACTATGCACCGCTTCATGGTCGAGCCAACTGCGATCGGTGCGCGTATCGGGCAGGTTAATCAAACAATCCAGGTTCAGGGATTGGGTCTTGGTGAACTGAACACCCTCACGTGGTTTCAGTAGATCCGATCGTCCAATCACCTCATTCAATGACTTATAGCCCAGCCGTGCCAGGAGGGAGCGCACTTCTTCCGCAATGAAGTAGAAGAAGTTGACCACATGCTCCGGGGTTCCGGTAAAGCGTTGGCGCAATTTCTCCTGCTGAGTGGCGACCCCAACCGGACAGTTGTTGGTGTGGCAAATCCGCGCCATAATACAGCCTTCCGCAATCATGGCGATCGAGCCAAAGCCGAATTCTTCTGCGCCCATCAGAGCCGCCATCACAATATCCCAGCCCGTCTTCAAGCCACCATCTGCCCGCAGAATCACCCGATCGCGCAACTCATTTTGCATCAACACCCGATGCACTTCGGTGAGTCCCAGTTCCCAGGGCACACCCGCATGTTTGATGGAGCTGAGAGGAGAAGCCCCCGTACCGCCATCATGCCCCGAAATCTGGATAATATCGGCATTCGCCTTGGCAACCCCGGCTGCCACTGTACCGATGCCCACCTCCGACACCAGCTTCACCGACACCTTAGCGACTGGATTAATCTGGTGCAAATCAAAAATCAGCTGCGCCAAATCTTCGATCGAGTAAATGTCGTGGTGAGGCGGCGGCGAAATCAAGGTGACACCGGGCTTCGATCGCCGGAGCATCGCAATGTAAGGACTGACCTTCTTACCGGGGAGCTGTCCCCCTTCACCGGGTTTCGCCCCTTGAGCAATCTTAATTTCCAACTGCTTGGCGTTCATCAGGTACTCTGGAGTCACGCCAAACCGCCCGGAGGCAATTTGCTTAATCGCAGAGCTGGCAGTATCCCCATTCTTCAATCCCTTCAGGTGAGCCAGGGTAGGAGAATTGCCTGCTTCATCCACATCCTCCAGCACCCGGAAGCGCACCGGATCTTCACCCCCTTCCCCAGAATTGGACTTACCGCCAATCCGGTTCATGGCAATGGCTAACGTTTCGTGTGCCTCACGGGACAGTGCCCCCAGGGACATCCCCCCCGTACAGAACCGCGTCATGATTTCCTCAACGGGTTCCACCTCTTCAACCGGAATTGAGGGGCGATCGCTGTTGAGATCCAGCAAGTCCCGCAGGGCGGTGAGGGGTCGCTGTTGCAGATATTGCTGATACAGTTCGTAGTGGTCGTAGCTCTTGTTGGAAACCGCTTTGTGTAGGTACTTCGCCATTTCGGGGCTGTTCATGTGATACTCGCCCCCTGGCTTGTAGTTAAAGAAGCCAAAGTTTTCCAGTTTCTTGGTGGTCAACTCTGGGAACGCCCGCCGATGAGTCGAAACAATTTCCTGCGCCAACTCCGCTACGGTCAAACCACCTAATCGGGAAGCCGTTCCCTTAAACGCCAGATGCAGCAGATCCGAGCCAATGCCGATCGCCTCAAAGATTTGTGCCCCCTGATAGCTGGACAGTAGGGAAATACCCATCTTCGAGAGAATCTTCAGCAAGCCCGCTTCCACCGCTTTCCGGTAGTTGTACTGTGCCCCTTCCAGGCTGTTCTTGGTAATTCTGCCCGTTTCCATCAGCTTCTGGGTCTTGGCATCTGCCCACCAGTGGCGCACCGTTTCCCAAACCAGGTACGGACAAATCGCGCTGGCTCCATAGCCCAGCAAGCAGGCAAAGTGATGCGTACTCCAGCATTGAGCCGTATCTACCACCAGAGAAGCCTGCATCCGTAAGCCCTGCCGAATCAGGTGATGGTGGACGGCTCCCACGGCGACCAGGGGCGGAATGTAGCTATACTCCTGGCTCAGTTCGTTTGGTTCACCCGTTTGGCTTAATCGATCGCTCAGGATCAAAATCTTCTTGCCTTCCCGCACGGCGGCTGTTGCCTGTTGGCAGAGGGTATTGACGGCGTGTTGTAGCCCATTCGGGCCATCGGCAATCTTAAACAGGGTGGAAAGATTGGCGGTGGCAAAGTCTGACTGGCGAATATAGTCCAACTCTGCATCGTTGAGTACAGGGGAGTCCAACTTCAGCAAATGGGCATACTCCGGCTTGGCATCCAGCAAATTGCCCCGTTCCCCCAGCTGAATCGACAACGACATCACCAAACTTTCCCGCAGAGGGTCGATCGCCGGATTCGTCACCTGGGCAAAGCGTTGCTTGAAGTAGTCATACAGCAGTCGGGGCTTGGTGGAGAGCACCGCCAGGGGAATATCATCCCCCATGCAGAAAGTTGGCTCCTTACCCTGAGCCGCCATCTCCTGAATGATCATTTCCACATCTTCCGTGGTGTAGCCAAAAGCGGTTTGCTGCCGGAGCAATACTTCAGGGGCGATCGACTGGCTCTCAGCGAAGGGTTGGGGCGGTAAACTTTGGCGATGGGCTTTTAGCCATTCCCCATAGGGACGCTCACGGGCAACCCGCTGTTTGATGTCCCAATTTCTCAGTACTTCATGGTTTTCCAGGTCGATCGCAATCATTTGACCGGGACCCAGTCTGCCTTTTTCAATAATCTCTGCTTCCGGCAGGTCAACCACCCCGGCTTCTGAACCCACCACCACTAAGCCATCACGGGTGATGCAGTAACGAGCTGGGCGCAGTCCATTGCGATCGAGGGTTGCCCCCACCAATTTTCCATCGCTGAACGCCAGCAACGCCGGACCATCCCAGGGTTCCTGAATGCCGCTGTAATATTCGTAGAAATCGACGATTTCAGGATGATTCACCAAATCGGGCTGATTCTGGTATGCCTCCGGAACCATAATCATCATTGCTTCCAGGGGACGACGACCCGACTGCACCAGCAACTCCATCGCGCTGTCCAGGTTTGCCGAATCACTTTTCTCAGAATCAACGATCGGCTTCAAATCTGCCAAACTCTCACCCCACAAGGGATGCTGCAAGTCAGCTTCCCGCGCCACCATCCAGTTAATATTGCCCAGCAAGGTGTTAATTTCACCGTTGTGACCCAGAAAGCGCATGGGTTGAGCCAGGGGCCACTTCGGCATGGTGTTGGTACTAAAGCGACGATGATACACCGCAAAAGCAGTTGTATAGACCGGATTGGTCAAATCGTCGTAAAACGTACCCAACACCTCCGATCGCACCATGCCCTTATAAACGATCGTCCGGTTAGAAAAAGAGCAAATATAAAAGTCTTGCAGCCCAGCAGAGGAACCCGCCGCCAGTACTGCTTTCTCAATCCGCTTGCGGGTCAGGTAAAGCAACCGCTCCAAGACTTCCCCCTGCTCCGAAGACTGCACAATCACCTGCTCAATCTGCGGCTGGTTTTCCCGTGCCTGTTTCCCCAACACAGACGGATTAACTGGAACCGATCGCCAGCCCAATACTTGTAAATTCGCTTCAGCCAGAACTCGCTCTACCGCTTCACGGGCGATTGCCGCATCTGACTCTGCTTGAGGCAAGAACAACATTCCTACGCCCATGTGTGCCGTTGCAGGAAGCGTGGTGATGCCCTGCTCAGTGAGCCAACTCCCAATTACATCCCAGGGGATTGCGGTCATCAAACCCGCTCCATCACCAGAATCTTGGTCAGCGCTGCAACCACCCCGGTGTTCCATGCAGGTCGCAGCGGCCAACGCTTTGGCAACCAGATCATGGCTTGCCCGTCCATACAAATCGGCAATTACACCGACTCCGCAGGCATCCCGCTCTTCCACCAGCCACCGTTGTCCTGCGTATCCTCCATCGATTCCCTGATTGTGCTGCATATTCTGGTTCACGCTTCCACGACTCCCATGCGGTAAATTCAACTCTAAAAATGCTTGGAGGCTCCCCCAAATGCTAAGGCCAAGCAGATTAGCCCCTTTATTTCATCCTTTCACTCGATCTTTCATCCAACGCTCTTGAGGCGCGGTGTATCAAGCATTACACATCGATTCGCCAGCCGTGAATACTTGACCCTTCAAAAGCTCTGAGTATCCTCTATGTCAGGAACCTAGACGCTTTACAGAGAGGCACTATATTCAAACTCGAAGAGCAGTGTCCTCAAACAGACAGAGTAAAAATATTATAGAAATTGGTCAGACTTGGCAATCCCCAAAAGTTTAAGCAGTAAGGGTTTTACCTACCTAGCAAACCTTTGATCGATCGCTTCAGGCTGCCCCTGCCCAAAACGACAATGCTCTTATCATCCAATGCTTTCGGTAGTCAGATACACCGTTTTGCCGGTTCTAAACTCATCAGTTCACATGAATTTCAAGAATTTATTATTTCTATACACTACAATTATGAAGCTAAATTCACACTTCTAGGGTAGTTCATGTGACTGTTTTGTTAGGGCTAGCTCATAAACTTGATGTTTATACTGTCCTTGGTTGCCATAAGTCCATTTGCTGGCACATTGACTGGGAAATCGGCGAAATACCCTTGAGAAAGTTAATCTAATCTGCCGATCGGTAGATTACACGAGCGCGAAATTGAGTTAAGCAATCAACAGAATAACAACAATTTGTTTACAATTGGCGGCTAACTTCGTAAGGTTGGGGAATGCTGGAGAGCAGGCTTGTAGGCTTGTTCAGACGAATCCTGGAATACTGTGGTTAAGACTCGAACTTATCGTCGCCGATCGCACCGCCCCTATCACAGATCTTCAAGTCGTGGAAATCCCTATTCCTCCTACAGATCTTCAAGAAGATGGCATTCAGGCTTTTTGCTTCCGTACTGGCTAATGCTGGTGGTTTTGTGCTTCCTGTTAAGCTGGCAGCCCGGTTTTGCCCAATCGTTGCAGGCCCAGCCATCATCGTATCCTCCCCTATTCAAAATAGTTGCCGCATTGGGACGCGCCTTCCAAACTGCTCCGTTTCTCCAGTCAGCAGTGCTGGTTCAGCAAGGTTCTCAGGTTGTTCTAAACGGGCATTCTTACCCAGTGGCTTGGAGCCGTCAAGAAACAGGGCAGATTGGCATTGCAGACGCAGGGCTGATCCAACTTGCAGGAGTTGATTTGCTGAGTACAGAGGATGCGGCGGTACAGCCTGTCGCATGGTTCACTGACCCGCAACGTTCACCGATCGCCCTTTCCACTTGGCAATCAGGAGCCTATCGCTACCTGGACATTTCAGCACTGACTCAGCAATTTGGGTGGCAGGTTTCAATCAACGGCACCTCTTTAACGATTTCCACACCAACTGCGAGGGTTGGCGGTATCCGGCAAGGGCGGCAACCCTGGGGCGATCGGCTGGTGATTGACTTAACCCAAGCAACTCCCTGGCACATCAGCGAACAGGCGGGTGAACTGACCGTAACATTGGATGCCCAGATCAACCCTGCCCTAGCGCAAGCCTTCAAAACCCAAACCACTCGATACCTTCAATCTCTGGTTTTGGCTCCTAATGGCAATCAGACCGTACTTCGGCTGAACGTTCCTCAAACCCTCCGTCCGCGTGTCTGGTCAGTACCAAACCCCAATCGCCTTTTAATTGATTTACGTCCTGATTCACTGATAGAGCGTAATATTTTGTGGACACCAGGGGTGCGGTGGCGGCAGCAGTGGGTGAGTCTAGGGAACGATCGGTTTCCGGTGGTGCTGTTAGAAGTTGATCCGCGCCAACCAGGAGTCAGCTTGAAGCCAATGGTGAGCAATCCGGAAACGGTGGTCGGAACCTCTCCCCTTGCCACAACCGCCCAGCACCAAAACGCGATCGCCGCAATTAATGGTGGCTTTTTTAACCGTAATAACCAGCTTCCGCTAGGCGCAATTCGGCACGACACCCACTGGTTCTCTGGGCCAATTTTGAACCGGGGGGCGATCGGATGGAATGATCAAGGAGACGTTGCCGTTGGTCGGCTGACGCTTCAAGAAACTCTCATTGCCAATGGCAAAACCCTCCCTATTGTGCATCTCAACAGCGGCTATGTCGGTAAGGGCATTTATCGCCACACCCAGGACTGGGGAGAAACCTATTCCCCCATTCTGAACAATGAACACATTCTCACCGTTCGCAACAACCAAATCATTGCCCATCAACAAACTCAAGGAGCAGGACAGAATTCCCTACCGATCCCTGAAGATGGATATTTACTCGTGATTCGAGAGGATGATGCAGCCCTCAACAGCCTGCCAGTGGGCACATCTGTCACGCTGGAAGCGGCTGCCAACCCAACCGAATTCATTCAATATCCCCACATTTTGGGGGCAGGGCCGCTGCTCATTCAAGATAGACAAATCGTGTTGGATGCGTTGAGGGAACAGTTTGAAGAAGCCTTTGGCAGACAGTTAGCCTCTCGCAGCGTGATTGCGACAACTTCTCAGGGAACCCTAATGCTGATGACGGTTCACAACCGTGTGGGTGGGCAAGGGCCAACTTTAGCAGAAACCGCTCGGCTGGCTCAGCAATTGGGAGCCGTTCATGCTCTTAACCTGGATGGCGGCAGTTCAACGGCTCTCTATCTGGGAGGGCAACTGCTCGATCGCATTCCCAGTACTGCGGCTCAAGTGCACAACGGAATTGGTGTATTTATTCAGGCACAGTAGAGCAGTCCAAGGCAGAAGGTGTGCTAATCATTGGCGATCGTTAAACTGCTTTGAACTAGAGAGTTTCCGTGTAAAGAATCGATGTAGAAGGACTGTTTCCCCTCCTGGAGGCTACCGTCTACAGGGGAAATTTTGTTATCTTGGCGGACGACTCTCAATGTGTCTGATTCTGAAACGTGCCTAATTCCTAACCGCTATTCCTTGCCGTCAGGGTAAATGGTGTCTACGACATCTGTGGGTATTGGGCTTAGATGTGTTCCTGTTGGAACGTTGCGTGGCCTGTCCACTCACTGACTGAACCAGTCATCTCAGGCAATACGACGTTCAATCGAGCGTTGTCTTTTACTCGTCTCAAGGAGAGAAATTGTGGCTCAACCAAAAGAAATGTCTCAACCTACAGCTGTATCTGTTCCAAGTCCTGTTGTTGCCAAGGGGGTCGCCGCTACCGAACTCCGCCCTTGGGGATCGTTTACCGTGCTGGAAGAAGGACAAGGTTATAAGATTAAGCGAATCGAAGTCAAACCCGGACATCGGCTCAGCTTGCAAATGCACCATCATCGGAGTGAGCACTGGATTGTTGTGTCGGGTACAGCAAAGGTTGAATGCGGCGATGAAGAAAAGCTGCTGTTTTGCAACCAATCGACCTATGTTCCGGCTTGCACCAGACATCGCTTAGAAAATCCTGGGGTGATTCCGCTAGTGCTGATTGAAGTCCAGAATGGTGAATATTTGGGAGAAGACGACATTATTCGCTATCAAGATGACTATGCGCGGACTGACAAGTAAACCCTTTGCCCACACGGGTAACGCATCTTAAAGTCCACTCCTCTTTACTCTGTTTTTAAACCTGCCTGCGTCTAGCAATCCGCTATGCATTGGCAGGTTTTTACATCAACTGTTCTAATTCTGCCAACGCCTCTGAAGCGGACTTAAACCGTTGATCGAGATTAGGATCTGCCATTTGCTTTAACCATTTGGCAAAAGCAGGGTTGGTGTTGACGATCGTTTCCACTTCAATGTGCATCCCCCGACGCGGCAAGTCAGCCGGTTCAATTCCGGTGATTGCTGTGACTAAAGTGGCACCTAAACTATACAAATCAGAAGCTTTCACAGCTCGTCGTCCCATTTGTTCAGGGGGGGCATAGCCATCTGTACCAACTAAGGTAAAACTCGTATGGTCGCTGTAGGAATTCAGAGATTTAATTGAGCCAAAATCAACGAGATAAACATTCAAATGGTGACGAGAATTTGTCAGGAGGATATTGCTGGGCTTAATATCTCGGTGAATGATTGGGGGTTGGCGATCGTGCAGATAGCACAGCAGCTCAAGAATGGACTTGGCAACCCATAGAGCCTGAGTTTCATTCAACCGTCGGTTCTGCTGTAGGAATTGTTGCAATGACAGCCCATCAATATAGCTCTGCACTAAAGTAAGAGCTTTACCATCTTTTGGAAGGTCAATTTCAAAGTATTCTAGATACTTAGGTGTAGCAGGATGCGCCAGGGTTTGAAGGGCTTCAATTTCTCGTTGGAACAGTATGAGTTCATCTAGTGTGGTGTCTTCATCCATAAACAGCAGCTTTAGAATCACCGGGTCTTCTGTGCGAAGGTCACGGGCTAACAGCGTCCAGCGACCCAGTTTTTTCCCGAATTGCTGCTCAACCTCGTAGCGATCCCCTAATATCTGACCTGGCATATGCGTCCTGGATAAATTTGGCTTAATGAATCGAGAATTGCAGATTCCTATCAATTTCAGCCTGCCCAAACCAGACCAGTCCCTAACTCTTTAAAGACTGTCTGCTTGAAACCACCTATCCTGGCATTCATTTTTCAACGTTTTTAGCATTGTTTTTGAGCATTTAACTACAAAACCATGTCATCTTCTCCAACCATCTCCATCCGCGAACAACAACACCCTTTAATTCGCAATTTGGCAGAAACGATCGAAGCCGTTTGGCAGACTCATCTTGACCTGTCGCCTTATCAACTTCCAGAGGATTTGGGCTACGTTGAAGGGCGGTTAGAAGGTGAAAAGTTGGTCATTGAAAACCGTTGTTATCAAACGCCGCAGTTCCGCAAACTGCACCTAGAACTGGCAAAACTAGGGGCTTCGCTGGACATTCTGCACTGTGTGATGTTTCCTAACCCAGAGTACGATTTACCGATGTTTGGCTGCGATTTGGTGGGTGGGCGAGGACAAATCAGCATGGCCGTGGCTGACCTGTCTTCAGTAAGGGCTGATCGATCGCTTCCAGAAACTTACCGATCCCATCTCAACGCCCTTCCTCACCTAGAGTTTGCCCAATCGCGCAGCCTCCCTAATTGGGGTGATATTTTCTCAGAGTTTTGTGTGCTGGTTCGTCCGAGTAGCCCCGAAGAAGAAACCCAGTTTTTAGATAGGGTCAAGGCTTTTTTAGAAATTCACTGTCAGCAAGCCACTGCCACTGCCCCAACGCCCGATCGCCGCTCTGAAATCCTGGCTGGACAACATCACTACTGCACCCAACAGCAGCAAAATGATAAGACTCGTCGCGTCCTGGAAAAGGCATTTGGGGCCGAGTGGGCAGACCGCTACATGACTACTGTGCTGTTTGATATGCCGAACCTCTAATGACTCCGATTCATGTGATTGGCATTGGGCTAGACGGTGCAGCAGGCTTAACCGATTCCGCAAAATGCATTATCGAGCGGGCTACGC